>CAZOMS010000068.1:0-4654 GCA_964580805.1 uncultured Syntrophomonas sp. | reverse complement strand
TAAAAAATATAGGCTCCTTTCAAGTTGCCCGTGGTTCCACCGTGGGCGAATTGTGTGCCTCCCTCCAGGAGGGGCGGGCTTACCCAATCGTGGCTGTCATAATCAGGAACACCTTGCGAGACCTGCATTATGTTTTAAGATACGATTGCGAGATGGAACTGGTCGACACCACCTGCCAGGCGGGTTTGAGAATATACCGGCGCAGCTCTACTTTGGTTCTGCTCAAGGCCTGCCGGGAACTGTTTCCCGACCGGACCCTCATGATCAAGCATACTCTTTCCAATGGGTTATATTGCGAATTTCTGGAAATCCCCAGCGCTGACATAGAGATTGATCTCATTCAAAACCGCATGCGCCAGATCGTTCAACAGGATCTGCCGATAAAGCGTCATTTGATGGAGAACGATGAAGTGAGGCGCATATTCATGGATCAGGGACAGAATGACAAGGTTCAGCTGATGCGCTATCGCGATAAGGAAGCCGCCCATGTTTACGAACTGGATGGTTATGTGGAATATCCGTACGGCTATATGGCCAACCGGACCGGGATATTAGGAAAATTCAGGCTTCTCTATCATCCTCCCGGCATGGTCCTGCGAACCCCGGAGATAGATGATGTCGACCTGGTCAAACCCTACCGGGAGCAGAGAAAACTGGCCATGATCCACCAGGAAGCCAAGGAATGGGCGGAGATGCTGCATGTCCGTCATGTTTCAGCTCTAAACGATATGATAACCCAGGATAAAATCGATGACCTGATCAGGGTGAATGAGGCTCTGCATGAGAAGAAGATCGCCTATATTGCTGATACTATCTCCGATAATCCCAGCATTCGGGTGGTGCTGATAGCTGGCCCTTCGTCCTCGGGCAAGACTACCTTTGCCCAGCGCCTATTGATCCAACTGCGGGTCATCGGCCACCATCCGGTGTCCGTCTCCATGGACAACTATTTTGTGGACCGGGCTATGACCCCCATTGACGAAGAGGGCAATTATGACTTTGATTCCCTGGCAGCAGTGGATATCGATCTTTTTAATGAGCAGCTGACCCGATTGATAGAAGGCGAAGAAGTGGAGATACCCATCTATAACTTCAAGACCGGATGCCGGGAAGAGACCGGCACCAGAATCAGGGTCCCGGCCAACGAACCGATCATAATTGAAGGCATCCATGCTTTGAATGACCAATTGACCTGGAGCGTACCGGTCAAGAATAAATTCAAGATCTATATAAGCGCTCTAACCCAGCTTAATGTGGATTACAGCAACCGTATCCCCACCACCGATTCCCGACTGATCCGCAGGATCGTACGCGACCACCGAACCCGGGGCAATCCTGCCGTCAAGACCATCAAGCAATGGCCTTCGGTGCGGCGGGCGGAAGAAAAGAATATCTTTGCCTTCCAGGAGAATGCCAATGTAATGTTCAATTCCTCGCTGGTTTATGAGATGGCCGCATTGAAGTTATTCGCGGAGCCATTGCTGGAGGCCATTGACAACGATGTCCCGGAGCATATTGAATCGAGCCGCCTGCTGCGCTTCCTCAGTTACTTCCGGGCTATCCCGACCACCAACATCCCACCCAATTCGATCCTGAAGGAATTCGTGGGCGGCAGTTGGTTTGACGTTTAGGCCAGGGGCGAAGGGGGAGCAATATCAGGACATGGGATGTCCAAGCGCCTCAAGGATTTCGGTTGCAGGAACCACATCAATTCGGCTTGCAGCGGTGTTAAAGACTTTAGACGGAAGCCAGCCGCCGAACCTTTCTTGAAGGGGAGGGGCAGTCCGGTCAAGGACTGACTCCAATCGCTTAAATAGGGCTGATGTCCGACCACAATCAAATTCCCGCTTTGTTTGACTCCCGCCAACCGGCGGGAGAATGCTTTCCAGTCCCCGTCACCGATAAATTCATATTCCTGAACCTCGCTGATTCCCAATGAATCGGTGATTAAGGCGGCGGTCTGGGCGGCTCTTGGTAGAGGACTGGTCCAGACCAGGGTTTTTTGTCGGGTGCCGATGAGGTTGATTAGAGCTGATAAGGATTGCCGGAACTCATTGACTCCCTGTGCGGTCAAGGCTCTTTGCGCATCATCAGCTATTTTGGCCCGGTCTTCCGCTTTGCCGTGCCTGACCAGTATCAATTCGTTGATCAACCAATTCAACTCCTTTGGCGGTGCTAAAAGATACTTCCTTATTGGGAGATGGGCCAGGTTGAGCCAGACGGCAAAAATGCAGCTGGCTGTTGAATAATTTCTTGCCCCGTTTGTCGATGCGGTAATAGCGACTATCATTCTTCAAGATACGTGCTTTGACCGTATCCCTCAAATAGGCGTCCAGGATTTCCTTTATCCTGGTTTTATTATCTTCATCCTCTACCGGAAACATGATTTCTATGCGCCGATCCAGGTTGCGGGTCATCAAATCGGCGCTGGCCAGGGATATTCGGTTATCTCCATCATTATCGAAGTAGTAGATCCGGCTGTGTTCCAGAAATCTGCCTACCACGCTTCTTACCTGTATGTTTTCGCTGCAACCGGGGACATTTGGCTTAAGGCTGCAAATTCCGCGTACGATCAGGTCTACCTTCACTCCGGCCTGGGAGGCTGCAAAAAGTTCCTTTATAACTGGTTTATCCACCAATGAATTCACTTTGGCGATGATATGAGCGGGCCGACCGCTGCGGGCATGCTCGATTTCCTGGCGGATAAGGCTGGACAACTTCTGCCGCAGCGTCATAGGGGCTACCTCCAACTCATACAGGTTGCCCAGGTTGGAGTAGCCGGATAGCATATTGAAAATCGTGGAGGCGTCCGCAGCCATACGTGCATTGGCGGTAAACAGGCCTAAATCTTCATAGGCCCGGGCCGTAACGTCGTTGTAATTACCGGTGCCCAGGTGCAGATACCGTTTTATTCCGTCTTCCTCCTGCCTAACGATCAGAAGCATCTTGGCATGCACCTTTAAACCTGGTAGGCCGTATATGACGTGACAGCCGGCTTTCTCAAGCCGTTTGGCCCAAGTGATATTTTTCTCTTCATCAAACCGGGCTTTTAGCTCCACCAGTACGGTAACCTGTTTGCCGTTTTCGGCAGCTCGCTCCAGGGCGGCTACAATAGGTGAGTTGCCGCTCACCCGGTATAAGATCTGCTTGATAGCCAGCACGTCAGGATCTTCGGCTGCTGTCTGCGCCAGATGCACCACCGGCTGGAATGACTCATAGGGGTGGTGAAAGAGGATATCCTGCCTGGCTATCACTGTGAAAAGGTTCTCCCCGCTGTCAAAAGCAGCCGGTACCTGGGGCCGGAAAGACGGGAACCGCAGATGATCGTACTCCGGCCCGGGCGCTATCTTCAATAGGAAACTCAAGTCCAGGGGCCCGTTTATTTCATACAGACCTCCCTCCGGCAATTCCAGTTCCTCTATGAGCCGCTGTGCCAACCGGGAATCCAAACCTTTTTCGTATTCCAGGCGAATGACCTCGCCCCATTTGCGCTGCTTGACCGATTGCTCCAGCGCTTCCAGCAAATCCTCCGCGCCTTCTTCGTCCAGGCTGAGATCGGCGTTGCGGGTAATGCGGAAGCAGCCCGTGGCCAGGATCCGGTGTCCATTAAAAAGGCAGGGCAGATTGTCCTTTATAATCTCCTCCAGAAATACCAACGAGGTTTTATAAACCTTGGAGGGGATACTCACCATCCGTTCCAACACCGAAGGAACCTGGACGGTAGCGAAAATCGGTTCCTTGTCACCATTGGGATTCTCCAGCAGCACCGCTATGTTTAGACTGCGGTTCAAAAGCAGGGGGAAAGGCCGGCTGCTGTCGACTACCATCGGGGTCAATACCGGGAAGATGGTGCGCAGATAATAGTTGTCGAGAAATGCCTTCTGAGCATCGTCTAATTTTTTCCCCCGACTCAGGTTGATTTGTTGCTTTTTGAGCCCCGGTCTTAAGGAACGGCTATAGCAACTGTATAGATCTGCGATCATCAAGTGCACCATCCTGGAAACCCGGTCCCAAACTTGCTGAGGATTCAGACCTGCCTCATCCGGGTCGGTCAATCCGGCCTGCAACTGGTCCCAAACCCCGGCTACCCGGACCATAAAAAACTCATCCAGGTTGGTACTGACGATGGAAGCGAATTTGGTCCGCTCCAGCAATGGATTGTCGGTGTCCTGAGCCTCCTCCAAAACTCTCAGGTTGAAAGCCAGGGAACTCAATTCCCGATTTATGTAATTGTCCGGTGCATCCAGATCGTATCCCTGCATTACTATCATCCTTTGTGCTTTAATACCGGCTTCAACCCATAGACTTCTTCGAAGAAATCTACGTGAGCGGAGAAGCTCCAGGTTTCCAGAAGAAAATCGCCTTTGGATTTGACCTTAAAGACGACTTCGCTGGGAGTGATCTCCAGGTCGATCTGTTGGATCGATATTTTATCGGAGATGTTCAGTGCATTGGCTATTTTAAGGATGGCGGCCAGCTTGCTGACCATTATCTGGTCCTCCCGGTCCAGGGAAGTATAATTATCATGCCATTTAGCCGGCACCACCTGGCTGTGATATCGGGCTATGTTGGCTACGATGGCTAACTCGCGATTGGCAAAACCGAGAATCTGCTGAGCCCGGATGACACTGCCGGAATGCCGTTCATGACCGTC
>CAZOMS010000067.1:0-10606 GCA_964580805.1 uncultured Syntrophomonas sp. | reverse complement strand
GGAGGCCGGGTTCGATGCCACTTCGCTGTGGTGGGAGGATGAGATCGGGACCCCGTCTATCAAAAAAGAGGACATGCCCGTTCTGGTCCGGGAGGCTGGCTTGATCCTGGAGAACATCCATATCCCTTATCATGAGTGCGACGCTTTGTGGAACGAGAGTCGTTCCGTCCGGGAGGCCGTGGTGAAACAATACCAAGGCTGGCTGGATGATTGTGAGAAGCACCAGATACCCATTATGGTCATGCATATAAGTGATTCTCTGACTCTGCCGCCCCCCAATCGGTATGGGCTGGAGAGTATCACAGGTCTGGTGGAAAGGGCGGAAGAGCGGGGCATCACTATCGCCATCGAGAATACCGGCCGGGAGGATTATATCCGGTTCGTTTTTTCCCGGATGAGCTCGCCCCATCTGGGCTTCTGTTATGACAGTTCCCATCACCGCATATATGGCCAGGGCCGGCTGGATTTGCTGGCCAGCCTGGCGGCACGGGTGGTCTGCACGCATCTATCCGATAATGATGGACGGCAGGACTGCCATTGGCTGCCCGGGGAAGGGAACATCGACTTCCGCCCTATCAGCGCGCTGCTGGCTGCCGCAGAGTACCAGGCCGGACTAACTCTGGAAGTCACCCGTGGTGAGCAGGATGCAGCCACACCCCCGGCTCTATTTCTGGCCCGGGCCTTTAGATCTGCTGCCGCTTTGAGAAGGACCTGCTATCCCGACGACCCGGTCGAGCCTTGATCCCAATAAGGGTCCGGCGGTAGCCTCAATCCGGGGCGCCGCCCGATTCACCCAAATCGAGCAGGTAGTCATAGTTGATTCTTTCCACAAACTTCTTGTCCCGGGCATCCTGGATACGAAGCCGGAGGATGTTGATTGCGTCGCTTTGCGGGGGGGACTGGCGCACTTGCCGCTGCCCGGGGTCGAGGGCGTAACTATAGATGACGCTCCTCCCTCCCCCGCTGGCGTCCCGGCCATAATCCCACTGGTTGGCGATGACCAGGTGCATCTGCTCGGTGAGCCGGGCCGGCCAGACAAATTGACCGCTGGCATCGGTCCAGGCACTGGGTACACATAGAAGGTCGGCGCCCTTTTTAGCCAGGCACTCGGTCGCCTCAGGAAACAGCAGGTCACAACCGAGCAGCATCCCCAGGCGGCCCCAGGACAGGTCAAAAACCGGAAAATCATGGCCCGGGCTGGCCCATGCCTCATCGGCCTCACTGAGATGGACTTTTCGATACGCCCCCTCGATGCCCCCCGGACCGATCAGGACGCTGCTGTTGTATAAATGACCGGCTCTGCTCTCGGCCATGCCCAGGACGATATGAACATCCTTTTCCCGGGCTTTGTTGGCCAGCGCCAGGGTGGCGGGACCGGGGACCGGCTCCGCCAGCGATTGCGCCGCCGCTGTGCCGCTGATGGCGCCGGTCAGGGCCAATTCCGGCAATAACAGCAAATCCACTTTTTCTTCCCGGGCGGCGCTCTGCTCCCAGCAACGGTCGATCAGAGCGAGAATCTGCTGCAGGTTGGCCGCCGGCTGGCCCGGCAACGGGCGGTATTGAATGGTGGCCGCGGTACAGTCCCGGGCAGCCGGCAATCCCAGCAGGGTTTCCGCTCCCCAGTGGGAATAGGCGGCCAGGGATATGCCGGTGTAGCATTCGGGGCGCCGCCGGCTGACAAGAGCGTCAGTGGTGGTCCGTAACTGTCCCTGGCGCAGGGGCAGCTGGCAGTAAACGATGGTGTCAGCGGCCGATGCCAGCCTTTCCACCACCTGGCCCTGTTCATCGATCATGAATGATTCGGCAGTGCTGCAATCCATACCCGGTTCCCGGCCGGTGCGGTTGCAAACCAATACCTGGATGCCATTCTCCCGCGCCCGGGCCCTCCAGTATATCTCGGGGTCGTAATGGTCGGCGGGCCAGTTAGCGGGGACCAGCAGCAAGCGGACCCCCTGCAGGACCGCCGCCCGCACCGTTTTATAGGAATAGGTGTCGGCACAGATCACCACTCCCAGGGGCCCGTATTCAGTGGGGATCACCAGCGGAGCCAGATTGCCCTCCGCCGCCCACAGGTTCTCTTTGTAGGCCGGGGCTATCTTGCGGTGTCTGCCGATCACTTGGCCGTCCGGGCCGATGACCGCGGCGCTGTTGTAAAACACCCCCGTGCGGGGGTCGGCCTCCGGTAAACCGATACAGATGCAGACCCCCCACTTCCTGCTGATTCGGCCCAACAATTCGGTGGTGGGACCCGGTATCGGTTCAGCGAAGGGGGCAATCTCCGTCCGGCTGTTGAAGTCATAGCCACAGGTGGCCAGCTCCGGGTTCACGATAATTTTGGCGCCCTGGCCGGCAGCGGCGGAATTCATGGCCAGGAGCCGTTGCAGATTGTCGGTTTTATCCCGGGGTTGGATAACAGCGTGGATCAGGGCCGCTTTTACATATTGGGTGTCGGGCCGCAATGCAACCTCCTCCTCTAATATCGATTCACCAGGTTAAGGGGGTGAGCTAAATATACCATAGCCAGATGACGCCGGACTATCATGGGCGTGTGTTCCGCTCGGATTGGCCTGCCAAAAAAATGCAGCTTTCCGGTTAGAGAGGAGGGAGCCCACCCTTATGTCTCTCCGGATCGCTGCAAACATTAGCTTTCAGCTTGGCCTAACCGGCTGATTCATAATCATGCCGGAACACCACCGTTATTCTCTTTCTGAAGCGGACCAGGACCTCGTAAAAAGGTCTGCCAAATAATACTGCAAACATGATGTTGCCCCCGGCATGGATGGTGTCAAAAGGAAAACTGGCAATATAGGTAGCTATAAACGTCTTTAGGGTCAATGGGTAAATGAACCCCACCCAGTGCCATATGTTCATCACCCAACCGAACAGGTAGCCGCATATCCCCCCCAGAATGGTAAACTGGAGCGCCTTGAATTCCCTGCCCCCTCCGGCCAGAAGCCCGGCGGCAACCCCGCACATCCCCCAGCAAAACATCTGCCAGGGAGTCCAGGGCCCCTGCCCGAGAAAGAAATTCGAGACCAGAGCGGCTGTCGCACCGGTAATGAAGCCGGTCTGGGGGCCAAATACATAACCGCTGATCATGACCACAAAGGTTGTGGGCTGGAAGCTCATTATGGCCGCAAATGGCACCCGGGACACCGCCGCCAGGGTGGCCATGGTAGCGATAAGGGCGATCTCCTTGGAGTCGGCGCGGCTTCTTTCAAAGCGCCAGAAGTAGGCTGCTATAGCCAAACCCAGGATGATGACAGACAACAGGGCCCAATTGGTATCATACAGAGGAGTGTCGGCATTGAGGCTGAACAACAGCAACAAGCCCACCGCAGCCACAATTCCCGGCAGCAGAAGCCTTTTCATAGCCATTCCTCATCTCTTGTAAATAATGGTCCCTGTCCTCTCGGCTTCATCGAGGTGAAATCAGCCGGACCAATTGATCGACACTATAGGCGCACTGGGCCCGGGTCGCGCTGGCCTGGGGATCGAAACCCGGCGACAACAGACCATTCTGGGCGGCCACCTGTACATACCCGGAGTACCAGGAAGGCCCCTCGGGCAGGGGAGTCCATTTCTCCGCGGGCAGTGCCTTGACCAGTATCGTGGCCAGTTCCGCCCCGCTTATGGCTCCATCCGGGCGGAAGGTGCCATCGGGCATCCCGGTGATATAACCCTTGTCGGCGCTCAGCTGGACATAGCGATAGGCCCAGTGTCCGGTTGATACGTCCGGGAAGTCATGGGTCCCTTGCCGGCTGTCCTCCCGCTGGCCCAACCCTCCCAAGATATACAGGGTGAACTCGGCCCGGCTCACGGTTTTGTCCGGCTGGAAGGTTCCATCCGGGTACCCGCTCAAAATCCCCTTTTGCACCAGGTTCATGATCGGAGTATAGGCCCAGTAAGCCGCAGGTAAGTCGAGGAAGCGGGCCGGACTGGGAACGGCCACCGGCCGCCCGCCGTTAGCAGCCTTGATGGGAAATGGTTTTTGGGCCAGGGCGATTACCGCATAGGCGGTCATGGTGACCGGTGAAGAGCTGACCCCGGTGGTCCAGTTGAATGAACCGTCGCTGTTTTGCAGGCTCAGCAGGTGGTCCACCGGATTTTTCCCATTTATAGTCCATGCTTCTCCGACCGGATCTTCGCCGGCGGCGATGAGTCCCTGCAGGACCCAGGCATCGGTAGCCGCATTGGCCTTGCTGCCCATCCATTCGTCACCGGGAGTGAAGCCGCCATCTTGGCCCTGGCACTGTTTCAGATACTGCAGAGCGCTGCGGATGGCTGCGGACCCGGCCGGGTCCTCTCCCAGCACCACCAGGGCCTGGAGAGCCACCCCGGTGTCGTCGGCATCACTGGCCGTACCCTCGATCCATCCGAACCCGCCATCATCGTTCTGCTGGCTCAACAGCCATTGGCGGGCCTTATCCGGCTGGGAGATGGGCTGTCCGGCCGAGGCCAGAGCCAGGACTGACCACATGTGGGAATTGATAAAACCCTTTTCACCTTTGCCGGGCTGGGCAAACTGGCCGCTGGCCTGCTGAAGGGAGATAATCCTGGCGGCCAGATCCACATTTTGATGGATCGGACCCTGACCCGCCGCCGCCAAAGCCAGCAGCAGGCGGGCATAATCGTTGGTCTCGCCGGAGGTCTTGCTGGCGCGCAGGAAATCGACCGGGCTATTCCCCTGCGGAGCCCAGCTGCCCCCGTTCGCATCTTCACCGGCGGCGGTGATCGCCAAAACGGCCCAGCTGGTCAGGGCCGCATTGCTGCTGCGGCCGGCCTGGGCCGGGAAGCCGCCATCCGGGTTCTGAATCCGGTGAAAATAGGCCATTGCCCGGCTGATACTCTGTCGGGCCTGCTGGTCTGGGAAAGCTGCTGCGGCAGCCGCGGGCAGGTTGTATGTACAGATCAACACCATGGCTATTACGATGGCCAGGAGCTTCTGGATCTTTCTCATCGCGCTTTCCTCCTCACTGTTTTTAAGCCGATTCGCCCTTCGGGCTTCAAACCGAAAGGGCTTGCTTGTTGTTGATTGCCATGATCTCAGTCAGAACTGCCTGACCTTGTTTAAGCGTCACCACCCCATCCACCAGGTTATTGAACAGCTTGCTTATTTGGGGACAATAGAAGGTCGAATCGGACAACATGGAATATTTGTCCCCCTCTGCGATTATGCTCCCCTGGGCCATCAGCACGATTTTCTCGGCGTACTCGGCGGCAAATTCCACGTCATGGGTGACCACCAGAATGGCCGTTCCTTCCGACTGCAATTGCTGCAAAATGGCGCCCAATTCCTCTTTCAGGGCGTAATCAAGGCCGCGGGTAGGTTCATCCAGCATAAGCAGTTGCGGCCGGCTGACCAGGACTGCAGCCAGGGCGGCCCGCTGGCGCTCCCCGGTGCTGAGGTCGCGGGGATTGCGGTCAGCCAGGGAATCCAGTTTAAGCCTTTTTAGCAGCTGCTCGCTGATGCCGTCATCAGGCAAACCCAGATTATTCAAAGTGAAGGCCAGTTCCTCCCTGACGCTGGGCAGGAACAGGTAATCATTGGGATCCTGAGACAGGTATGCGGCAATGGGGGCGATTTCTTCCACCGACAATTGCCTGACATTCCGGTTCCCGACTTTGAGCTGCCCGCGGCTGGGCTTGAGCAGGCCGTTGATGTTTTTCACCAGGGTGGTCTTGCCGGCTCCATTCTCACCCATAAGGACGATGAATTCGCCGGGATCGATGGTGAAATTTACGTCTTTTAGTACCTCTTCCCCATCGGGATAGGAAAACCACACATGCTTGATATCGACCAGAGGCTGGCTGGCGATGGCGGCCTTGACCCCTTTTTTAGGGATCGGCAGGGATGACGGGTGGCGGCCCGCCTCGCGTTCCGGCAAGTGATTATTGCGCAACAGGGCGCGGCCCTGTTTAACTGTGACCGGTACACCCGGATAACCAACACTGGCAAATAGCCGGGCCAGGGGCGGGATAAACCGGCTGTGGTTGGCAACTGCCCAACGGGCCACCTCCTCCGGATCATGATGGTCATATACTATCTGGCCCCTATCCATGACCAGTATCCGGTCGGCCAGGTGAAAACATCTTTCCAGGCGCTGCTCGATCAGCACCACGGTCAGTCCGTTTTCCTCATTCAGCCGCCGGACCATGGTCAGCAGATCTTCACCGGCGATAGGATCCAACTGGGAGGTGGGCTCATCCAGCAGGAGTATCTCCGGCTGCATGGCCAGGACTGAAGCCAGGGCCACCTTCTGTTTCTGGCCGCCGGATAACTCGGGAATGGAGCCGTTAAGCCGGTCAGTCAGGTTGAGGGCGCTGGCCATCTCCATCACCCGCCGCTTGATCAAGTTATTGGGCAGGGCCAGGTTTTCGAGGCCGAAGGCTAGCTCCTGTTCCACATTGGTCATAACCAACTGGCTCTCGGGATCCTGGAATACCAGGCCTATCTTCTGCACCAATTCACGCCGCTGCAGCTGGCTTATCTCCTTGTTATCCAAATAGACCCCGCCCGCATAGGCGCCCCCGTAAAATTCCGGAATCAGGCCGGCCAGAGCGCGAACCAGGGCGGACTTGCCGCTGCCCGAGCCTCCCACCACCAGAACAAACTGGCCCTCCGGAATATCTAGGTTAATTCTATCCAGAGCGGCGTTGCGGCTGTCAGGATAATGGTAGGTCAGATTCTTGACTTTAATAACGGCCATTTACCCCACCCCCAGTTCAAAACTGCCGGAACCATCAGCATCAATACAATCAAGCCGGTCTTTTCCACATCGGCGGTATGTATGGCCGGCAGGCGCGGATAATAACTGTAACTGGACCAACCCTGCAGGGCTGCCCAAATCCCCATCACTAGACCGAGAGCCACCGCGGTGAGGATCAGGTAGTCCCGGGGCCGCCACAATTCCCGGCTGTAACTGGACCGGGGGCCGCTGCCATATCCACGGGCATGCATGGATTCCGCCAATTGCAGGGCCCGCTCCAGTGACGACACCAGGAGGATGCTGACGATCGGCAGCATGTTGCGGGCCCGCTGCCACCAGCGGCCCTGATCGAATTTGACCCCCCGGCAGCGCTGCACCTCGATTATTCGGTAATAGTCCTTGACCATAAGCGGGAACAAACGGGTCGACAAGGTCATGATCAGGACCGACTTGCTGCCCCGCCCGAACAGCTTCATAACTTTGTCAGGATGCACAGCATAGGTATACAGGCAAAAGGCGCTGATTATCACCAGCAGTCTAATCCCCATCCCGGCTCCAAAAGCGAGGGCCTCCAGGGACACCTTGACCTTCCCCAGGCTGCCAATTTGGGGACCCGTGAATATGATGGTCTGGCCGGCATGCACAAAAAGCCCGTTGACTATAATGATTATCGCGATCATGACTAGGGAGAACTTCAGGTAAGATTTCCATTCCCCGTAGTGACCGGCGGCGACGATGACCGTCCCTATCACCAGCAACAAGCCCAGCAGGTAAACCGGATGGGAAAAAACCAGCGCCAGCAGAAAAACCACGATCACAAAGACCACGGTAGTCAGGGGGTGCAGTTTATGGATCAAATTATCCTTTTCACGATAGGCCAGCATAGGAATCCATCCCTCACTGCAAAGGCAGTCTGCTTATCTGCCCGTTTATTATGGCGGCACTATAGAAATGGCGGATGCCCGCCGGATTGCTGGCCAGGACCTCCACGGCCTGCTGCACGCCCGCCTGGTCCGTCCCCACCACCAGCCATACCGGGCTGGCATCCCCCAGTCCCGAACCGCAGGCCGCGATTATCCCCGCACTGCCGCTGACGGTGCGAACTGCTCCGCCCTTGTAATCCAGCAATTCCAGGCTCTCGTCCTTAAAATGAACGCTTATACCGGTTTTTCGGTAGGCCTCATTCAAACCGGCCAGCCACGGCATCTGTTTTACCTGGCTCCAGGCGCCGACTACCATGACCGGTCCGTTCCGGTTCTCCAATTGACTGTTGTTCAGTTCGGTTACGGCCACCGCGCCTGCTCCCTGTTTTCTTAAAGCGGTCTGCAGCCGGGCCCCCAGATCCTGACTGTCAGCGGCAGTCATTATCAAGGTAGGCCCCGCCTGACCGCGATACCCGTGGAGGAAGGGCTCCGGATAACAGCCTATGACGGCCGAATTGGCGGAGCCCATATTGGTCCAGGGGTGGTAGTCCCACCAAACCGCTTCCCCGCTGCGGAGGTTATACCCGGTGGCGCCCACATCAGCGCAGATGCCGTTGACATAAAAGAACCAATCCTTTCTTTCCCCCAGCCAGCCGCCGCTGTCAGACTCGACTCCGGCCAGGCTGTTGACGAAACTCCCGTCCCATTTAGTGGTGACACTGGTATTGGCATTGAGCAGGTCCATAACCGTCCAATCGTCCTGGATGGCCGCCTGTTTGGCTGCCAGAACATCGCTGCCGTAATTCTTGCTTATAGTGAGCCGGACTGTGCCCGTCCCGGCGGCCGGCAGGCTGTTCTGGCCCGAATCTGCTGCCTGAGGGGTCGGGATGCCCAGACTGTCCGGTGATTGGGCTCCAGTTGGCTGGGCTCCGGTTGGCTGGGTGTCGGTGGCGGGGACGCTAGCCGGAACTGCCCCGCGGCTGTCAGCCGTGACTGCAGCCAGGCTGCCTGTCTCCGCAGGGCTGCTGCCGATACCCAAATTACCAGAGTCCGATGCTTGCCGCTGCGAACATCCGGCGGCTCCGGCCAGAAGAATAAATATCAACAGTAACAGACAAAACCAGCGCCGCATAAGCTGCCTCCTTTTTTGTTTTGCGGTTGATGTGATAATGCCAGTGGGCATTACCGGTCGGGTTCATTTTTCCCAATCTTACCCATTTCTATATCATTTGGATGCCGCCGGTTTCAGATAGTTGTACACGATCACCGCTGCCTCGGCTCTGGTCAGAGGATTATTACCCCGGAAGCTTCCGTCTTCGTAACCGCTCATCAGGCCCTGCTGGTGAGTGAATTTGACCGCGTTAAATGCCCAGATCGGGATGACATGAATGTCGTGATACGGAAGCGCGGCTATCTGGTCGATGGCGATCTCCGGGTTCATATTAGCGAAAATCACGGCCACCTCATTACGGCTGATATCCTGGCCCGGCTTAAAGGTCCCATCGGGACTGCCGCTGACTATCCGGTTATTGAAGGCCGCCACCACCGCGGGGGCGAACCAGTCGACCGGATACACGTCGCTGAAAATGCCCTCCAATCCGATGGATAGCTCCAATTCCCGCGCATTGGCGATGAGCTGGATGAATTCGGCTCGGGTTATGGGCCGGTTCGGTTCAAATAATCCATTGTCGGTTCCCTTGATTATCCCCTGCCCGGCCAGAATCTCGATGGCCTCCTTGGCCCAGGCCATATCCTCACCCACATCCGGGAAGGTGACCCGGGCGGGCGCTGCTGCCGGCGCCGGAGCGGAACCGATCAACGCATACTGGCTGAAATGGTCGACCCGGAAGATCACCAGTCCGTATTGGAGATCGATGATTCCGGGGATGGGCGCCCATTTCTGATTGGGCTCATCCCACCAGGCCGGGGTAAGGCTGTTAAGATCGACATCCTCCCCGATGACCACTTTGAAGCAGATCGTCACTGGCTCGTAGAATTCCAGCGGGCTGGGGCCAAACTCATAGATGGACGATAGGATCCTGATGCCGGACTGTTGATGAGACTCTCCGGCCTTCAACTCCTCGACGGTTAGGGTCACAGAGCCGGCAACGGCATTTTCCGGCACCAGGATGGCCACTTCCGGGTCATCGGAATCTACCAGGTAAATCTCCTCCTCGTCGATATCGGCGCTAAAGTCGACCCGGTTGCCATCCAGCATTTTTTTCAGCCGTTCCAATTCCGAGGGTGACAGTCGGTTATCCTCGTTCCAGACCTCGCTCGAAGTCTTCAGGGACTCCAAATCGTCTTGGTAACGGGCAAATATTTGTTTGGCTTCCTTGATTCCCTCCGGATATAGCGGAGGGTTTTCGCTTAATCGCAAAACGTCATCCCAGCTTGGTCCTTCTTCCATAGGATCTGTACTGTACCAGAAGATGATCTCGTCGCCATCCTTGACATCCTCATACATGGGCACATCTGAGCCGCTCTCTCCATTGACCGAATACATCCAGCCATTCATGCCTTCATTCTCTTCCCCGCCGATTTCGATTATAAAGCCATCCCAGCTTTCCGACATGGTCCAGCTCAAACCGGTGGCATCCAGGGCGCCCATGGCGGTATAGCCATATTCGTCGCTCTCATAGATTTTCACCTCACCGGGGCCGTAGAGCAGATCACTGGCTTGCCCCACTACAGCAATCTTTACCGTGATAAACTCATCCAATGGCCGCCGATCTTGCACTTCCACGCTGTCTTTGTAGGTGACTACATCCGGGTAGCCATCCTCGCTGCTGTTGCTAATCTCATATTCCAACGTCCCTGCGGTCAGGTTGGTTATGGTCACCTGTCCGTCGCTGCTGGTGTATTCTTCTCCGTCCGCCGTGACCGTGTATTCCCCGATAGCCGTCTTTTCTTCGTCAGTAAGATCTTGCAAACCGGCCATCCAGTCATACTTCAGGGCTGAGATGCTGATGG
>CAZOMS010000066.1:0-10674 GCA_964580805.1 uncultured Syntrophomonas sp. | reverse complement strand
CAAGCCCGCGACATGATGCTGGACCCGCTTTTCTTCGCTTCCATGATGGTCAAGTTGGGCAAAGCCGATGGTGAAGTAGCCGGGGCCGATAATACTACTGGCAACGTGCTGAGACCGGCACTGCAGATAATTAAGACTGCTCCAGGGATGACCGCAGTATCCGGGGCCTTCGTCATGATCGTTCCGAATAGTGAGTATGGCCACAACGGTTTGCTGGTATTCGCCGATTGTGCTGTAACTCCTGTTCCCACCGCTGAACAGCTGGCTGAATTTGCCCAGGCTTCTGCCAGCACTGCCATCAGCGTTTGCGGTATACCGGATCCCAAGGTCGGCATGCTGTCTTTCTCCACCAAGGGCAGTGCCAGCCACGAGTTGGTTGACAAGGTAACCAAAGCTACGGCTCTGGCCAAGGAAAGGTTCCCCGAGCTGAAAGTGGACGGTGAATTCCAGGCCGATGCCGCCCTGGTCCCCAGCGTAGGATCATCCAAAGCCCCCGGCAGCCCGGTGGCGGGTCAGTGCAATGTTCTGGTCTTCCCCGATCTCCAAGCCGGCAACATCGGTTACAAGCTGGTGCAGAGATTTGCCAAGGCTGAAGCCCTTGGTCCCATCCTGCAGGGACTGGACAAACCGGTCAACGACCTGTCCAGGGGCTGCAGCGTAGAGGATGTTGTGAACGTAGTAGCCATTACCGCAGTAAAGGCCTAGTTTGGACTGGGTTTATACTAGATCCCGGGTTTGTTTATCTCTAATTTATGAAGGAGGAGTATTGTAATGAAGGTCTTGGTCGTTAACTGTGGAAGCTCGTCACTCAAATATCAGGTCTTTGACATGACCGATGAATCGGTTCTGGCCAAAGGTCTGGTGGATCGTGTAGGTATTCCCGGAACCACTCTGAAACATGAACCGGCTGGCAAAGATGATGTACTGATCAAAGAGGATATGCCCGATCATACGGAAGCTATGAAGTTGGTCCTGAACGTTCTGGTCAATCCCGAATACGGCTGTATTGCCGACATGGGTGAGATCGGGGCGGTTGGACACCGGGTCGTACATGGCGGCGAAGATTTCGCCTACTCGGTAATAATCGATGATAAGGTCAAGAAAGTAATCCGTGACTGTTTCGATCTGGCGCCCTTGCACAATCCCCCCAACCTGATGGGAATTGAAGCCTGCCAGAGTCTGATGCCCAATGTCAATCATGTTGCCGTGTTTGATACCGCTTTCCATCAGACCATGGCTCCAGCCAACTTCGTATATGCGCTGCCTTACGATGTTTACACCACCTACAAAGTAAGAAGATATGGCTTCCACGGCACTTCTCACTTCTATGTATCCCATCGGGCAGCCAAATTGTTGGGCAAATACTATGGCTTCTGTAAGATCATCACCCTGCATCTGGGCAATGGCGCCAGTATGGCGGCCATCAAGGACGGCAAGGTAATCAGCACCTCCATGGGTCTAACCCCCCTGGAAGGGCTGGTAATGGGCACCCGTTCCGGCGACATCGATCCGGCTATCGTATTCTTCCTCATGGAAAAACTGAATATGGATGCCAATGAAGCCAACAGCTATTTCAACAAAAAATCCGGATTATTGGGATTATCCGGCGTATCCAACGACTTGCGCGACGTTCTGGAAGCAGCCGATGCCGGCAACGAGAGAGCCAAGCTGGCCCTGGACGTATACTGCAATGCTATCAAGGGTTACATCGGCAAGTACATCGCCATGCTGAACGGCTGCGATTGCCTGGTCTTCACTGCTGGCGTTGGCGAAAATGCCATCGATGTGAGAGAGCACATCTGTAAAGACCTCGATAATTTAGGAATCAAGATGGACAGCAAGAAGAACAAGGTTCGCGGTAAAGAAGTGGACGTTGCCACCGAAGATTCCAAGGTAAGAATATTTATAATCCCCACCAATGAAGAATTGGTAATCGCCCAGGACACCTATAACCTGTCCAAATAGTCATCAGTGTTGTTCGGAGACCCTGCCCGCAACGGCAGGGTCTTTTTTTTGGTGGGCGCCTGGGGTATGGGTGCTGAGTCTGTATGGTATAATAAATCCTGGAGAAGCTGGTCTGTTAATACTAAGATTGCTTTCTCCAGCGGCAGCACAGTGATGTCAGGTATACTGTCTGACACCGATAAAAACTGGGAGGTAGCGTGATGCGCAAGGTACCCGTGGAGGAAGCCGTGGGTCTGACCCTTGGTTATGATATAACCAAAATAATACCGGGAAAGGAAAAATACCGGGCATTTCGCCGGGGACATACCATCACTGAGCTAGATGTCAGCCAACTCAAGGATATGGGCAAAGAGAGTATTTACATCTGGGATCCGGCCGAAGGTTTGGTACATGAAGATGATGCTGCTTTGCGATTAGCCCGGATGGCAGCGGGAGAAGGCTTGGAATGGACAGAGCCCAGCACCGGCCGAGTTAACATCAAAGCCGTACAGGCAGGATTGTTGAAGGTAAATGTGGCCAAACTGAGTGAACTTAACTGCCTTGAGGATATTGTCATGGCAACCCTGCATAACAATCGTGATGTGGATAGTGGTCAGATTGTTGCCGGAACGCGGGTTGTGCCAGTCACCGTAGCAGAAGATACCATGAAAGCCGCCGAAAACATTGTCAGATCCAGTCCGCCCATCCTGGCTATTAAACCATTTCAGCCATTGAGGGTAGCGGTGGTGACTACCGGACGTGAAGTGAGCACTGGACGCATCAACGATGGTTCTGAACCGGTCATGAGACGGAAGATAGAGCCTTTCGGCGGTATCTGGCTAGGACAGGTGATCGTTCCCGACACACCTTCTTTGATTACCCAAGAGATATTGAGTTTTATTGACCAAGGAGCCGAGCTGATCCTGGTCACTGGCGGCATGTCGGTGGACGCCGATGATGTCACCCCGGAAGGGATCAGGAATACCGGCGCCAATGTGGTTTTCTACGGAGCCCCTGTTCTGCCGGGATCCCAGTTTATGCTGGCCTATAAAGGAGATATACCTATTTGCGGTGTGCCCGGAGGGGCATTATTCAGCAGCCATACAACACTCGACCTGCTGCTGCCGCGCATTTTTGCAGGGGATATCATCACCCGCTCTGAAATAGCAAATATGGGGCATGGGGGTCTTTGCGACGGTTGTGAGCCCTGCCACTTCCCCAGCTGCCCGTTCGGAAAAGGCGGTTAGGCCATGAACGGAGGTAACAACCTATGTTGGTAAATGCGAGTTTGGAAACTGCCCGCACGCTGATAATTGACAACTGTTCCCGTTTGGCTCCGGAGACGGTGTCGATTTTGGAGGCGGTTGGCCGGGTCACAGCCGGGAAACACCTTGCGGGCAGCAACCTTCCCGCATGTGATCAGTCGGCGGTAGACGGATATGCGGTAGCAGTGCCGGGCGGCAGTGAGAGGTTAGCGTACAGGTTAGTCGGCAGCGTCAAGCTGGGCGATGATCCGGTTGATAGGCTGCAACCTGGAGATGCCATGCAGGTACAAACGGGCGGCAAACTGCCCCCGGGAGCTATAGCGGTAGTACCACATGAAAAAACCAACATCGTTGGTAATATGCTTTCTGCCCTGGAGACAGTCAGACCGGGCAACAATATCAAACATAGTGGTGAAGATTATTCTGAAGGTGAACAATTAGTGGCCGGAGATGTTATTCTGACTGCTGGTCATATCGCCTTGATGGCCGCCTTCGGAATAGGCGAGGTATCTGTGTATAGACAACCCAGGGTTTCCGCCTTGTGCCTCAGCACCAACGTTGTTCCCTGGCAGAACAAACCGAATCCAGGGCAGACCAGAGACAGCAATGTGCCGTTGCTGACCGCTCTGGTAACTGAATGTGGAGGGATGCTGACCCAGTCGGTTGTCCCCGGAATCAATAGGCAGTCAATGGCTGATGTCTCCGCTCAAATGCTGAAGCAATCCGACATATTAATACTCACAGGGGGCACCTATGCGGAGAACGGTAATGAAGCCCAAGCCTTGATGGAGCAATTGGGCGCCAGAATACTGTACTGGGATGTTCCCGTCCAGCCTGGCAGTCATACAGGGGCAGCGGTACTAGGATCACGTTTAATATTTGCTCTTTCCGGTAATCCCGCCGCCTGTGCGGTTGGGCATCACCTATTTGTGGCTCCGGCAGTCCGGGCCATGCAAGGTTTCGATCCCCAGCCCATCTATTTAAAGGCTCGTTGTTACAACGGTTTTAAAAAGAAATCGGGTTCGCGGCGGTTCATCCGGTCCCGGGCCTGGTGGGATGGAGAAGGATGGCAGGCTACGGTTCTGGAGGGACAGAAGCCGAGCATGCTCAGATCTTTAATCGAATGTAATGCCTTGATAGATATGCCGCCCAATCATCCGCCCATTGATGCCGGGCAGGAAGTCTCCCTCATACTGATAAGTAAGTTCGGATAAGAAATAACCCGATGATCAACAGATGATGGATCATATTTATGAAGCTGAGGCAGGAGGAGGGCAGCCTTGACTTTTACCTCAGTGTCCTGCATCTCTTCCGCCATCCAATTGATTAGCGGGTATAACATCTGATTTAAGATAATAATTAGCAGATAAGGGTCTTGCACAATATGATTAGTGTAGCAGTTGCCCGGTATTTTTATATATTACCAGCATTAAAAGGCGGTGAGGAGCTTGACGGATGTCAAATGGACCAAGACCCATTGTGGTCGTATGGATCATGGCGGATGCGGTTTGCTGGTCGGGGTAAGTGATAATAAGATCATTTCGATAAAGGGCGATCCCGAAGGTTATTTGAACCAGGGTTATACCTGTTTCAAAGGACGGGTGTCAGGCGAGCGCTTATATCATCCCGACCGTCTCAAATACCCTCTGAAGAGGGCAGGTAAACGGGGACAGGGAAAATGGACCAGAATCTCGTGGGAGGAGGCCTTGGATGAGACAGCCGCCGGTTTACTCGACATAAAGGAAAAGTATGGGGCTCAGGCAGTTGGCTTTGGGGTTGGAATGCCCAAAGGGCTGGAGCATTTTATACTCATTCGGCTGGCTAATGTGTTTGGGTCGCCTAATGTAGTGGCTTCCCAGGATGTTTGCCACGCTCCCCGAGAGGTGACCGGGATGCACACCTGCGGGTTTTACCCAGTGGCCGACTTGCACCACCCGACTCAACTCATTCTCTCCTGGGCCAGCAATATCTTATCGACTAACGAGGAAGGCCAGATCGGCAGTCTGCTTCTGAACCAAATAAAGCGGGGAACGAAACTGATGGTTATAGATCCCAGACATACCGAATTGGCCCGCAAGGCTGACTTGTGGCTTCGGCCCACCCCCGGGACTGACCATGCCCTGGCCTTGGGCTTCATTAATGTGATTATCGAGGAAGAGTTGTATGATAAGGAATTCGTGAACAGTTATACGGTAGGTTTTGATGAGCTGGATACACAGACCAGGGAGTACAATCCCCAGCGGGTGGCAGCCATTACCGGTATCCCGGCTGATCAGATCCAGCAGGCAGCCAGGTTGTATGCCGTTGCCCGGCCCGCTGCCCTTCAGTGGGGAAATGCTCTCGAACACGACATGAATGTGTTCGATGCCACCCGGGCTCTTGTCTGTCTGATGGCCATAACCGGCAACCTGGAGGTACCTGGCGGCAACATCAATGCACACGACCCTGAAGTGATGGGTATGGGAAGATTTGTTCGGGCTGATTTGATCCCGGACAAGAACCGACGGATGATTGGAGCCCATTACGGTACAATTCCCAGGATGATGACCGTGCCGCCCGCTTATTTTCGGCGTGCCATCCTGGAAGACCAGCCGTATCCGGTGCGGGGATACTATTGCATGTGTGCCAACCCTCTAGTGGCATGGGCGGACAGTAATCTAACCTACAGGGCTTTTCAGAAATTGGATTTCATGGCAGTGGCCGAGATTTTTATGACACCGACCGCATCTATGGCAGACATCGTATTGCCCGTCGCCCATCAATATGAAATTAATGATATTGGCCATTATGGATTAGGTCATGGTATGGTTCTATGCCGTTCCAAGGTGGTTGAACCACCGGAGGAATGCTGGCCCGATATCAAGATTATGAACGAACTGGGCAAACGTATTTCAAATCCCGAATACTGGCATGAGGATTTCGAGCAATTCCTGGAGGATTTACTGGGACCATCCGGGTTATCATATGAACAGTTTGCTTCCGTGGGGTTTTTAAAGGGCCCGGATAGGTTCAAGCAATATCAGGAGAAAGGGTTTCGAACTCCTTCCGGGAAAGTGGAATTGAAACTGAGCTCGGCGGAGAAACTTGGAACCAAACCCCTCCCCGAGTATACAGGGTTGCCCGAGGCTGTGGACGCGGATTACCCTCTGCAGTTGATTAGTGCCAAGAGCCGCTATTATCTGCTTTCATCATATCGATGGGTAGAAAAATTGAGGCAAAAGCGACCCCACCCAACCGTAGAAATACATCCCGAAACAGCCGCCCTGTATGGAATCAATGATGGCGACCAGGTGAAAATTGAGACCAGGTACGGACAGATTATCCAACAAGCTCTTTTGACCGAAATCGTACCACTTGGGGTGATAAGCGCAGCCTTGGGTTGGTGGTACCCGGAAGGAGACGTCTCCCAGCAATATGAATGGCGCCGTTCGAATTTCAATATGCTGTCGTCTACCGGGAAATTGGGCCGGGAATTTGGCACTCCCAATATTAAGAATCTGGTTTGCCGAATCAGCCGGGCCTAACTAGATTAACCGCTGGCAGCAATTATCGTGATTGTCGGCGGTAGTTGAGTTTATTGACAACCATTGGGAAGCGGAATATAATTAAAACGTTGTTTTTGAGGTGCAGCTATGAGACTAAACCTGCGCAGACTAAAGCTTCATCCCCGGGAGAAAGAGGAATTCGCGGTGCGGACTAAAGGGGATGACCAATTTTTGGCGGAGATGGGCGGAAGATTCCTGGCACCGGTGGTAGGGGAAGTGACTGTGGAGAACACTGGTTCAGTCTTCGCAGGTCAGGGATGGCTTGATACCAAAGTGCAGCTTCCCTGCTCCCGATGTTTGGAAAGCTCGGTTTTCCCTATCCATACCGAATTCGAGATGGTGTTGGTAGATCAAGGCCAAGGCGCCACTGTCAATCCGGATGAGGGCTTCGTGATATTTGACGGTGATGAGGCAGACATAGAATCCGAGATCCAACAGGCGATTTTCATGGCCCTGCCCATGTATCCTTTGTGCAGCGGCGATTGCCTGGGGTTGTGTTCGGTATGCGGCCAGGATAGAAACGTTCAACCCTGCCACTGCGTAGAGGATAAGGTGGATCCCCGCCTGGCCAAACTTAAGGATTTGCTATAGGAAGGAGGTTTTCATAAATGGGTGTCCCCAAGAGAAGAACATCACACGCTCGAAAGAATAAACGGCGGTCGGAGTGGAAGAAGATAGAGGCTCCAGGCCTGGTCGCCTGTCCCCAATGCCATGACCTGATGCTGCCTCATCGTGCATGCCTGAGTTGTGGGTTTTACAAGGGCAAGAATGTTATCTAAGCACGATATAATCACGATCGACACCAAAAAGTAAGCATTAGCTGTTGGGCTAGGACTTACTTTTTGTTTTTATAAGTCCATACCTGATCGGGTGATACATACTTATTAACCTCTGTATGGGGCGGAAACGCCGTTAAGGGGCAGGGGCAAGGAGGATAGAGATGATAATAGCTCTAGATGCCATGGGAGGAGACTATGCGCCCGAGGAGACTGTAGCTGGTGCGGTGACGTGGTCGCAGAACAATGAAGATGTGATCCTGCTGGTGGGCCGGGAGGAATCATTGCGGGGGGAACTGGTAAAATACGATTTTAACCGGGAGCGGATCCGGATAATCAATGCCAGCCAGGTGATGGGCATGGATGAACCGGTGGCTGCTCTGCGCAAGAAACAAGACTCATCCATAGTAGTTGCCACCCGTTTGGTCAAGGAAGGGCAGGCCCAGGCAGTTGTTTCGTGCGGGAGCACCGGGGCGCAGATGGCGGCGGCTACACTTGTCCTGGGGAGAATGGAGGGCATTGAGAGGCCTCCTATCATCGCCGAAGCGCCCGGCGCAAAAACTAAAGGAACCCTGCTGTTGGACGTAGGGGCCAATGTAGACTGCAAACCCCAGCAGTTGGTGCAATTTGCCTTGCTGGGCAGCGTTTATGCCTCCGCCCTGCTGGGTATCGAAAGCCCCCGGGTAGCCGTATTAAGCAATGGCGAGGAAGAGGGCAAAGGCAATAAGCTCAGTATGGAAACCTTCGCTATGTTACAAGCACACCAGGGAATAAACTTCGTCGGCAACATCGAGGGCCGGGAAATCTTTTTCGATAAGGCCGAGGTAGTGGTTTGCGACGGATTTGTTGGCAATATCCTGCTTAAGGCCTTGGAGGGATTCGCCCAATTGATGGGCAAGAACTGCCTGGCCGAGACGGGCCAACTGCCTTCGCTGTTTGCCCGGCTGGACAACAGCAAGGTGGGGGGAGCGCCCCTGCTGGGTATAAACGGGGTGAGCATAGTATGTCACGGCAGTTCCAAGCGGGAAGCCGTATATAATGGGATAAGGATTGCCCGGCAATGTGTGGCCGGACAAATGGTTGAGAAGCAGCTGTCAGCCTTGAGAGGGCAGCAAAAGTAACAAGAGCCGGGTGAAACGATGAATCCAAAAACAGCCCTTGATTTTGTCCAGGATCAAAAACTCGAATTCAACAACCTAGATTTGATCAGCACGGCGCTGATCCATCCCTCCTATGCCCAGGAGAACAGTATGGTCACCAACAACCAGCGCATGGAATTCCTGGGAGACGCCATCTTGGATTTTATCGTGGCCGAGTACCTTTACTTGAACTATAACGATAAACCCGAAGGTGACCTCACCCAGATCCGGGCCAAGGTAGTCTGTGAAAAGGCCTTGGTGGATGTGGGCGCCCGGATCGACATCGGCAAGTATCTGATGCTGGGACGGGGCGAAGATAAATCCGGCGGCCGCAAGCGCAAATCCATATTGGCTGACACCATGGAGGCCGTGATCGGAGCCATCTACCTGGACCAGGGCATGGAG
This sequence comes from uncultured Syntrophomonas sp., assembly GCA_964580805.1. Classification (GTDB taxonomy): domain Bacteria; phylum Bacillota; class Syntrophomonadia; order Syntrophomonadales; family Syntrophomonadaceae; genus PHAA01. Next base: position 1,600 of record CAZOMS010000066.1, on the reverse strand, counting down.
GGCGCTCGTCGTTTTGTCCTCCGCTATCTGCAGACGCTTATCGACCAAACCGTCCATGGGGATTACCAGGATCACAAGTCACGCTTGCAGGAATATGTCCAGTCCCTGAGCCATACCAATGTTCATTACCGGATAATAAGCGAGTCCGGCCCGGCCCATGCCCGGCATTTCGTAGCCGGGGTGTTTTTCCGGGATCAGATGTTGGCCAGCGGTCAGGGCAGGAGCAAAAAGGAAGCCGAGCAAAATGCGGCGGCCAGAGCCCTTGAAGACGGCTTCACTCTGGATTGACTGATGTGAACGGAACATCATCAGGTCAACGACATTTCAATATCCCCATATTCATCCCCCATTTAGGCTGTCCGTATGATTGCATCTATTGTGATCAGAAGATTATCGCCAATCAAGCGGCAGCCCCGTCTTTCGATCAGGTAAGGATTACTATCGAGCAGCATTTGACAACCATTCCCGCCGAGGCCTGGACTGAGGTGGCCTTTTTTGGGGGCAGTTTTACTGCAGTCAGCCCGTCCCAACAGGAGAATTACCTTAGTGCTGTACAGCCATTTATTCAGCAGGGCAGGATAAAGGGCATCCGGATTTCGACCCGACCGGACTGTATCGATGCGGCCAATCTTGACCTGCTGGTGTCTTACGGGGTCAGCATGGTGGAACTGGGCGTACAATCGTTGAGCGACGAAGTGCTCAAGGCATCGGGACGAGGCTATGACAGCGGGGCAGTGCGGGAGGCCTGTACTCAAATCAATAGCAAGGGCCTCCAGCTGGGCATTCAGCTGATGGTCGGACTGCCTGGCGATACCCCGCTAAGGGACATTGCCAGTGCCCGGGAGGCAGTCTCCCTGCAGCCCAGGGCGGTTCGTATTTATCCCACCCTGGTGCTGGCCGGTACCAAACTGGCAGCTATGCACAAGGAGAACCGTTACACTCCTTTAAGTTTGGAAGAGGCGGTCCGTATCACCAAGGAAATGTACCTGGTCTTTTGCCGTTATGATATACCGGTTATCCGAATGGGTTTATATCCGGGCCAGGAATTGCGGAGCCCCGGAATTGTACAGGCCGGACCTTTTCACAGCAGTTTTGGTGAGCTGGTCGAACAGGCCGTTTTCCAGGAGCAGGCATATAGGGCGATACAATCCTTCCGAGCCAGCAACGGGGCCGGTCCTGAACTGTGTTTATACGTAAACCCGCGCGACATGTCCAAATTGATCGGCCACCGGCGCAGCAACATCATCGGTCTATCCCAGCTGTTGGGTCTGGAGCGGATAGAGGTGAGGGGCTGTTCCGATCAGGTTCGGGGCAGCGTAGGGGTCGGCCAAGGGGATGCCCCGGCCCGCTGCCTGCTTTCCCGCCGCCAGTATCTCGAGGATCGGTCATGATGGAAGATATTGTCTCGAGGGAAGTTTGTGATTATACTGGTATTGAACCATGTTTTGGGGAGGAAAAGGGTGTATCTTAAGAGACTGGAAATAAGAGGTTTCAAATCATTTGCCGATCATACCGAGCTTAATTTCACCGACGGCATCAATGTAATCGTAGGCCCCAACGGCTGCGGCAAGAGCAACATCGTGGATGCAGTCCGCTGGGT
>CAZOMS010000065.1:10529-10863 GCA_964580805.1 uncultured Syntrophomonas sp. | reverse complement strand
GGGGGGATCAGCCAGACAATAGCCAGAGTACCGACGACGAGGCCCCCTATACTAAAGATGCCGGCGGTCTGGCCCGGCAGCAGGGGAGGAATGGCGAGGATCAGGGCAAGTAGAATCAAGGCGGGAATGGTTTTATTCTTTCGGCTGCCACCCTGGTTGTCGTATGTATTCAGAATAATATCCCGCAGCGGTGTTCGATAGACTTTGATTACGGGTATAAGGGAACTTAAAACTGATAAAATTACCGCGCCAGCCAGAGAAATCCCCAGGTAAAGAGGATTATAGGTGAGCTGAACATCGGGGGGAGCAACGTTCCAAGGATTGCTGGACAAGG
>CAZOMS010000065.1:0-10519 GCA_964580805.1 uncultured Syntrophomonas sp. | reverse complement strand
CATGAGATAGAGGATCCCTATTCCCAGGACACATCCCAGGATCCCTCCAATCACCCCATATAGCGCGCTTTCGGCCAGCAGAATCCGGTTGGTGATGGCCCGGGTGGCGCCCACACTGCGAAAAGTTCCCATTACTGGCATCCGCTCCATCGTGATGACCTTGAAAGCAGTGTAGATGACAAATATGCTGATCAGACATACCAGAATCAGCATCAGCATAAAGGGCATACGAATAGTATCGGTAAATTCCCTTAAGTCACTTTCGGTAACGGTCTTCTCGACTTCATATCGACTGTACTGTTGGGATAAAGCGGTCAGGGTGGTCTCGATGTCAGCAGGATTGTTGGTCTTGATGTATATTTCGGATACACGGCCTTTTTCCCCTATCATCGTGGCCAGGGCCTCCCTCGGTACTACCGCGCTGAACCCGGCCGTTCCCGGAGTCAGGAGCCCTTCCGGCGCAACAATGGCGGCAATGGTAAAACGGTGGAGGTTGTCTTTGATTTTTAGATCCAGATTGTCACCGACCTGGAGTTGATATTTATCGGCAGTGACCCGGTTGACAATTATCTTGCTGCCTTGGAAGGGATTCAGGCTGTATTGCTGCTGTATAACCAGGGGATTCATTCTCTGCAGGTCTTCCAGCTTGTATCCCAGCAGATTAACCGCAACCTTCTCATTGGCTGCCACCTGGTATACTCCAGTTTCACTAGAAGTGCCTATGATGTAGTCAAGCCGATTCCGGTATATTTCGGCCTGGTCGGTCCGAAAATAACGGGAGGAACTATCCTTGCCGGCATAAACGACGATCTCGGCATCGCCGATCTGGCTGCGGATTTGTTTAAGGTATACCTGCGCTATATTCTGGGAGATACCGAGTGACGAGAAAAGCAGTGCAGTGGAAAGACAGATGGAGAACAGGATCAGAAGGGTGCGGAGTTTCTTCCCCCAGATACTCTTGGCAATAAATTTTATGATGATTGCCATTGAAGCACTTCCCGACCGTTATTCCCTTCTTCAGGATAAACGAAAATCGACGCATTTGCATATATTTAATGTTACTCTTAAGGCATGAACAGACGTTGAATAGCACTGCGAAAGAGGCAGGAGATCACTTTTATACAAAGTATCGCGCCCCCAAAATACGAACAATGCCACTAATATTCTGAATCGCCGTCGTTGCTGCAAGATATGGCAAAATCAAAACGTACACCTGCATAGGAGGTGCGACTCTGGTTATTGGTGCAAGAATCTAGTATTGGCAGGCAAAATCGAATAGGGGGGGTAGGAATGAAGGCTATATCAACAAAAGCTATAAGCGCGGCCTTGATCGTATTGATGATGTCAGCAGCTTTGAGCGGCTGCGGTCCAAATAGCAAGAAACTGCTGGAGGAGAAGTGGGGCGCGGCTACAACTGCTCAAGCCGCCGAGTTTGCTGAGTACCGCGAATTCAAGGTAGAAGTCACGCCACAGATCAAACCTTATCAGGTTAAAGCCGATCTGAGCAATGTTGAGAATCGGGACCGGTTTGAATTCTCCCCTGCGGCGCAGACTATGCTGGCCAAGAACGGTTTTGTGATCTTGCCGGAAATGCATCAGGAATTTTTCATGGTTTATGAGATCAACCGTTATGACGGCATTCCCAACCTGATCACTACCGATGCCATGTTGCACAACTATCACTTGTTTTTCGGGCATTTGCTCAAAAATACCGAGGAAAACCTACTGCGGGCGGAATTGCAACAGCTGAACCAGGGAATGCTGGACTCCTCCCAAAAACAGCTTGAAGCCTTGAAAAACAGCCCCTGGGAAAATGCGGCCCGGCGCAATGTAGCCTTTTTCACGGTAGGCAGCCGTCTATTGGATCCCACTGTTAAGATCCCATCGGAGGTCAAAGCTGTTGTTGAAACAGAATTGCAGCTAATTAAAGACCACAACCAAACTGAAAAATCTCCACTGATGGCCATGGGGTCAGATCCCGATGCATTGGAATCATTAAAAGAGGATTATACTCAATACATCCCCCGGGGGCATTATACTCGCAACGACAATCTTAAATCCTACTTTCAGAACACCATGTGGTATGGACGCATGACCTTTAGGCTGAAGAATGAAGATGAAACCAGGTCGGCGGTATTGATGACCCTGGCTGTAAATGGCAGTCCCAGCCTGGAATCATGGCAAAAAATCTATCAGACCACCAGTTTTTTTGCAGGTGAAAGCGATGATCCCGGTTGCACAGCTTACTCTAAAATACTGGAAGAGGTTTATGGGTCTGAGAGCAGTCTCAATACCTTGATAAATGATAACGACAAGTGGCAGCAATTTTTATCGAAATCCCAAGAACTACAGGGCCCCAAAATAAACTCCATCCCCGTCTTCGATGCCAGCATACAGCCAGACCGGGAACAGGAAGTCAAGGGGTTTCGCTTTATGGGGCAGCGCTACACCATAGATGCTGATATATTTCAACGCTTAATATATCGTGAAGTGGGAGAAAATCAGCAGGGTGAACGGCGCCTTTTGCCTATGGGACTGGATATCCCTGCTGCCATGGGCTCAAATGAAGCCTATCAGATCCTGGAGGCCGAAGGCCAGACCCAGTATCAAAACTACCCCCAGAATATGGCCCGTTTACAGGAACATATAGCCGCACTGGATGCTTCAGTTTGGCATAACAACCTGTATTGGAGCTGGATGAATACCTTAAAGCCATTGACGGTGAAAAAACCTCAAGGCTATCCCAGTTTTATGCTGAACCAGGCTTGGAACCGCAAAAGTTTGAATACTTACCTGGGCAGCTGGACTGAACTGAAACATGACACCATTCTCTATGCCAAACAGGTTTACGCTGAAATGGGTGGCGGCTATGGTGATAAAATTGATGACCGCGGCTATGTTGAGCCCGATCCCCATTGCTACGCCAATCTGGCTTCTCTGGCGGCTATGACCCGCGAAGGACTGGAAGCCCGGGGGCTGATTTCTGTACCGGATTTCCAAAGCCTGCAATTGATGGAGACCCTGGCTTTAAATCTGAAGACCATATCGGAAAAAGAACTGCAGAACCAAGCTCTATCCGAGGAAGAATACGAGTTTATACGCAGTTTCGGCGGCCAGCTGGAACACCTCTGGATAGAAACCCTGCGTGATCAGGAGGGCAGCCGCAGCAGTCTTCTGAACAGCAACCCAGCTTCCCTGGTGGCTGATGTAGCCACAGCCCCGCCAGACCAGGTCTTGGAAGAAGGTAACGGATATGTGCACTCCATCTTTGCGGTAGTTCCGGTGGAAGGCAATTTGCGCATCGTCAAAGGCGGAGTTTACAGCCATTATGAATTCCCCTGGCCGGCTGCGGACCGCTTGACCGACGAGAAATGGAGACAGATGCTGGAGAATAAGGAGTCCCCGCCGCCGCCGGCCTGGACCCAGACCTTTGCCGTAGATGGCGCCTGCCGGATTGTAATGCCTTGGGAAAATGAACAGTAGCCGGATGGGATTGGCCGCCGTGTTCTTGCTATGCTTTGCTTTAAGTTTTATCAGGGGGCAAGTGCCGGCGGCAGGATCAGAAAATGTGATAATATCCGGAGATATGGACAGCAGCGGGATGGCTGCAAGCTATCAGCTAATAAATGATCAAGTTAGAGTCTGGGAAAACCAGCAAATGATCTGGGAATCACCGGCAGAATGGAAAATAGAGCAAATACTCCTGGCTGATGCTGATAATGATGGCGCCGAGGAGTTATTGATGGTCCTGTGGAAATACGGCAGCTTTGATGATATCAGACCATTCTGGCATGAGCGGGAAGATAAAAGCTATAGCTGCCACCTCTTCATGTATCGGCTGCAGGCGGGACGAATGAGAGCAGTGTGGTGTTCTTCCGCTGTCAGGTCCCCCATTGAATCAATCAAAGAGGCCACCGGCCCTGTCCAAGAGGTGTCCCTGCTAATCAGAGAAAAAGCCAAATTGCCTTTCCTTTATACCCAAAGTGTCTGGCAATGGCAGGACTGGGGCTTTGCTCGGGTTTAAGGGGAAACACGGGGCCAACCATTACTGTTATACAAGTGGCAGGGCTGGCATCACCTGATTGTCTAATTGAAGTAGATGCAATCGCAGCGAAATAGTGTGAAGTGGACGTGTAAGTTCAGAAATTAAGGAGAGCACGATTACCGTATGTGGCTGTCGCGCTCTCTCTGCTAAACGCTTATGGCATTTTTGCATAGTATTGCATTCCCCCTTCAATAATCCCATATCCGCTGGCTTGCAGTATTTGGGTTACAAACCATCCTTCCTGCCCGTTATCGGATAGCTTCTCCACCACCATTTTTTCGGTCGCTATGGCATAGGTCTGGCCGGAAAAGACCTCCGGGAAAGAGAGGGTATACCCAATCTTGGTATCGCTGAGCTGGTTCCGGCTTGCTATGGTGATAGGACCTACTTGGGGGCTCGAACTGCCGGTAACCCAGTATGATTGACGGACGTAAGCACTTTTGTCCGCTTCCTGACGCAGTTGGGGTGACAAAGCGACATACTGCAGGGACCCGTTGCGAGTTTGTTCACCCCGGCCCCATAATTTTATCGCTTCATCGGCACTGTCGGGAATGAGGGCGTTTTCTATCCGTTCAATCTCGGTTTTGATTCGCTCCAGATCAGGAGCTTGAACCGACAGTATATTGGCAGCACCATCATAATTGACCTTGGCATTAAACAAGTATTCCAGCCAATCCATGGGCAGGTAATAATGGTCCTGGTGGTTTTCAATGCTGTGCACCACCGAACTGTGTTCATATGTACCATCCGGGCTGGTGATCTCGATGGTTATATAATCACGGGGAGCGGGCAGGGTCAGTCCTTCCCTTTCCGGGTCGAAGTGTTTCAGGTTCAATGCCAATTGTCGGTTGGATACCAGATCCGGCACCTGCAGGTTTTGGGCTTTATCCGGCAAAGGCCAGATTTGATCGTTGTGTTGATCAATAGGAGATTGCAGGGCCCTGGCATAGGAGCTGAATTTCTCCATGCTATAGAAATCCCGCGGAGTTGTAATAGTTGCCGTACGGGTGGCGGCATCCCATTCTACCGAAGTGGCTCCCAGTTGGCCAGCCATCCAGCTCAACGGTACCATGACCTGGCCTTCGATTACACTCATATGCACGCTCATAGGAGGAGGGACATTTGCTAGCGAACCGTTTATTTGCACCTGCAATGAAGGAGCAGACAAGCTCTCCATCATATTAGCTGCATTGTCCAAGGAATCTAATAGGCTATCCAATTCAGCTTTTTGCTGCGCACTTTCTTCTGGAGTCAACCATACCCCTTCATTACTTAATTTTTCACGAACATCATAATCAACTGGGGCTGCGCTGGCATAACCGCCGGCACTCGCGGCCAAAAACATAAATGCCAACACCAATCCGGACCTTAAGCATCTTTTAAGAATTTTAATCATCCCTTTCTCTCTATTCGTTTATTTATCGTTTAGTGATGATTGGATAATCCTCTGCCATTTGCGAATAGCACCATCTGAAACCAGTATATAATTGCCACCTATTGCAAAAGTCACCCAATAATGTTTACGGTTGGATATTGGTATTCTTACATGCTATTTATATAAACCCGAAGCAAAGCAGGTATTATTGAATTTACTACTCTCTTTTTAAAGGGGGATCCCTGATAACATAGAAGGATCTATTTGAATTCGCCGACTGTTGCTGCAAGTTATTGATGGTCCTGTGGAAATACGGCAGCTTTGATGATATCAGACCATTCTGGCATGAGCGGGAAGATAAAAGCTATAGCTGCCACCTCTTCATGTATCGGCTGCAGGCGGGACGAATGAGAGCAGTGTGGTGTTCTTCCGCTGTCAGGTCCCCCATTGAATCAATCAAAGAGGCCACCGGCCCTGTCCAAGAGGTGTCCCTGCTAATCAGAGAAAAAGCCAAATTGCCTTTCCTTTATACCCAAAGTGTCTGGCAATGGCAGGGCTGGGGCTTCGCTCGGGTTTAAGGGTATATTATGTTCTCCCAAATAATTAACAGCAGCCCTTAGGCTTAGAAAGACCGCCAATCCCAAGCCGATGTAGATCATACCAAAAATTATGTAAAACCACATGATGGCCTCCAGGTACTTCAGGCAAGAAAAATGGAAGCAATCAGAGCCTCGTCATGCTTCCAATTCGTTCTGTTTGCTTTTCTTCTCTGCCGTACTTTACAGCTGTTTCCCGTTATCAGGGCCGGGGGTGGTAATGTATATTTCATTTATATCAATAATTACGACTCCTTTGGGATCCAAAAAAGGTTTCTCCTGCTTGACCATGGCTACTCCGGCTTCAAAATTGGGGCCGGACGTTTCAATGGCAGCCTTACCCTTAATTTGGTAACCATCATGCTCATACCATACCGTTACAGCCACATTAGGGTTCTTCTCTATATTGGCGATGGTCTTTTTCATGGCATTATTTACGAGCATTATCTGACTGTCGCTCAAGATCTGAACAAAGTTGATCGGAACCGCATTGGGAATCCCGTTTGGATCAGCGGTGGCCAGAACCCACATGCCGGCATTTTGTAAAACCTTTTTCACATCATCATTTAATAGGGCCATTTATATTCCTCCTTGTCAATCTGTTTGATTATGCTTTTATACTATCATATCCAAAATAAAAGGGCCGCAGACATGCTGCCGTCCCTTTGATCGTCGGATTAGTCCTGATACGCTTTATCTACTTCAGACAGCATATTGTACACTGCTTCATAGGCTTCACATACATCGCCCGGAACCTTGTAGTTATCTGTAATCGCCCGTAACTTAATAAATTCTTCGTTTAGTTCAGGTTTTTCCGCACCTGCCTCCTTGATTTTCTCATTGATCGCATCAAATATTTTATGGACGTCATGGAATTCCGGGTGATGTTCTCCATGAACTCGTGCCACGATAGGAACAAATTGCTCCAGCTTGGGCAATTGGTTTTCCTTGGTTTCATTAAATGCGGACATATTATAATCTCCCTTCTTGCTAAGTATTGTTGACTCTATTATGACAATCTAATTGTATCAAGAATTCCAATATTTGAAATTGATCTAAATCAAAATATATAAGGATGATAGTCACTTTATACCTGCGGCTATGCCGCTTTAGGTTCTTCAGCCCCAGCTCCGCTTCAAAGCCAAATATAATAACTAGGATGAAATTGCTCTCTACCAAGTGCCGCACTCCAGACGATCAGCAAAGCCTTTCTTTATAACCGGGTGTATTATACACTGCTGTTAAAGGAGGCGCGGAATGAATGAGGTTTTCAAATATGTCGGAACTAAGATGCCCTGATTGCGGTAATAACCAAATGGGTAAAGGAAAGTTATCGGGTTATGCAGCTTTGACACCAGTGGGAAAGATCTTTTCCCTCGGCAGTACCATAATAGCTGATGTTTGTACTAACTGTGGCACTATCGTTAGGATGAAAGTTGAGAAACCAGAGAAGTTTAAATCAGATAGGATCTAGAAGCAAGAAAGAGGCATTGTCCCGCGAGGGATAGAACCTCTCAATATGATTCACAATTATTTGGCAGGAATGCGGACAGACATCACACAATGCTTTGGTAAATCTTGATGGTAAATTGAGTGCCTTGGCCTTTTTCACTGGCAGCGGCGATGGTACCGCCCTGGTTCTCCACAGGTGTTCAGTGGCCTTACGGATAAGCTCTTTTACATTGACCGGCTCCAACAAATAGTATTTCCATTGTGGCAGTGCTTCCTCGTTTCTTTAAAACCCCAGATTTTCTAACCATTCGGAAAATCTTTTCTCCGGAATGATACAGCCACCTGCAACCCTTTGCCGGGATCAGATGGCTATTTGTACATCAATGTTATAGTTGGGTTTTAGGAATTGGTCAAAATCATCCAGAGATATCTCTACCGGAATTATGGTTTCCCCATTTCGTTCCACGGCCATATCGGAGATCGTTTGAATCCGGCCATGATAGGTCCGGCTGGAATCAGCCACTGGAACGATAATAACCGCCGCATCCAGCTTCACATCACCGATAAACTCCTCTGGTATTTCTGCTTCCGCGTAGATGGTCTGCAAATCCATGATGCTTAACAGGCTGCGGGCGGCATCCGTAGTCTGACCGGCCTGGCAGTTAAGCTCATACACCAGCCCCTGCGCAAATGGCGATACTAACGCATTGCCCTTTATGTGAAGGTTGCCGTACAGCTTATTTTTCAGCCGGGCCAATTCACTTTGGGCGGCGGATATGGATATCTCCACATTTTTGATGGCGTTGGCAGCTTCCTTAACATTCATCTCGAATTCTTCATAATCCGTGCCTGGTATAGCTCCCGCCTCCAGCAGGGCTTGGCGGCGTTCCAGATCCTGCTGCGCCTTTTGGTGCCGTGTTTGCTGCATTTGCAGATCATTTTGCAGCCGCTGGATTTCAAACTGTTGTTTTTCTATGCCATTTCTCATATCACTTACATCCAGAGTAACCAGTTTCTGGCCGGCGGTCAGCATTTGTCCGGCTTCCACATGGACCTCCGTTATCCGGGCTGGAAAATCAACCACCAGTTCCGATATGGTTTTTACCTTGATGGTGCCGAATGCATCAATAGCTGGATTTTCCACCGGAGCGACAGTCTCTTCAGCCGGGGGCTCGGCTTTATTGCAGCCCAGCGGAAGCATCATGAGCATGATAAACACCGCCGTCATTGCCAATAGTGCAGCTCTTCTCATTATTCCCACACCTTTCCGTCTTTGAGTCTTATTATCCGGTGGCTGTATTTAGCCAATTCTTCCGAATGAGTCACCTGCAGGATGGTTTTCTTGCCTTCTTCATTGATGTGCTTGAACAGTTCCATAACATCTGTCCCCGTTTTACTGTCCAGATTGCCCACCGGCTCATCGGCCAAAATGATCTCGGGATCGTTCATTAGGGCCCGGGCGATGGCCACCCGCTGCTGCTCACCGCCGGAAAGTTCCCGGGGGGTGTGCCCCTTTCTGGCTGACAATCCTACCGTGGCTAAGACATCATCTAGTTTTTGCCGGTATTTCTTGATGGGTTGGCCGTCCAGCAGTACCGGCAACATGATATTGTCTTCAATATTAAGGTTCGGAACCAGGTTATAAAATTGGAAAATAAAGCCCATTTCCTGCCGCCGGAAGCGGCTGGCTTCTTTATCACTCATAGCCGACAGTTCCCGTCCCTTAACCTTTATGGTCCCGGAGTCCGGTTGGTCCAAACCGCCCAGAAGGTAGAGCAGGGTGCTTTTACCGGACCCGGAAGGCCCCATCAGGCTGACAAATTCCCCTCGGGTTATGCTCAGACTTATGTCTTTGAGAACTTCAATTTTCACATCTCCCAGATAAAAATTCTTATATACCTCAGATGCTGAGATAATAACCTCCACCAACAACCCTCCTCTTTATTCGTATTTCAGTTCTTTGACAATGTCCAGGCGGGCAGTCTGCCGGGACGGGCCCAGGGAAGCAAGCACCGCGATAATGGCGCCGGCGACGACCGTTTCTATAAACAATAGCGGTGAATAAATAATTCCTATCGGCAGGTTCATGGCGAACAAAGCGTACCCTGCCTGCACCAAGAAAAACCCTCCCCCCAGGCTGCCGGTCACTCCGGCGATCAAACCGCCGGCCAGGGCTTCCACCAACAGGACCTTTACCATCTGCCGCTGGCTCATACCGATAGAGCGAAAAACGGCCAGGGACCTTTTGCGGGTCAGTACGCTGACGACGAAATTATTGAATACCCCGAATATGCCAATAAGCATGGTTACCAGAGAAAAGCCCTGTAAGAGGACAAACATCTGGTTATTGGACTGATTATTGGTTTCCTGCAATTCATTCTTGGTAATGCTGAACACGTTATCACGGAGATACTTATCTTTTACTGATTGGCTGACAACGGCCGGATCCGCATCGGTTTTGAGCCACAGATAGGTATAATAGCGCTGCTGCCAGTCGCTTTTTACATATTTGGCAGGAATCAATACTATGTTGCCATTATTCATTATAGTGCCGGCAAATCCTACTATACGGTAGTCTCTTGCGCCGGTTTCCGTTTCCAATGTGAGCATATCTCCAATGTTCAGATCAAACTTTTCTTTTAAAAAGGTGGTAGGAATTATGGTGCGGCCGGAAGAATACTGTTGCAGAGTTTGCTCTACATCCCCCTGCAGCCGAAAATCAAAATAATCCAGCATCCGATTACCATCTATCCCGTACACCGAACCGATCTTTTCGGTTGAACCCGCAATTTCCACCTGGTTCATCTCGTAAAGCGCCAGCGAAGATACTACCCCCGGAACCGATCTGATCTGGGATTCCAGGCTGCGGTCAACCTGGGGATGATAAACCCAGACATCAAATTTCAAATCCTGGTATACATCAGTTATTACCCTTCCCACACTGAAACTTATGGTATTGATCAACAGCAAACTGGCCAGACCTATGGTCAAAAGGCTTATGTTATTGAGCATCTCCCGGTTATTGCGGATATTTTTGATGGCCAGTATTCC
>CAZOMS010000064.1:0-11066 GCA_964580805.1 uncultured Syntrophomonas sp. | reverse complement strand
ATTTGGAATGCTATTCAACAAGCCTTGCAACAATCTGGTTTTATTATTGCTGATAGTACACGCGCGCACGGACGTTAATGAAACTGTATCCGCACCGGAAGGGCTGTCTTTTCTTACCTCAGAAGCGTTCCGCACCGAGACCTACAAAGAGGGCAGCGGCGCTAACATTGCCTTGATCAGGGTAGATGGCATTATTCTCGATCAAGGGCTGTCGTTCAGCACCGATCCGGCTGCCTACAATCACCAGTCTTTTCTAAGGCAGGTGGAAGAGGCATTTAAACGCCCCGACATCAAAGCGGTGGTGATGGCCATAGACTCTCCCGGGGGAGGCCTGTATGAAAGTGACGAAGCCTACCATAAACTTATGAAAATGAAGGAACAGTATAATAAACCATTGATCGTCTCCATGGGCTCCATGGCAGCTTCCGGGGGTTATTACATGGCCATGCCGGCCGACAAAATTCTGGCCCAGCGCACCACCGTCACCGGCTCTATCGGGGTCATCATGAGTTCCTACAATTATCAGGAACTGGCCAAGAAAATCGGAATAAAGGAAGAGGTTTTCAAGAGCGGGGACAACAAAGACCTGCTTAACCCGATGCGCGAAACGACCGCGGAAGAAAGAGCGATAATGCAGGGCATCATCGACGAGAGTTATGGATTCTTTGTTGATGTGGTGGCCCAGGGCCGGCACATGGATCGCCAGACGGTGATTAACCTGGCGGATGGCCGCATTTATACCGCTACTCAAGCTCTGAATGCCGGCCTGATAGACGAAATTGGTGACCTGGATGCGGCCATTGCGGAAGCAGGGAACATGATTCAGGAGAATGACCCCAAAGTACTATTGTTCAAAAATCCCCCCCCGTACAATATGAATTGGCTGCTGTCGCTGCTGTCGCCCCAATTGGATTTGCTGGGATTCCAAAAGGACATGGAGAACAGTGTTCCCAGACCGATGTATCTTTATCGTCTATAAAGGAGGGGGAACTAGTCATGAGCGAAATTATGGAGTCCATCACAGCCAACCCTGAGTTCAGCCAAAGGGCAGACCGTGAATATCGTCTGGCCGGATTTTGGCTGCGGTTTTGGGCCTTTTTGATCGACATTGCCGTCATCGCCGTAAGCAGTCAGATTGTATTCAGACTGGTATGGCCGGCGGGGCTGGGGCACGATACGGTGCAGTCGTATGTATTGTACAATAGTCTGTTCCCGGGCATTTGGGGAGTTGCTTACCTGATATTGATTACGGGATTCTTCGGACAAACGCTGGGGAAAATGATCATGGGCCTAAAAGTCATCCAAACCGACGGCCAGGCCTTAAAATGGTCAACTGTAATAGTTCGGGAAATGTTCGGCCGCCCCCTGTCGCAGTTGTTGGGCACCTATCTCGGTTATCTGGTTTGTGCGGTGCATCCCCGGAAACAGGCGTTGCATGACGTAATAAGCGATACCTGTGTGGTATATGATTCTGACCAAAAACCGGGCCGCTGGATAAACATCGGTAATCAGGATTGACGGCCAGATAATGACCAAAGCTTCTTAAACAGACAATCGTGAATTAAATTGAGAGGCGCTATCCCTTAGGGACTACGCCTCTTTCTTGCTTCTAGATCCTATCTGATTTAAACTTTTCTGGCTTTTCAACTTTCATCCTAAACGATAGTGCCACATTTAGTGCAAACATCGGCTACTATGGCACTACCGAGGGAAAAGTTAAGCTGGCTGATGGATAAGCTATCTTTGGGTCAGGGCGGCTGGTTCACCGGAAGAATCCTGGGCTGGGATCCCGAAATGATCCTTACCTTCATCCTGGCAGCAATGGCATTTAACTGGATCGCTCAGATGCTGGACACAAAAACGGAACTGAAATAATCAACCGGTTGCTCCTGGCCTGGCATTTAGGATAAGGTTAGGTGGGAGGTCCGATACTTTATGAATATTCTGGTCATGGATAATGTCAGCAAAACTTATGGGGACAAGGTCATCCTGGATAATGTCTCTTTAGGCATAGAGAAGGGTGAAAAGATTGGGTTGTTGGGGATCAACGGCTCCGGCAAATCCAGCCTGCTCAAATTGATTGCCGGATGGGACGAGCCGGATAAGGGCAGCATCATCCGCAACAATAACCTGCGGATAAACCTCCTGCCCCAAAACCCTCAGTTCGAGCCTGATATCACCGTGTTGGCGGCGGTGCTGAGCAAAGCTGGGGATGTTGGCGGCGCTGAGGCCTGGACGCTGGAGAGCGACGCCCGCAGCATCCTCACCCGGCTGGGGATCGATGATCTTGCTGCCCCCATGGGTCAACTGTCGGGGGGCCAGCGCAAACGGGCGGCCCTGGCGGCGGTTTTGTTGAGCCCGGCCGACCTGTTGGTATTGGATGAGCCCACCAACCACCTGGACAATCAGGCCATCGATTGGCTGGAGAAATACCTGCATAGGTTCACCGGCACCCTACTGATGGTCACCCATGACCGCTATTTCTTGGAGCGGGTGGCCGGCCGCATCATCGAGATCGAGCAGAGCCAGCTGTACACCTATCCCGGCAATTGGAGCGCTTATCTGGAGCTGAAACTGGAGCGGCAGGAAAGTGAAGCCGCCGCCATCAGCAAGAAGCATTCGCTGCTGCGCAAAGAACTGGCCTGGATCCGCCGCGGGGCCCGGGCCCGCAGTACCAAGCAAAAGGCCCGCATCGAAAGGTTCGAAAAACTCCAGGAGGAATTGAAGACCACGATCCAGAAGGACCTAGAGATATCCTCCGCCGCCAGCCGCCTGGGCAAGAAGATCATCGTCATGCAGGACATATCCCATAGTTGCCAGGGTGAAGCGCTCCTCAAGGACTTCTCCTTCATTATGCCCCGGGACGAGCGCCTGGGGATAGTGGGACCCAACGGCATCGGCAAATCAACCTTACTGCGCATCATGAGCGGCGAACTGCTCCCTGATTCCGGCAGCGTTGACATCGGCGCTACGGTGAAGATAGGCTTTTTTCCCCAGGAGAGCATCGACCTGCCCGGGGAGATGAGGGTGATTGACTATATACGGGAAGCGGGGGAATACCTATCCACCGGTAAGAAACTGCTGAGCGCGGCTCAGATGCTGGAGACATTTCTGTTTCCGCCTGCGGCCCATTGGACAACCCTGCAAAAGTTATCCGGGGGAGAGAAAAGGCGGCTTCATCTGCTGCGTATTCTGATGACCGCACCCAACGTCCTCTTGCTGGACGAACCCGGCAATGATCTGGACATAGAAACCCTGATCATCCTGGAGAATTACCTGGATACCTTCCCCGGGGCGGTGGTGGCGGTGTCCCACGATCGTTATTTCCTGGATCGTATAACCGGGAAGACCCTCGTCTTTACCGGTGAAGGCCGCTTGCAGGAGTTTGCGGTCAATTATTCGGGTTATTTGAGCCAAATCGCCGGCCAACCAACAGCCAGGACCAGGACCAACCGGAGCGGCTCTGCTGCACCCGGCAAACCAGCTCCTTTTTCCGGAAACGATCCGGTGCGGCTGAAGTTTTCTTTCAAGGAACAGAAGGAATTCGAGGTTATCGAAGATCATATCGAGGCGATCGAAGCGCAGCTGCGAGTTTTGGATCAACAGATCGAAGAAGCAGCCAGCGATTATCAACTCCTGCAGGAGTTGGCCTCATCCCGCCAGGAACTGGAAGGACAGCACGAGCATCTGCTGGAACGGTGGGCCTATTTGAATGAACTGGCCGAGAAGATCGTCAAGCAGCGCTAGTATGTTACCACCATTCCAGACATTTTGAAACCTCTGGGAGGAAAACTGTTTTCCGCCGGCCGCTTATGGTTATAATGGGTTGATAATATTGTAGGCATGGTATTGAATTAAACGCGTTCTACGCACAGGAGGCACCATATTGAAATACGAGACTATCATGAACAAGATCACCGCAGGACTAACCGGGGATCCCAGTCAGGACATTCCCTACCTGATGCAGCAGGCGGAACAATACAAGGGCCACACTCATGGGCAGGAACTTTTAGACAGTATGGGGACTATGCTTTACGAGATGCTTCCGGAGGATCAGAAGCGGGCTTGGGATGAGATGGTGGACCGGGAGCGCCAAAGCGTGGGCAGTGTGCTGCAGGAAGCTCAATACCAGATTTTCCAGAAGGATTACCCGGCAGCCTTGGAATTGGTGGAGGGTTTGGTGGCCAGGATAGAAGAGGCCAACCTTTACGCTGATGATGAGGCCCATGAGTATTTGTCTTTCAACAATTTCCTGGAGGATGTGCTCTACCGGGAGCTGTACCACCCCGAGCGGGAGGTTCAGCATGTCCCTGATGATTACTCGGATATGTACTTCATTTACGGGAATCTCCTGTTGGATCTGGAACGGATTGACGAAGCCGAAGCGGCCTTGCTTAAGGCCGCGCGCTGGAATCCAATGCGAGCCGACATTCTGTATGCGCGCGGAGAGGTCCATAAACGGAGGAAACAGTGGCAGGGATTTTACGATGTGACCATGAAAGGCCTGGAAAGGGCTTATCAGACGGAGCACCTCACTCGCGGCTATCGTAACCTGGGCTACTATTTTATCGAGCAGGAAGATTTTGAGCTGGCTACTGCCTTGTTTTTCTTAAGCCTGGGATTTGAACCGGATAACCAGGCCGCCAAGGCGGAGTTGGCATATATAGCCCAGGTCACCGAGGGAAACATTATCGCGCCTACCCTTGAGCGGTTGACCGAGTTGTTCGAACAGAACCACATCCAGATGGGACCCAATCCACTAGTGGTGCAGATTGCGCTGTCGATCGGCAATGAAGCCTGCCAGGAAGGGGCCCTTGATGCCGCTGTATATTTTTACTCCATCGCCTATGAGCTGACCGGGGAGGAAAAGATCAAAGAGCAGATGGACGCCTTGGCCGGGATCGGTTTGGAATAAGGCCCAAGCAAAGGCAGGCATAGACACGGCCATGGTTCTGTTGCCTGCCTTCCTTTTTTGATAATATCAATTAGAAATCAATAACCATTCTGCGCTTTGCCTCTAGTAACAGGGAAGCACGAAACCACTCCTAACGCCCTCAAATCGTATAAATCCAAGATATAGTGAGAAGATATAGGATGAATGCAGATAGCGGCAATCGCTGGCATTGTGGCGGGAACCCGGTTTCTCAGCCATAGTGCACCGAGGTTGTCTGCCTTGGGCTGGTGTCATACCATGATTTCATGAAGAAAGGATCGGCCGCCATGATCCTGGTTATAATCAGAACTCTCATCCTATATATAACCACGGTGCTATTGCTGCGCCTGATGGGTAAGCGCCAGATCGGCCAACTGCAGCCTTATGAACTGGTAGTTATAATCATGATCTCCGAACTGGCCTCCATACCCATGCAGAACACCGGCATCCCTTTGATTAATGGCATCATTCCGATATTTATCCTGGTGACGGCAGAAATCTCACTCTCTTTCATTTCCCTCCAAAGCGAAAGAGCCAGGGGAGTAATCGCCGGCCAACCCAGTGTACTGATCGAAAACTCACTTATCCTGGAGCCGGAATTGCGGCGGCTTCGCCTCAACATCAATGAACTGCTGGAACAACTGCGCCAGAAGGGGGTGCATGACGTGGCGGACGTAGAGTATGCAATCCTGGAGACCAGCGGCCAGCTGAGCCTGATCCTGAAATCGTCCAAAAGGCCGGTGCAGCCTCAGGACATGAACATTTGGCCCGACTACGAAGGTTTGCCCGTGACCCTGATCGTCGACGGGCGGGTGATCGAACCGAATTTGGCCAAGGCTAACCGGGACATGGCCTGGCTCGAGCGGGAGCTGGCCAATTCCGGGGTCAGATCCCATCAGGATATATTCTTTGCTACCCTGGACAGCCGGGGTCAGCTGTATTACCAGGTGAAGAATGCCCAACCTACCAAACTGTAAGGGGAAGATATATTATTATGCGACTATTTGTCGGGGTTTTGGTTACCTTGGGGCTGCTAATAGGCTCAGGCATTTGGATAAATGACTGGCTGTTGGATTCCTCCGTGCACCTGGTTCAGCAAATAGAGGCCGTTAATGGAGAGATCGAGGCCGGGAGCTGGGCGGAAGCCTCCGTCCAGTTCGAACAGCTGGAGCGGAAATGGGACCAGGAGGCCAAATGGTGGCCGGTATTTTTGGAACATCAGGAGATGGATAATATTGAATTCTCCCTGGCCCGCTGCAAAGAATATGTTTCTTGGCGGGACGATTCCCTATCTATGGGACAACTGGCCGAGATCAAGCTGATGATCGAACACATTCCCCTTAAGGAAGAGATAAACCTGGAAAACATACTCTGATCAAGCCGGGCTCAGCCGGTCAGAATGGTATCTGCCGGTTAAAATAGCCTTCGACTGGCCTGTCCGGACGTTATTTTGGTAAAATGTAGACAGTGACAGAGTCCTTGGCCGTCAGGTGAGAGGGCCGCGGACCTGCCGTAGGCAACAACGACTAACTTTTTTGAGGCTGAATGTGAAACTGGCGGTTTTTGATTTTGACGGTACCCTGCTGCAGAAGGATACGCTGCCCTGCTTGAGTAAGGAATGGCTGAGGCAGGGCCGTTCCCGCCTGCGTTGCTACTCGGTAGGGGCGGTGGTCTTGCCGGTGTGGTTGGCTTTCAAACTAAGACTGATCTCGAGGGAAAAAATGAAGGGGCAGGCGTTTAGAGGCTTCAATCGCTTGTATAGCGGTTTGCGCCGCGCCGATATAACAGAGTTTTTCCGCCAGGCTTATCCCTATTTAAAGAGCCAGTTCAATCCTGCCGTCCTGGGTGAAATTGAATCGGCTCGCCGGCAGGGATTTCACTGTGTACTGGTTTCCGGTTCCTATCTGGAATTGTTGCAGATCACAGGCGCAGATTTGGGTATGGATACAGTGTTGGGGGCTCAATTGGCCTACCGCAATGACCTCTACGACCCCCACGGGGATACCCGTTTCGTGAATGGCCAGGCTAAACGAAATATGCTGCTGGAGACTTTCCGCAATCAGGACATCGATTGGCCAGCCAGTCGGGCTTATGGCGACAGTCTGACCGACATCTATATCATGGAGACGGTGGGGGAAAAAATTGCCGTCCGGCCAGACCCCCAGCTGTTGGACTATGCCGGCCAGAATGGTTGGAGGATAATGGCCTAGCCCGGTTTAGCGGTCAGGCACTTCCTCTTGCTGGCATTGCTCTACGAAAGATTAGATGGCGGCTATTTCTTGCAGCCGAGTTGTTTCGTCCATATCGCCGCGGCCGAAACGGTCGAACCACACCATTGGCCCATGGTGTGGTTTTGCTGTGGATGGCTCTCTCGCCATTGAAATGCTTTGGTCGTTTTAATGCTGGTGTAAATCGACATCACCTATTTACCCATTCGGTTATTTATTGGGTTACTATTGTGACAGGCGCACCTCGAATGGTGCCTTCCTGGCATACATTAGCACCGGTCGCACCAAGAGCCCCGAAAAGAAAACCAGGCCGCTACGATATAATCTGAAAAGAAGAAAGGGAGCGCAATGCCGGACATATATAAGGTCAAGAAGGTCCAATTAATAAACGGTGAGACCCTGGGTTACCGGGAGGCGGGCAGGGTTGGGCCGCCGGTGGTCATGCTGCACGGCAATATGACCTCGTCCAAACATATGGAAATATTAATGGAGAGGATGGAGGACCGGTATAAAATATTCGCCCCCGATATGCGCGGTTTCGGCGCCTCCACCTACAACCAGCCTATCTCGTCCCTCAAGGATCTGGCCGACGATATCAAATTCTGGGCTGACCAGCTCAAACTGAAACATTTTACCCTGGTGGGATGGTCCACTGGGGGCGGAGTGGCTATGCAGATGGCGGCTGACAACCCGGATTATGTTAATAAGATGGTTCTGATCGAATCGGTGGGTATTAAGGGCTATCGCTTGGTCCGCTTGGAGAGCAGTATCGCGGATCCCAACGCCTTGCGGAAGCTCGGTTCTAAAGTATCCAACTGGGGCCTTGATCACATGAAAAAATTTAACGTTTATCCCAGCCGCGAATTTGTCCGCCAGATGTGGGATAGGGTAATGTACAATCAAAACCGGCCCGATGATGAATTGTATGAGGAGTACCTGGACGACGCCATGACCCAGAGAAATGTGGCCGATCTTCACTATGCCCTGCTTCGTTTCAACATTTCCACCGAACATAACGGACTGAAGCCCGGTAACGGCCGGGTCAAGCTCATAACCGCTCCCACCCTGGTTCTCCAGGGGGACCGTGACCTGGTGGTCCCGCCTTTCACCGGTAGAGAGACCGCTGCCGCTCTTGGCACGGTGGCCCGGCTGGTCATCCTGCCCGACTCAGGTCATTCGCCTTTGATCGATTGTATGGATGAACTGGTCCGGAACTTGGAAGACTTTATATAGTTTTCGTTCAGGGATAAGGGCTGACTGTTCTCGTGGCGATACCATCCAGTCCGGTTGGCGCTGCCGGATTTGCTGGCAGCGAATATATCGGTATATTCAACCGGCGCCCCGATTGTGTTAAAATAAGGCAAGAGACGGTTGGACCCTGCAAAAAAATAACGGCTAGATCCAATCTGGAGCATTATTGAAATCGACTTAGCAAGGAGGGTGAGAGCATGCCTGATTTTGGAAACGCTTTTTCTGGTCTGACCAGGGAACGCAAGTTGACCGACGCCGAATTGATCAGAGCTATCCGCTTCATGATCGCGGCCGAGTATGAAGCCGTCCAGCTTTATATGCAGCTGGCCGAAGCCATCGACAACGAACTGGCCATCGAAGTCCTCAAGGATATCGCCGATGAAGAGAGAGTACATGCGGGTGAGTTCCTTAGGCTCTTGAAGGAACTGGCCCCGGACGAGGAAGAATTCTATCGCGAAGGTGCCGAGGAAGTAGAGGAGGAGATAGAAAAACTCAAAAAGAAGTGACGAAAAGTCCCGAGTGCAAAGGGACGGTTTGAGACCACTAAAAATTCAAAGAATTGCTGAATGGTATGCATAATATACGGGCGGACGATAAGCGACAGCGTGGAAACCATTATATTTATGCAGACCTTATGTCTGCATAATGACGCTCTTTCACTGGTCTCAGACAGTTCGCGTAACACTGGCAGGATGGTCCTTTGTACTCCCGGATAAGGGCGAGGACCATCCTGTGCTTTATCTGGCCATCAGGACCTTGCTGAGAAACTCCTGGGTCCTGGACTGCTGCGGGTGCAGCAATACCTCTTCGGCATTGCCTTCCTCGACTATGGCGCCTTCATCCATGAATATGACTCGCTGGGCCACTTCACGGGCGAAGCCTATTTCATGGGTGACCACCACCATGGTCATATGTTCCATAGCCAAATCTTTCATGACCTGCAGTACCTCCCCGGTCAACTCCGGGTCAAGGGCTGAGGTCGGTTCATCAAAACACATTATGTCGGGGTTCATGCACAGGGCCCGGGCGATAGCCACCCGCTGCTGCATCCCGCCCGAAAGCTGATAGGGATAATTGGGACCATTCTGGCCCATTCCTACCTTCTCCAGATACATCATGGCTGTATCCCGGGCGGCCCGGCTGTCAGTCCCATTTACCAGCAGGGGGGCCATCATCAGGTTCTCCAGCACCGATTTATGAGGGAAGAGATTGAAGTTCTGAAAAACCATCCCCATTTTCAGGCGCATGCGGGCAATATCCTTTTCGTTGGCGTATACGGCTTTGCCGTTGGGACCGTTTTTCACCATATACTCGCCCTCGATTTCGATACTGCCTCGGTCAATGGTCTCCAAACGGTTTAGACAGCGCAGCAAGGTACTCTTGCCTGACCCGGAAGGGCCGATAATGGCAATTACCTCGCTCTTGTCGACCTGTATGGAAACGCCTTTCAACACCTCATTGGTATGAAAATCCTTGTACACATCGGTAGCTTTAAGTATGTGCATTATTCTGCTCCTAACGATAATAGGAATAATGGTCTTCCAGCCACTTGAAAGTCTGCTGGATAACCGCCGTCATCACCAGATAAAACACCGCCGCCATTATGAAGGGAAGAAACAAGGCATCACGCACTGCGGCAATCTTGGCGACCCGCAACAGTTCACTAATGCCGATGGCATAAACCAGGGAGGTATCCTTGATCAGGTTGATCACTTCATTACTGATAGGGGGCAATACTCTTTTGATCATCTGCGGCAGGATGATCCGGGATAAGGTTTGCCAGCGGCTCAGTCCCAGCACATCAGC
Organism: uncultured Syntrophomonas sp.; assembly: GCA_964580805.1. Lineage (GTDB taxonomy): Bacteria > Bacillota > Syntrophomonadia > Syntrophomonadales > Syntrophomonadaceae > PHAA01. The sequence continues at coordinate 848 of CAZOMS010000064.1, read as the reverse complement.
TGCTTCGAACTGTCCCCGGTCAATGGATTGAATACCGGAGCGGTACACCTCTGCCAGGTAGGCGGTGTAATTGAGGATAAAGGCCAGCAGGGCGGCTGGAAAACGGTCGATATTAATGCCGATAATGGGTAAGCCGAAGTATATGAACAAGAGCTGCAGCAATAGGGGAGTACCGCGGAAAAGCCAGATATAGAGCTGAGTGGCTACACTTATAGGGGCGAATTTAGAAAGCCGGGTCATGGCAAACACGACCCCCAACGGTACTGACGTCACCAAGGATATGAAAAAGAGTTTCAGGGTAACAACGGTGCCTTCCAGCATGAATGGAAACAATGAAGCCAAATATTCCATAGAGAACCTCTTATAACTGTATTGATGTTCAAAATTAAAGGCTGACTGCTTTAGTACAGTCAGCCTTGGTTTCAATGATAGAGTAACATTTAAAAATAATCCAGTACCAGTTTATTTTGCCTATTTGATCAGGTCTTCACCAAACCATTTTACAGATATCTGTTTGGAAGTCCCGTCCGCCTTCATTGCATCCAGGGCCTTCTGCAATTCGGCCAAGAAGGTCACGTCAGCTTTTCTCACGCCTACGCCAAAGGATTCCTCACCGAAGTTTTCGGTCAGTACCTGGTAATCCTCGGTATGTTTGGCCAAGTAGTAACGTCCCACCACTTCGTCAACCACAACCGCATCAATGCGGCCTGATTTGAGATCGAGCAAGGCATCGACGTTATTGTCGAACTGCACTAATTCTCCCAGGGAATCAAAAGTGGCCTTGTCTTTCTCCACTGCTTCGATGGCGCTGCTGGCAGCCTGGATACCGACTTTTTTACCAGCCAGGG
>CAZOMS010000063.1:0-11077 GCA_964580805.1 uncultured Syntrophomonas sp. | reverse complement strand
CGTAATCAGTAACAAACTCCTCCACCAGGTCTTCAACATAAACCTTGGAAGCCCCGGAACGTAACGCCTTTTCCCGGACCGGCTCCAGTTCTTCACCCTGACCGACATTGGCACAAAATGCAATGACTTCATATCCATAGCTTTCTTTGAGCCAGGGTATGATAATGGAAGTGTCGAGACCTCCAGAGTAAGCCAAGACTACCTTTGCCATCCTCTTCCTCCCCAATCGGGTCTAATTTCCGGCTACAACTCCAGCCAGAATTTCTGCCAATTCCTTTTTACCCACTTCTTCCAGATCATATCTCACCCGGAGGGCCGGTTTGTCCAAATTCATGATTCTCCTTAAATCTATGGGGGTTCCTATTACCACCAATTCCGCCGGGGAATCATTGATGGTCTTTTCCAGTTCCTCGATCTGGATCTTCCCGTAACCCATGGCGGGTAGGAGCCTGGATATATGATTATACTTGGCAAAAGTGTCTTTGATGGTTCCGACCGCGTAAGGGCGCGGGTCTATCAGCTCGGCCGCTCCCAGTTTTTCGGCAGCAATAACGCCAGCACCGTACGCCATGTCTCCGTGGGTAAGCGTGGGGCCATCCTCTACCACCAGAACTTTCTTGCCGGCTATTGCTTCCGGATCGTCAACGGTAATAGGGGAATTGGCCATTATTAGCCTGGCTTTCGGATTTATGGCCGCGACAGTATTTTTAACTTTTTCAACTTCCAAGGGATCGGCGGAATCAATCTTGTTGATTATGGCTATGTCAGCCATTCTCAGATTTGTTTCCCCGGGATGATACGTAGTCTCGTGTCCGGCTCGATGCGGGTCCACTACCACAATGTGCAGATCGGAGTTATAAAAAGGCAAGTCGTTGTTACCGCCATCCCACAGTATCACATCCGCTTCCTGTTCAGCCTTGTCCAGAATAGCTTGGTAGTCAATCCCAGCAAATACCACCATGCCGTTATCGATATGGGGCTCAAATTCCTCCCTTTCTTCGATCGTACAATTATATTTGTCCAAATCCTCATAACTGCCAAATCTCATGGCCACCTGCTCCTCCAGGTTGCCGTAAGGCATAGGATGTCTGATTATAGCCACTTTTTTGCCCATTTCTACGAGGGCTTTGGCCACATAGCGAGTGGTCTGACTTTTACCGCTGCCGGTTCTTACCGCAGTTACCGCGATTACCTTGGCCTTGGATTTTACCATGGTTTTGTCTGGCCCCATCAGCCGAAAATCTGCACCGCAAGCTAATACCTGGGAGGCTTTGTGCATCACGTATTGATGGGACACATCACTGTACGCAAAAACCACCTGATCAGCTCCGTATTTCTCGATCAGGGAATCCAGTTCTCCTTCGGGGTAGATGGGTATCCCCTCTGGGTAAAGCTCCCCGGCGATACTAGCTGGATACACCCTTCCTTCGATATCCGGTATTTGGGTAGCTGTAAAGGCTACCACCTCGTAGTCGTTATTGTTGCGAAAATAGGTGTTGAAGTTGTGGAAATCCCGCCCAGCGGCCCCCATGATGATTACACGATCCTTTTTCAACCTGCATGCTCCTTCGCTTTTTTATTTTTTGACATTTAATGAGTAAACTTGGATGTCGTGCCTTTTGGTCCAGGCCTGGCTTTCATAAAAGGCCTGGGCGCCTTGATTGCCCTTGAAAACGAACAAATGAATCTTGTCTGCCTTCAACTCCTCCAGGCGAATAATGACCTCCTGCAGCATTTTTGTTCCCCAGCCCCGGCGCTGATGGTCGGGGCGTACGGCCAAATGATAGATATAGCCCCGCCTGCCATCAAATCCCCCCAGAACCGTGCCTACTATGGAATCCCCTGATTTCGCCAGCAAACAGGTGGTGGGATTGCGCCGGATAAAGTCCCGCAGAGATGCCTCTTCATCACCAACTCCCAAACCCGGAGTGTTTCTCCAAAGTGCCAGCATAACCGGTATATCGGCTTCACTAACCAACTCTATGTTTAGCTCGCCCATGGCAACTGGAACCTCACATGGTTACAGCCATTATGGCTTTGTGAGCGTGGAGGCGGTTTTCGGATTCGTCAAAGACCACCGATTGCGGACCGTCCATCACCTCATCGGTTATTTCCTTACCGCGTTTGGCCGGCAGGCAGTGCATCACGATGGCGCCAGGATTGGCCGCGGCCAGCAAGGCCTGATTGACCTGGTAGGTCAGGAATTGCTTCTCCTTTTCTTCGGCTTCGCCTTCCTGGCCCATGCTGGCCCAAACATCCGTATAAACCACATCGGCTCCCTTTATGGCTTCCCAGGGGTTCTCCACCACTTCCAAGCGAGCCCCGCTGCATTGAGCGTCCTGGCGAGCCATCGCCAACACCTGGGCATCAGGTTCAAATCCGGAAGGACAGGCTATGGTCATGTTCATACCCACCTTGGCGCATCCATACAGCAGTTCATGAGCTACGTTGTTGCCATCGCCGATGAAAACCAATTTCAATCCCTGCAAGCGCCCCTTGTGTTCCTGGGCCGTCATTAGGTCGCCAATGACCTGGGTGGGGTGAAGCAGGTCGGTCAGGCCATTAATGACCGGAATTGAAGCCCAGTGGGCCAGCTCCAATACCTCATCATGAGCAAAGGTCCGAATCATGATGCCGTCCAGCATCCTCGACAACACCAGGGCGGTGTCTTTTATGGTCTCCCCCCGCCCCAATTGGATATCCTTGGGGCTCAGAAATAATGCATGTCCACCCAACTGGTACATTCCCACCTCAAATGCTACCCGGGTGCGGGTGGATGACTTTTGGAAGATCATCCCCAGGGTCTTGCCTGCCAGCAGGGGGTGCGGGACACCCTGTTTCTGCAATCTTTTCAATTCCAATCCTACTTCCAGTAGGTAGGCTACCTCGTCTGCGCTGTAATCATGGATACTGATAAAATCCCGGCCTCTAAGTTTGTCACTGACCTGCATCATCAAGCCCATCCTTCCGACTAGTTTATTGCCATTCCTTCAGGGCCGCCCTTAATATCGCCAATGCCTGATCGATCTCGGCCGCGGTTATGTTCAATGGTGGTACAAAACGCAACACCTGTGACCCAGCCCCTATCAGCAGCAGGCCCATATCCATGCATATCTCCACCAGGTTCCGGATCTCCCGATCGAATTCGACACCCAGCATCAGGCCTGAGCCCCTGACTTCCATTATACGTTTATCCTCGATTTTGTTAAGTCCCTGGCGCAGGTATGCCCCCATCGATGCGACATTTTCCAAAAACGAAGACGAACTGATAACGTCCACCACATAGTTGGCTATCGCGGTGGCCAGAGGGTTCCCGCCGAACGTTGAAGCATGGTCGCCGGGTGCGAATCCGGAGGCTGCCTTGTCACTGGCCAGCATGGCGCCCATCGGGAATCCGCCCCCCAAGCCTTTGGCTATGGTCACTATATCCGGGGTGACTCCATAGGACTGATAGGCCAGGAAGGCACCGGTGCGGCCCATGCCGCACTGCACCTCATCGAAGATGAGCAGTATGTCTTCCTGGTCGCAAAGATTGCGGATCGCAGTCAGGAATTCCGGCTGGCCGGGATGGATGCCGCCTTCCCCTTGCACCGGCTCCAGCAGTATGGCGGCGGTTTGATCATTAATCAAACGGCGCACCGACTCCAGATCATTATAATCTGCATATTCGAATCCCGCCGGCAGGGGGGCGAAGCCCTCTTGGTATTTCTTCTGCCCGGTGGCGGTCACTGTGGCCAGGGTTCGGCCGTGAAAAGAATCGTTGAATACTATGAATTGATGCCGCTGGGATTGCCCCCGGCAATAATGGTATTTGCGGGCCAGCTTCAAGGCGGACTCATTGGCCTCGGCCCCGCTGTTGCAGAAGAAGGCCTTGCCCAAACCTGATAGTCTGGTTAGTTTCTCGGCCAGTTCTACCTGGGGCTGAATCCAGTACAGGTTGGAAACATGCCAAAGCCGAGCCGCCTGTTCCTTGAGAGCGGTTTGCATACCGGGATCGCAGTGGCCCAGTATGCACACCGCTATCCCCCCCAGGAAATCCAGGTATTGCTTATCGTCTGCATCCCAAACATAAGACCCGGCACCTCTTACCAGAGCTATCGGGAAACGGCTGTAGGTGTTCATTACATATTGCTGTCCCTGATTTAGAATCGATTGATTGGACATTATCATGTTCTCCTTTCCTGAGCGAGTCCCCATCATCACCATGTTACCATGGTGCCCACTCCTTCTTTGGTGAATATCTCCAACAGAATGGAATGGGGAACCCGGCCGTCGATGATGTGAGTGCGTCCCACCCCGCCCTGCACGGCTTCCACGCAGCACTGTACCTTGGGTATCATTCCCCCCGCTATTACTCCGCGGTTGATATAGCTGGGGACTTCGCCTACCTTGAGCACCGAGATCAGGCTGTCCGGGTCCTTGGCGTCCATCAACAGGCCGGGAACATCGGTCAACAATACCAGTTTGTCAGCCTTCATGGCTACTGCTATAGCTGCCGCAACCAGGTCGGCATTGATGTTGTAGCTCCGTTGCTGCGAGTCTACCCCGATGGGAGCTACTACCGGGATATAGCCATTATTTATAACCGTCTCTATGATCTGGGGATTAACATTTTTAACTTCGCCAACATAGCCCATCGTTCCGCTGGCATCAGCAAAATCAGCCTCGATCAGCCCTCCATCTTTGCCGGACATGCCGATGGCCTTGCCTCCGCTAGCGTTGATCCCGCTGACAATTTGCTTGTTTACCTTTCCGCCCAGCACCATTTCCACTACTTCCATGGTATCGGCATCAGTGACCCGCAACCCGTTGACAAAGCTGCTCTTTATATCCAATCGTTTGAGCATAGCATTTATCTCCGGTCCCCCCCCATGTACCACAATGGGGTGCATGCCCACGTATTTCATGAGCACAATATCCTGCATTACCTTCTGTTTGAGGCAGTCATCAGTCATGGCTGCCCCGCCGTATTTGATGACCACCCGCCGGCCATAGAATTGCTTGATATAAGGTAGGGCCTCGACCAATATTTCTGCCTTTTCCAGAGCTGATTTCAAAATTGACTCCCTCCAACCGTTGAAATATCCTTAATTCCTAACGGATATATTTATACCGGTTTATTCAATCAGATGCGGTGCCTAAGTTCGGTAGGCAGCATTGATTCGCACATAGTCGTAGGTCAAATCACAACCCCAGGCAGTAGCCCGCTCCTGTCCGGCTTTCATATCCACTCTTATGATCACCGGGTCTCGGTGCAGTTCCTGGCGGGCCCGATCCTCGTCAAATTCCAGGCCCATCCCGTTGGCGGCCATCTGCAGACTGCCCAGGAAAATATCAACCCGGCCGGGATCGAACTGGGCGCCGGAGTAACCAGCCGCAGCCAAAATGCGCCCCCAGTTGGCGTCTTCACCAAAAACGGCGGCTTTGGTAAGATTGGAAGCGGTTATGGATCGGGCTATAGTGCGGGCAGTTGCCTGGCTATCCGCATTAATCACCTGTGCCTCTATGAGGCGCGTGGCTCCCTCTCCATCCCGGGCAACCATCTTGGCCAGGCTGATGCACACAAAATCCAGGGCTTCTTGAAACGCTTTCCCAGCTGCACTGCTGGGGCTGTCTATGCACTCATTGCCTGCCAGTCCATTGGCCAGGATCAAAACCATATCGTTGGTAGAGGTATCGCGGTCTACGCTTATCATATTGAAGGATTGCCGGGTAGATGCTGCCAGCATTTGGTGCAGGCATTGGCTGCCCACCGAAGCATCGGTAGTAATGAAGCTCAACATGGTGGCCATATTGGGATGGATCATCCCCGAACCCTTGGCCATGGCGCCGATACGCACCGGGTGGCCGCCTATTTCCGTCTCCACTGCTATCTCCTTGCTGACCAGATCGGTGGTCATTATCGCCTGGGCGGCATTATTGGCCCCTTGGCGGGAAAGACTGGCGGCTGCCGACCGTATACCTTGTTCGATGCGATCCATGGGCATGGCTACCCCGATAACCCCGGTGGAAGCGACCAGAACGTCGTGGGGGTCTATCCCCAGCAACTGCCCGGTGAGCCGTGCCATCTCTATGGTGTCATCCCAACCGGGCTGGCCGGTACAGGCATTGGCATTGCCGCTGTTGGCCACAATGGCTTGGGCAGAACCGCTCTCCAGGTGAGCCCGGTCGATATCCACACAGGCGGCCCGTACGATGTTGGTTGTAAACATCCCCGCGGCCGCGGCCGGGTGACTGGAGTATATGATGGCTACATCCTTTTTATCAGCTTTCTTTATTACGGCCTCGACGCCCTGAGCCAGGAAACCCTGGGGCGCCGTAACCGAACCATCAATAATCTTCATATTTTAATCCTTTCTGCCGTCATCAATAGGGGCGGACACTTGAGGTCTAAGGGTGAACTCCGGCCAACCTCAGTCCTTTGGTCTCCTCCATCCCCAGCATAAGGTTCAGGTTCTGGATGGCTTGCCCGGATGCCCCTTTACAAAGATTGTCGAGGGCGGAAACAAGTATTACCTGACCGCTGTCATCATCGGCATAAACCCCTATCTGAACCATATTGCTGCCGTAAACCCACTTGGTGCTGGGGAATACCCCCGGTGGAAGTATATCCACGAAAAACTCATCCCGGTATTTGTCCTCCAGCACCTCCCTGACCTGTCCTGCGGCAACTCCCTTTTTCAATTGCGCGTAGCAGGTGCTTAAAATACCCCGATTCATTGGCACCAGGTGGGGAGTGAAAATCATCGCCACCGGGACCCCGGCAGCGAAACTCAGTTCCTGGGCAATCTCCGGACCGTGCCGGTGCGTCCCTACCCCATAGGCCTTGAAGCCTTCATTCACTTCGCAGAAGTGAGATGCCGCTTTGAGCGATTTGCCGGCTCCGGAAACTCCGCTTTTGGAATCCACCACAATGCTATGATTTTCTATCACTCCGGCTTGCAGCAAGGGCGCCAGCGGCAAAATGGCGGAAGTCGGAAAACACCCGGGATTGGCGATTATCGATGCCTTTTTCACCTGCTCCCGATATAGCTCAGGTATGCCATAAACAGCGTCCGGTAACATTTCTGGGGCAGTATGCACTGTTTCATAATATTTTTCATAGACGGCCACGTCTTTGAGGCGGAAATCAGCTCCCAGGTCGACGCATTTAAGTCCTGCTTCAGCCAATTCTTTGACCATCGGTACCGACAAGCCATGCGGCAAGGCCAGGAAAACTGCCTCGCATTGCTGCTTGAGCACTTCCAGATCAGTGGCGGTACAAGTCAAATCGGTAAACGGTCTCAAATGGGGGTACATTGAACCCACCCGGCTGCCGATATTCTCGGTGGAAGTAACCGCCACCGCCTGTAGCTGATCGTGTCCGGCAATTAATCGTAATAGTTCAGCGGCGGTATAACCATCACCGATGATTCCAACTGAATACATGATGCGTCCCCCTTTATAAGTAGCACGTTTTGTAATTATACATTCCATTGCATATTCTTGCAACTGTAAAACGGACAATTATGGGGTGATTTTTTTCTAGTCCGCTGTCGGCTGCAGGGCAGTCAATCGTTAGGCGTGATCGGTCAGAGTGATTGTAAAGATGGATCAGAAAGGATCTTTGCGGTGTCCAATGCGATTTGCCCTTGCGCGCAAATATGGTCCTTTTGTCCCCCGGTAACGCTTGTTGCTTGGTTTACCCTCAGCTATGTATTTCTGGCCACCAAGGGGTTGCCGATTGACAAACGATTTCCGATTCCTTAAAATATACTCAACTGGTATAGTTTCGACGAGGTGGTTTATGAATATCAATCAGGCTACCGATTACGGATTCAGGGCGGTATTGTTCCTGGCTCACAAGGACAGCCGGCAATGGGTAGATGCCCAGGCGATTTCCGAACAGGAGGTAATTCCTATCCGTTTCCTGCTTAAGATTATGCCCCGACTGACCAAAGCAGGCATAGTCAAGTCCCATCGCGGGGTGCGTGGCGGTTATTCCCTGGCCCGGCCACCACAGGATATCAGCCTGCTGGATGTTATCGAGGCTATCGAAGGCCCCATACACCTTAATCGTTGCCTGGAAGACAAAGCCCACTGCAGCAAGCAATATGCCCTAGCCTGTCCGATCCACCATTCATTATCCGATATTCAGGACCAGCTGGTGTTGGAATTGAGCCGCCGCACCTTTGCCCAAATGATGCAATAAATCGGTCTTTGAGAGCAAGGTACATACTACTGAACATTCAGCATTGCACATCAAAGATCTAAAAACAAAAAGGAGGAGTATTGATTATGTCAACTATGGACAATTTAGGAGCCGCATTTGCAGGTGAGTCGCAGGCCAATCGCAAATACCTTGCATTTTCGCAAAAGGCTAAAAAGGATGGTTTTGAAAAGGTAAGCCGGTTGTTTAACGTGGTCGCGGAGGCCGAGACCCTTCACGCTTTGAAGCACCTGGGGGTTATGAAGCAGATCAACAGTACTGCCGATAACCTCAAAGCTGCGGTGGAAGGTGAACACCATGAGTTTACCGAGATGTATCCGGCCTTTTTGGAGGAAGCGGAGAAGGATGGCAACACTCAGGCCAAAACCTCCTTCCATTTGGCTAATGAAGTGGAAAAGGTCCATCACAAACTGTATGAAAAGGCTCTGGCCGCTGTACTCAATAACCAGGACATGGAGGTAGATAAGTTCTTCCTCTGCCCAGTGTGCGGATATGTCGAGGAAAATGAAGCCCCGGGCCGCTGCCCCGTCTGCGGAGCCCCCGGTGCCAGTTTCGGAGAGTATTGATCCTGACGGGGTTGGTGTCAGACCGCGCGGTATTTATGCAATAAGAGCGAGCGAGGGGGGCTGGTGTGGATTACACAGTCCCCTTTTTTCAACCGCCGGCTTATAAATAGGCCTATTGATAACAATGTGATTATACATACCAATGCCCAATTTTTCTTAAGCATGGGCCTGCGCGATTAGTTATCCGTTTTTGTGCGCGGCCTTTGTCTACAGCTGACATGCCAGTTGGTTGCCATCAAATCTTCTGGCACCGGTCACAATAGTAGATGCTGCCGCCCAGATAGCTCTCCTTCCTGATTATACCCCCGCATACCGGGCAGGTGCTCCCCGCGGTCAATTTACTGGCCTTGGTTTTATACCCGCCCGCTTTCCCGAAGAGATCTTTTTCAGTATCACGCCCGCCCCTGACTGTCATATCGGCCAGCGTGTCCTTGATCGCCCTATATAGACCCTCCTTTTCTACATCCTCTAGAGAGCCAATCTTACGCTTGGGATGGATATACGCATTATAAAGGATATCCTGCAGGACTCCATTGCCGAGTCCGGGTATGCGCTGCTCGGTGGCCAGCCAAGCCTTGGCGCTCATTTTGCTAACTTCAGATCCATCCAGCAGCGCATCGAAATAGGCCCGATCAAATTCCCTACCCAGAGGTGAAGGCTTCCGGACTGCGGCCTGGTAATAAGGATTCTCAAAACTGTCTGCCTGAAAACACCACAGGCCACCGTACATTTGTACCGAGGCGCTGAGTGCGGTCTCGTCTTCGAAATCCATCAAAAGCTGGTGCTTGGACGGCCTCTTGTCGCCCTTGGAATGGAAGCGCAGGTTTACGCCATCCCCGAACAATAGGCGCGCCCGGCCAGCCTGGATTTCCACCATCCCGCCGTGTGCCGCAGCCCCGTCGATGGTTTGTCCAATCAACCCCTGGTATTCTTCCGGCCGGCCGCTGAACCAGGCAAATTTGTGGGAGCTGTGAGCAGTGATTATCCCGACGATCCTTTTCCCGGCCAGGGTGTCATTGATCTGTCTGGCCAGGACATTCGCCTCCGGTATCTCCAGCATACTGTCCCTCCTTCATGATGTCGCAGCTTGGATCAGCAACCAGTCGAATCAAATCTACGACAGCATAGCTTGAAAAGCCTCTTCAGAAAACCCGATCACCAGGTGCTGGCCATCGCTGAGCACCGGCCGTTTCATAATCCTGGGCTCGCTGTAGATCAGCTGGATGACCTCCGGATCCTTCATGCCTGCCAAATCCGGCTTAAGTTTCTTGAATGCCTGACTCTTGGAGTTGATCAGATCTTTAACCGTGGAATTGGCCGCTTGAGCCAAATCCTGCAATTCGTCACCACTCAGCGGCATCTTGATCAGATCACGATATACATATGGGGCGTTGTGTTCATTCAGCCAGGCCCTGGCCTTTTGACAGGTCCGTCAGGTGGTGATGCAGTAAAAGGTTAATGGCTTCTGCAAAGCGATCGCGTCCTTTCTTTCGTTTTTCTCCGCCGAGTCTAAACTGCTTGATGAGATCATTATAATCCATAACCTTGAGTTATAGAAATGGTATCGACCCGCTGGCAGCGAGTCACCGCACAACCAATACACCGCGGATTGGCACCAATCGCTGGCAGCAGCTTACCATTGGGGGCCTTTCGTTTTGCAGATCCAGCCGACTACCTCTGCCAGCCCGGAAGCAGATGGAACCTCAGACGTTTTACCAGTAACATTTTGCCGTTGATAAACATATCCTAAATTGCAGGCGCATGCCGCCTGCATGAACAGCCTTCCGGGTCAGTCCTGGAAGCTTTCATATAAAATGCCGGGAGATATATTCTCCCGGCATTTGTTATAGCTCGCCGCTCACCGTTAAATCCAGTCTCTACAGCCCCTTGATATACCCCAACTCCGCTCCGCATTGGGCGCAGTGCCTGTCCCTTACCCCGGTGATCTCAATCCGGTAGAAATTGCGGTGGATGAGTTCATGACCGCATTTGATACAATTGGTGTTGTTTACCTCCCCGGGTATATTGCCGGCAAATACGAAATCCAGGTATTCCAGGGCAATCTCCCGGGCCCGAATAATCGTGGCCGTGGGGGTGGCTGGCAATTCTAACTGGTAGTCGGGGTGGTATTTGGATAAATGCAAAACGGTTTGCCGGTCCAGGGAAGCCAGCCATTGGGCCAAAGCTCGTATCTCGTCTTCACTGTCGTTCTTGCCGGGGATGAGCAGGGTAGTTATCTCCACATGGGCCCGGCCGATGGTTTTCTCAACCGTTTGCTGGACCGGCTTTAATCGTCCCTTGC
>CAZOMS010000062.1:0-11353 GCA_964580805.1 uncultured Syntrophomonas sp. | reverse complement strand
TGGACCAACAACGTTACCATCTATTGGTTGAAGCAGTACGCGATCATCTGGTCTGCCTGGCTGATATCAATAGCCAGGCAGATGTATTCTTCCGCGAGGTCGATTGGGACGAGGAGGCCCGCCAAGCGTTGTCGTCGGAGTTGGCCCCAGCGGTTTTATCCGCATTTCATAGTGACCTGTCTGAATTCACCCAACCGGAAGAGGTCAAGACCTTCATTAAAAGTACAACTAAAAAGCTCAATTTGAAAGCCAGGGATGTCTATATGCCTTTGCGCAGCGCTTTGACCGGCCGTACCCACGGACCGGAACTCCCCTACCTGATCCTGGTGCTGGGTCGCGTTGAGTGTTTGCGCCGTATTGATCGGGCAATGAATACGTTTGGACCAACTCGTCAACCGTGACCATTACGGAGCCTATGCTTTTAATCGACTGCCAATGGCCTCCTTCTGTTGCCAGGAATTACTGGGTTGATAGGCTCTGGTTGGTTGACAGGGTTCGTTATTCCTGAATATAATGAGGTATATTCGGAAAATGCAGAGAACGGGAAAAGTAAGCGTCGATCGCTGCCAGAGAGGGGGGGTCACCGGCTGAGAGCCCTCCACCAGTAAGAAGTCGTCCGAAGTGCGCCCGGGAGCAGGTATACTGAAACCATCAGTAGGTATACCCGGTGAGAACCGTTAAAATCAATTCAAGCGGAGCATCAGATGGTGCTCAAGCAGAGTGGAACCGCGGAAGTATAACCTTTCGTCTCTGGTACAGGGATGAAGGGTTTTTATTTTGGGATTTAAGTTAGGTTTCGGAAAGGAGAGGCGACAATGCTAGCAGCAATCCGACGTGAGATACAGGTTGTCTTTGACAGAGACCCGGCAGCTCGAAGTATCGCCGAGATCATTTTCCTATACCCAGGTTTTCATGCCGTCATCAACCACCGCATCGCCCACTTTTTTTATACCCGGCATTGGTATTTTCTTGCCCGTTTGGTATCACATATCAGCCGCTTTTTAACCGGAATCGAGATCCATCCGGGAGCCAGGATAGGTAAGGGCTTTTTCATTGACCACGGCAGCGGAGTCGTGATTGGAGAGACCACCGAGATTGGAGATAATGTTACCATATACCAAGGCGTGACTTTGGGGGGGTCCGGTAAAGAAAAGGGCAAGAGGCATCCCACTATCGGCAATAATGTTACTATCAGTGTGGGAGCCAAAGTTCTGGGCTCTTTTACGGTAGGCGATCATGCCAAGATCGGCGGCGGTTCGGTGGTGGTCAAGGCGGTTCCGCCGCATTGTACGGTGGTAGGAGTCCCGGGGCGGGTGGTGGCCTATAACGGCCTGAAAATCGCAGATGGTTTTGATGAGGTCGACCTCAATCACAATATTCTCCCCGACCCGGTTGCCGATGCTCTGGCAGCCATGCAGGCAACTATCGATGAGCTGGAGAAAAAGGTAGAGAGAATGGAGAAGGAGGCAGCGGCGGATGAAGATATACAACACCCGGAGTGGCCGCAAAGAAGAGTTAGTAACTCTTAATCCGGACCAGGTCAACATGTATGTGTGCGGCCCTACCACCTACAATTACATTCATTTGGGCAATGCCCGCCCCCTGGTTGTTTTTGATATGGTGAGACGGTACTTGGCTTTTCGGGGTTACCGGGTACGCTATGTGCAGAATTTTACGGACGTGGACGATAAGATAATCAACCGGGCTCGCGAAGAGGGCGACGATCCTATCCAGCTAGCGGAGCGTTATATCGGCGAATACTTTACGGATGCTGATGCATTGGGGATTGTCAGGGCTGATATCCACCCCCGGGTGAGCGATCATATCCCGGACATAACCGCCGCGATAGAAGGTTTAATCGCAAAGGGATTTGCATATGAGGTGGACGGTGACGTCTACTACCGGGTAAAAGCGTTCCAGGGATATGGCAAATTGTCTGGACGTTCTTTGGAGGACATGCTGGCCGGGGCCAGGGTTGAAGTGGATGAGCGCAAGGAAGAGCCGGTCGACTTCGCCTTGTGGAAACGGGCCAAGCCGGGTGAACCATCTTGGGAAAGCCCCTGGGGACCGGGGAGGCCGGGCTGGCATATTGAGTGTTCAGTTATGTCCACCAAATATTTAGGGGATACGTTGGACATACATGGTGGTGGGGCTGATTTGATATTTCCCCATCATGAAAATGAGATTGCCCAAGCAGAAGCGTACACTGGCCAACCGTTCGTGAACTACTGGATGCACAATGGCTTTATAACCGTCAACAGCGAAAAGATGTCCAAATCTCTGGGGAATTTCTTCATCCTGCGTGACATACTGGCCCGCTACCCACGCGACGTGGTGCGCTTTTACCTTATAGCCACCCATTACCGCAGCCCGCTGGATTTTGACGATGGCAAGCTGGAGGAGGCCAAAAAGGCTTTGGGGCGGCTGAAGACGACCAATGTGCTGGCGCAGGAATTTTTAAGCGGGACAGAAATCGAGCCAGTCCTGCCGGATTTGGTATCGGAACTGACAAAAAAAGCAACAGAACTGCAGGACAAGTTTATCGAAGCCATGGATGATGATTTCAACAGTGCCAAAGCCTTGGGGTTCCTGTTTGAATTGTCTCATCAGGTTAACGCTTTCATATCCAGTGCTGATCCTAATCAGGCGGCAGATCGGGCGGTTTTGCGCAAAGCGATGGACATTTTCAGCAACCTGGGAGGAGTGCTGGGAATATTCATGGAGACAGATCCAGATGACCAGCAGGTGGTCGATGACTTGCTTAAAATCATATTGTCTATGAGGAACCAGGCCCGCCAGGAAATGCATTATGCATTAGCTGATTCGCTGCGGGATTTTCTTAACAATCAGGATATCAAAGTGGAAGATCAGGCTGGTGGCAGCCAGTTCCGTTATGAGAAAGCTCCGGCCATAGAGACCATTATGGATTTCCTGGTAGTGTTGCGGCAGGATTTCAAGCTCAACAAGGAATATGACCGGGCGGACCGGTTGCGGGATGAATTGAGAGAAGCCGGTATCACACTGGAGGATACCAGGGAAGGGGCCCGGTGGAAATTTGTTGATGCATAAGCCCCTGGATGAACGGACCCTGGATGAATATTCCCCGCTGTTGTTGGCTTATGTGGGGGACGCCGTCTATGAACTGATGGTGCGGGCCCGAATGGTAGCTGCCGGGCAGCGACGAATTAAAGAAATTCACCAGGATACCGTTCAGAAGGTAAAGGCTGAACATCAGGCCCGGGTTATTAAAAACATCTTTGACCAACTGCCAACAACGGAACAGGATATCGTGAGGCGTGGGCGCAATGCCAAGGGCACTCCTACCAAGAATGCAGATATGCAGGAATATCGTCTGAGCACCGGTTTCGAAGCTCTGATCGGATATGTTTACCTGAAAGGAGACCAGCAGAGATTACAGGAGCTTTTCGATCTGAGCGAAGAAATAATTTGAACGGATGGAGATTGACTGCCGCCGGTTGGTTTGGCTGGCAGTTTCTATTCCCGTCCATATGGGAGCCATAAGAGTCTGCCCAACTAAAAGACGCAGGAAACCTGCCCGCAACTATGCATAGAGGCGAGGCAGGTTTTTGTGTATACTTATCCCGAGGCCAAAACTAAGAGCAATAGGGGCAGTGATAAGCATGATAATACAGCGGCCACAGATATTGATACCGGAGACTGAACTCAACCAGGGGCTGTTCCGCCGGTTGGAACGTTACGCCCGAACCTGCTACAAATCCGAAGACATGATGACCGGAACGACCAACCCCCATTTTCTAAAGTCCAAGCTGACTCTTGGTCATGAATCGATTATCGAACATGAGAAAGCTACCGTATTGTTGATTATCGACCGGGGCATCTCGCACGAACTGGTGAGGCACCGTATTGCGGCCTACAGCCAGGAAAGCACTCGCTATTGCCGCTACAGCAAGGCCAAGTTCGGCAATGAGATAACGGTTATAGAGCCTTATTTTTTCCGGGAGCGGGACCGCGACTACCAACTTTGGTTGGAATCATGCCAGTTGTCGGAAAAGAACTATATGGCTATGCTCAGCAATGGCTGCTCTCCCCAAGAAGCCCGCTCAATATTGCCTAATTCGCTGAAGACGGAGATTGTGGTTACCTATAATCTTAGGGAATGGCGACATTTTTTCCGTTTGCGTTGTGATACGGCGGCTCACCCTCAAATGCGCCAGGTGGCCATCCCGCTTCTTCTTTATTTCCGCGAAAAAATGTCCGCCTTGTTCGATGATATACCTTATGATGCGAATTTCCCGCCCCATCATTACGCACAGGTGATTGTCACTGACGAAATATTCAATCCAATTATTTAGTCATAGCTGCGGGGAGGAAAAGTGTGCACACACGGAAAAACAGGATTTGGCTGATAGCAGTGCTAATAGTTCTCGCAGCTTCAGTTTGGCTATGGGATTGGGAAAAGGGGCGGATCGCTTCACTCAGCCCCAACAGCATTCTTCAGCCGAAGCCGGCCTGCGTTGTGCCCCAGATGGTGTCCTCACAGGACCAAAACCACAATGGAGTCCCGGACTCGCTTGATATCGTCAGGGGAGCACGGGAGGAGGTAACAAGGGGGACGGTATATGATGCTTCATATTATCAGGGTTACCCTCCGGAAGGACGGGGGGCCTGCACTGATGTTATTTGGAGGGCTTGGGCAGCGGCTGGATATGATCTTAAAAAGATGGTGGATGATGATATCCGAATGTCACCCGCGGCCTATGATGAAACCGGAAACCACCCGGACCCCAATATCGACTTCCGTCGGGTAGCTAATCTCCAGGTATTCTTGGCCCGTCATGCCCAGGAGTTGACCACCAACATCAATCCCAATGATGTGGAAAACCTGACCGAATGGCAGCCGGGGGATATCGTGATATTTGGGGGCCGATTGGAACATATAGGGGTAATATCGGATCAGAGAGGCCGGGACGGTGTCCCCCTGATGATCCATAACAGCGGGCCGACGGCGCGCGAGGATCAATTTTACCTCACCAATTGGCCTACGCCCATAACTCATCACTTTCGGTTTATCGACCTCGACAGTGTTTATTCCGTATAATGAGGAACCTAGCAGGGTATACCGGTGAAGGCCGGACGGCAGCGGCCAATAAGCGCCACAGAGGCAAATAAGGATTATCCCGCCTATTTAGGTGCGGTCTTTTGGCTTTTCGGAAATGAGATGATACTCGGGTATACTAATGGGATAAGGCATAAGGGCAGCTTCCAGGGCCATTTGCGGAAAGGACGTAGTATATGCAGGATAAGATAGCCGGAGTCAACAGCATTATGGAGGCGATGCGGGGGAAACGCAAGGTCCACAAAATATTTATTCAGGAAGGCCGGGGCGGCAAGAGAATAGAGGAAATGCTCAGTGTAGCCCGCAAAAAAGGGGTATATAGTCAATATGTGGATAAACAACGCCTGGATGGAATGTATACGGTTGCCAATCATCAGGGAGTAGTGGCCTTGGTCGACAGTTACGAGTACTCCAGCCTGGAAGAGATTTTGGAGAACGCCGCCCTAAAAAAGGAGCCTCCTTTCGTATTACTATTAGATGGGATAGAAGATCCGCAGAACCTGGGGTCGATAATCAGGACGGCGGAATGTGCGGGCGTCCATGGCGTCATCATCCCCCAGCATAATTCAGTGGAAATAACCGCGGCGGTGGTCCGGGCCTCAGCCGGAGCAGTGGAACATATGTTGGTGGCGCGGGTCACTAATCTGGTCAATTGTATCAAAGATCTGAAAAAGCAAGGTTTATGGGTGATCGGGGCGGATATGGAAGGCGCTGCATACAACCTGGGCAATATACCCGCTCCTACCGCGGTGGTCATTGGTGGAGAGGGCAGCGGGATAAGAAAACTGGTGCGTCAGAACTGTGATATGCTGGTCAGTATCCCAATGTCCGGAAAAGTTTCTTCACTGAACGCTTCGGTTGCAGCTGGTCTCATAATATATGAAGTAATCCGGCAGCGCCGTTGCCTGGACAGGCCTTGACGTTTCGGGTGTAAATCGCTATAATATCATAGGTTTCACCTTTCGAAACGCAAGCCGCTTTTAACCATTTCAAAATCATAATATGGAGGCGATCGAATGATCAGTTCCGTCGCTGCGAAGGAGTACTACCTCACCTACGCGGAGATGCAGGACGAAGAAACCGTGGAATTGGCTCAACAGGGTGAGCAGTTCGCGATTGAGTTTCTCATCGACAAGTACAAGAATTTTGTACGAGCCAAAGCCCGGTCCTATTTTTTAATTGGAGCGGACAGAGAAGATATCATTCAAGAAGGAATGATCGGTCTATTTAAGGCCATACGCGATTATCGTGTGGACAAGCTTACCTCTTTTAGGGCCTTTGCCGAATTGTGCATCACCCGGCAAATAATTACCGCCATAAAAACGGCCACCCGTCAGAAACATATCCCTTTAAATTCTTATGTATCCCTCAACAAGCCAATTTATGATGAAGAATCCGACCGCACCTTGATGGATATCATAACCACCACCGGAATCACCAACCCTGAAGAAATCATTATCAGCCGGGAAGAATTTATTTTTATAGAAAAGAAGATGAGTGAGATACTCAGTTCACTTGAATGGAAGGTCTTGATGTCTTATCTGGAGGGTAAATCCTATCAGGAGATATCAGTGGACTTGAAGAGGCATGTCAAATCGATAGACAATGCCCTGCAGAGAGTGAAAAGAAAACTGGAGAAATATCTTGAAGATCGGGAGCAAGCGCGCTGATATCGCTCAATCCTTGGATATGATGGCTATCATTCCAAAAGCTTGACTTTAACCGGCACTGGGGCTAAAATCTTATTTGCCGCGCCGAGCTAGCTCAATCGGTAGAGCAGCTGATTTGTAATCAGCAGGTTGCGGGTTCAAGTCCTGTGCTCGGCTCCATATAAACAAAGTAACCACGCGTGTTTGCGTGGTTTTATTTTTTCGCCATTCCCATCTGCTTTACGCCTCGTCGCCAAATCGTTGCCATAGCAGTCTGACGAGAGACCAGTGCCCGGGGCCATGATCGCTGACATAATCTGGTTTTATCTGCGTGCGAATAAGCCTAAAATAAGAGAAAGGAGTATGCTGATCAAAATCCCGGTCACCCATGGAAAGTAGAATGTAAAATTATCCCGTTTAATCACAATATCACCCGGCAAGCGGAAAGGGCTCAATCCCAGCTTGGAGCTGACCAGCAGGATGATTCCGGCCACAAGGATAAGCAAACCGGTCACGATCAAAAAACGGGCTAAAGGGTCGGCGCTATTCATAGGGTGCTCCCGTTCAATAATAATCCTACGTCTAAGTCTAACCGCGGCAGCATTATTGACACAAGTAAATGTTGCCAAAGGGGGTGACGGAAAAGATGCCGGCTAGTGGAAATAAACGGGCAAATGGAAGGAGGCCACACCAATGCAGCGGGTTTATCAGCTATTGATTCTGGTATTGCTGTTGTTGACTGCCGGATGCAGGGAGGATCCTGTATCTATTACACCCGGCCAGCCTGGCCAGACAGGGAACAACCAGGACAGCCCACCGACTGTTGACATTACCTCCCTTAAGCTGATAGATGCATTCCCGGGCTTGTCCTTTCGCCAACCGGTGGAATTTGCACATCCGGGGGATGGCAGCGACCGCATTTTCGTGGTAGAGAAAGCAGGCCGGATTTATACATTTGAAAACAATTCTCAAACCTCATCGGCCAATCTTTTCCTTGACATCAGTGATCGGGTTGACAGCAGCGCATCTGAGAAAGGCCTGCTGGGGTTGGCTTTTCACCCCGATTTCACTGGCAACGGCTTGTTCTATGTAAACTATACCAATCGTAACCAAACCGTCGTGGCCTGTTATCAAACCAATTTGCAGCAGTCAGTTGGGATCCCCGGCAGTGAAGAAATACTAATGACCTTCCCCCAGCCATTCGCTAATCATAACGGCGGTTGTCTGGCCTTCGGCCCGGATGGACTGTTGTATATAGCCACTGGCGACGGGGGTTCGGGCGGAGATCCCCAGGGCAATGCCCAGAATCTGAGCAGCCTGCTGGGGAAGATATTGCGCATAGATGTGGATAAATTCACACCGGGTCTGGCATACGGAATTCCTCAAGACAACCCGTTAGCTGGGAATAGCAGTGGCAGCCGGCAGGAGATATATGCCTATGGCCTGCGGAATCCTTGGAAGTTCAGCTTTGACCGCAACGGACGGCTTTGGGCGGCCGATGTGGGGCAGAATACTATGGAAGAAATAGACATCATCCACAAGGGCGGCAATTATGGGTGGAACATAATGGAGGGCAGCCTTTGCTACCCCGCTACCAATAATTGCGAGCGGGAGGGACTGGAACTGCCGGTATGGGAGTACCGTCATCCACTGGGTCAGTCTATTACTGGCGGCTATGTTTATTACGGGACCAGTCTGCCCGGTTTAAATGGCGCATATATCTATGGAGACTACGTGACCGGCCGCATTTGGGCATTACGCGCCGACCCGGGCCAGCCTCTGGTTAACGTGGAACTGCTGGACAGCCAGTTGCATATATCCTCATTCGGGATCGATCAAAACGGTGAAATATATATAGTAGATTTGGGCGGTAAAATATATACACTACAGCCGGAAGTCTAGCCCCCGTGATTGTAAACACGACCAGGGAGTGGAACAAATGAACCTGACCAAAGACGGCTTGACAATATTTAACGCCCGTTACGCATTGCGCGATGACCGGGGGCAGGTGATCGAGACCCCGGAGCAGGCGGTTATCAGGATAAGCAGGGCAGCAGCCTCAGCCGAGAAGGACCGGCAGGAACACTGGGCAGCCGAATTCGGTCGGCTCATCCGTGAGCTGTGGTTTATCCCTTCAACTCCGATTTGGGCCAATATGGGCAAACCGAGCTCAATGCAGCAGCCAGCGGCGTGCTTTGTACTGCGCATCGAAGACAACCTTGAATCCATGTACCAGACCTTACTGGAGTCGGCGTTGATCGCCAAGTACGGCGGTGGGTTGGGCTACAATTTTTCGGAGATCAGGCCCAAAGGAGATATTATTCACTCTACTAAAGGCCGGGCCAGTGGACCGGTGGAACTGATACGCCTTTACAACTGCAGCGCGGCGATGATTGCTCAGGGAGGGATAAGGCGCGGCGCCTATATGGGAATCCTGGACTGTTCTCATCCCGATATAATCGAATTTATTGAGTGCAAGCTCCGGGGGGAACTGGACAATTTTAACCTTTCCGTGGGTATTACCGACCAGTTCATGCATACTCTGGCCAGAGACGGGGATTGGACCCTATCCTATCGGGGTGAAGCACGGGGGACCATTCCCGCGCGGCAATTATGGGGACAGATAGTAGAATCGGCTTGGTCTTGCGGTGAACCAGGCCTCATTTTCCTAGATCACATTCAAGCCGGCAACCCTATTCCAGGAGAGGTTATCAATGCCACCAATCCCTGTGGAGAACAACCTCTGAGTCCGGGTGAATCGTGCTTGTTGGGCTCAATTAACCTGGCTCGCATGATGGATGAAGCACGATCCGGCATTCACTGGGAGCGACTGGCTTACACCGCCCGGTCCGCAGTCAGGTTTTTGGATAATCTTATCGACGTGGGGGAATACCCCTTTGCATTCATTAAAAACAGGACCATGGCCAGCCGTAAAATAGGAGTCGGTATTTTGGGACTGCATGACCTGCTCATCAAACTGGGTTTGTCTTATGATAGTGAAGAAGGCCGTTGCCAAAGTGCAAGACTGATGGCGTTTATAGCTGAACAGGTAGAGGATGCAACCTCCGAATTGGGTCAGGAAAAGGGTAACTTCCCTCTATGGGGGAGCTCCGGTTTCTCAGTATCGCGGCAACCGCGCCGCAACGCTGCCTGTCTCACCATCGCCCCCACCGGCACTATTAGCCTTTTGGCGGGCGTTGAGGGCTATGGAATCGAGCCCATGTTCGCAGTAGCCTATCGCAAGACATATCTTCAGGAAGGCCGGCCGCATAGGTTGAACGTGTTTTCCCCTTTGTTTATGGCGGCCTGCGAGAAACAAGGGGTGGCAACAAGTGCTTTGTACGAAGCGGCCAACCGGGGAACATGTCAGGAAGTGAAGGGCATACCAGCAGATCTACAGCTGTTGTTCAAAGGTGCCCGGGAGATCGACGCCTGTGATCATCTGGCAATGCAGGTGGCCTTACAGAAGTGGGTGGACAATGCCATTTCCAAGACCATCAATCTGCCGGCTTCCACCACCGCAGGCACGATTTCTGCTTTGTACCGGAGAGCCTGGCAGGAAGGACTCAAGGGAATCACCGTATTTCGGGAAGGCTCCCGGGCTGGAATCATTGAGATAGGCCGCTAGAGATAATAAGGGTATTGGGTGACTAAGTCATTCCCGAGCAGCATACTCGGCCAAGAATTTGGCTGCAGTTGAAGAAGGTCTTTGAATTCCAGCTTTTGCTCGTGTGGGTTCCCGCGCTAACTGCCCGCAACCACTGCAGCGGTGGAATTCGTGACAAAATTATATATTTCCAATTGGGATCACACAGCGTACGAAGTTATCTTATTAATTAAATTATGGTATATGCTAGTTCGGGGGATGAGATATATTGCTTATATGGGGGAGTCTGCTAGGCTCATTTTTAATAGGATCCATACCTACTGCCTTCATCCTGGTCCAAGTATTGCGGCATAAGGATATTCGGGAAATGGGAAGCGGCAACGTAGGCGCCATGAACGTGCGCAGGCAATTGGGAATAGGGCCGGCGCTGGCGGTTCTATTGATCGATGCTATCAAAGGGGCGGGAATAGTCTGGTTATGCAGTTTCGCTCAAGCCGACCCTTACATAGGGTTGGCGCTGGGCGTGGCCGGGCACATCTATCCGCCGTGGTTGGGTTTCCGAGGCGGCAAAGGCCTGGCTACAGCATTAGGCGGCCTGTTGGTATTGAAGCAGATGGGGACTATCCTGGTATTCTGCCTGGTCTGGTTGCCGGTTTATTACTGGTTGGTGGGAAAAGACGGTGACAAGTCGAATCTAATCGCAATCCTGGCAGCCTTACTAGAGACGGTACTTGGCGAACCCAACTGGGGCTTGGTGTTAATGCTAATCCTTACAGGTGACAAACATCGCCGCGTTGTCAAAGCTGCCAAGAGCAACTGAGTAAGCAAAACGGGTTCAGGGCAGCTGTGCAGTTCTGCCGGCTTATATAACATAGCCCCCAAAATACCTAACACCGCTCCAATAAAACAGGTTTAGGTTATTTGCAACATTGGCCTTGACTTTAAAAGATATTGACGTTAAAATATAATTCGCTGAGTTGGCATGGGATAAGGGAACCA
>CAZOMS010000061.1:0-11498 GCA_964580805.1 uncultured Syntrophomonas sp. | reverse complement strand
TAAGCGGCTTCAGCAGATGCTGCTCAATCTCCTTTTTATCCACCAGACCATCAAAAAAGATCATCAACCCTCGATACTGGCGTTGGGATCCGAAGGAAAATTCCTTGAATACCGCATCTGAACAGCGCTCCAACAATACCCGCAGATCAGTCGAATTATGCTCCAGGTCATTCGATAAAGGTTTGGTAATGATGTCCCGATTGGCCGGGGTCGGATCGGGCTTACGAGGTTTCATATAACGCATTTGCTTCACCATTCCATAGAATATTCTTTATCCGGCCGAGGGGGTACTGGCGCCGGTGTCAGGGGTTGGCTTGAAAAGCACCACCAGAAACAAGATCAATGGTATCAAGACAAAAAATACGCCGTAGATATATGGCAATACATGGTGGACGATCATCTGAATGGCAATGATATTCTTACCTGTCATCAGGGCTCCGATGCCAATCAGGACGGAGGAAGGACCTGCCAGGAAACGGTAATCACGCAAACCGAAAACCTGCTGTATCGAGAAGCAAGTCAGGAACCATTTGACCGTCGTGCCTGCAAAGATACCAAGGATAAAAACACTGATGAAGATGATATCAATATTTTGGATAAAATCACTTATCTTGATGGAACGGATCAGCTTTAAGGTGGGGAAGGAGACATGGTTGACATAGTTGGGGCCAAGGTCCATAAGGATGGCCGCCGTGGTCAGGGTGATTAATACTGCATACACAGCCAGTGTCCAATTGACCGGCCGGGATATGCGTTTACGGTCATTGGAGAAAAAAGCCAGAGTCAATACAGCGATCAATTCACCCGAGTATAGAAAAGCGTACAATACGGTGCTGCCCAGTTCTGGCAGTGAAACGTCGAAGATAGGCACCAACGCACTGAAATCATGTGACTGCAAGATACTGAGGAATATGAGCAGCGGGATAGCCATAAAGGCGTATATTATAATGACCTCGAATACCCTGGCTACGTTCTCCAGACCGGTTTTCAGCGCATAATAAGAGACCAGCAGTATGGCGCCGATGTAGACGCTGAGCGGGGTATCGGGTACAATGCTGCTGCTGATGAGGGAAGTGAAATAAGTGATGCTGAAAACAGTAATAAATAAGAAGACCAGGATATATAGAAAACCGATAAATTTCCCTAATACCCGCCCCAGGTGTTCTTCCAGCGTAGCTGGGAAAGGACGAGTCGATTGTTGGATAATATATAGATACATGTAGCAAAGGAGGGCGGTAGGCAGGATTGAGACCATAAACGCCGCCCAGGCTCCATGCTGGGAAGAGTGAACCGATACCATTGGGACGATTATAAATGCTAAGGGCATGATTGTAGCATGCAGCATGCAATATAGTTGCGTATTACTGATTTGATTCATGCGGCGGCCGCCTCCATATTTAATACACCGATATTTTCGCCATATCTGTCAATTATTATGTGGAGTTTTATTTTTTTAACAGCCGTATGGCAAAAAGTGAATAAAAGGATATTTTGAGTTATATACTATCACTGAGAAATAAAACAACATTCTTTAAATAAATTGAAAAAAGGAGGGACAGCTGAGGATGAAAGCAACAGGGATTGTAAGACGCATTGACGACTTGGGGCGGGTTGTCATACCCAAGGAAATAAGAAGAACGCTGCGCATACGCGAAGGGGATCCCCTAGAGATTTTTGTTGATCGTGAAGGCGAAGTCATTTTAAAGAAATATTCCCCTATTGCTGAGCTAGGTGATTTTGCCAAGGAATACGCAGAATCATTAGCTGAGACAACCGGCCATATCTCGATGATTTCCGATCGTGATGTCATAATAGCGATCGCCGGCGGCAACAAAAAGGAGTTCTTGAGCAAGCCGGTAGGTAAGCTATTAGAACGCGCCCTGGAAGAACGCAATACCATTATTATCAATGATTTGGAGAAAAGTGATGATGAGAACATGCACATCATCCAGAGCGACGATCGGGAATATACCATTAAGTCACAGGTAGTGGCGCCGATCGTAACTCAGGGCGACCCAATCGGAGCCGTGATCATTGTAACAAAAGAAACTGGGGCCAAGATGGGGGAAATGGAGGTCAAGCTGGCTGAGACAGCCGCTGGGTTCCTGGCCAAACAGATGGAGCAATAACGAATTGGATTGTTTTCAGGCGGTCTTATACCCCATAAGATCGTCTTTTTTTATTGTGTCAAGCCGGAGTGCAAAGCTGACAATGGCCCGATACCGGCACTTACAGACAGGTAAAATAACGATTTAAGCGGAGAACATTGTGGTATAATTAACCTCGTTAAAATGGGGAGGAACATTATGGATAAGACGAGGAGCTTCCTGCGCGGGGCTTTGGTCTTGAGCGTAGCAGGAGCGCTGAGTAAAATCCTAGGCGCCATATACCGTATCCCGCTGGCCCGTTTGCTGGGGGGAGAGGGTATGGGCTTATACCAGATGGCCTACCCCATATATACCACCATTCTTGCTCTGGCTACTGCTGGTGTACCGGTGGCGATAAGCGTTATGGTTTCCCGCAAGGAAACCCAGGGTTACACTGGTGACAGCAAAACAATATTCCGATTTTCTATAATCATTATGCTGATCTTTGGGGCGCTTTTAACCCTGGTGGTCATGAAGAGTGCCCGTTTTTTGGCTAATTCGGTTTTGCATGAGCCAAGAGCATATTATCCGATCCTGGCGGTAGCCCCGGCCATCTTTTTTTCCGGCTTGATGTCGGTTTTCCGAGGCTTTTTTCAAGGACACCAATGGATGGTCCCCACCGCGGTTTCACAGGTTCTGGAGCAACTATTCCGGGTAACGGCAGTAATCATTTTGGCCTTTATGCTGTTTCCCAAAGGTCTTGAATACGCCGCCGCTGGAGCAACTTTCGGGGCTGTAATCGGCGGGGCGGTGTCTTTGGTGGTACTGAGTATTTTTTACTTCAAGTTCAATACAGCGGAAGAGCACAAGCCGGGGCAGCTTTTATACAGCGGGGAAAGATCCTGGCCGATGGCCAAGGAACTGGTCCGGCTGGCGATACCGGTATCCTTCGGGGCTGTGGTCCTCCCTTTGGTTCAGGTTCTTGACGCCATAATAGTGCCTGGACGCCTGATGGCCATCCAGTACACTACCTCCCAGGCTACCGCATTGTATGGCCAGTTGTCAGGGATGGCCGCGGTCCTGATCAGCCTGCCGACCATATTTACCATCAGTATTGCCACCAGCATGGTACCGGCTATAAGCGAGGCCCGGGCCCAAAACGACAGGCCTCTTCTAAATAACCGCATCAACTATGGACTGCGGGCAGGAATGCTGATTTCGTTTCCTTGCGCCGCCGGTTTATATGTTCTGGCCTGGCAGATATGCGATTTGCTGTATGCGACCCCAGAGGCCGGTATACCACTTGAGGTGCTGGCCTTTTCGACCATAGCCCTGGCGGCTTTTCAATTGAGCAGCGCCGGTCTGCAGGGTATCGGGCGCCCGGAGATCGCCATGCGGCACCTTATAATAACCGGTGTCTTGAAGACCGGGTTCAATTACACTTTGACTGCCATTCCCATGCTAAACATCCAGGGCGCGGCGCTGGGGACACTAACTGCCTTCACCGTCGGGTCGCTTATGAATATATACTCCCTGCGGATCCATACCGGGGTTCAATACGAAGCGGGAAGAATGCTCAAACTAAGTTTTATTACTCTATTGATGGGACTCAGCGTTAAAATTGGATATGGTATGCTGGTGGCGGGCGGCATCAGGTCCAGTTGGGCCACCTTGCTGGCCATAGGTATCGGGGTTGCAGTATACGGGCTGTTGATCCTGTTGTTCAAGGAGTTTGACCTGGATATAATGAAGAGAATGATCAAATAAAGATACTGCGTGACAGGAGTCGATTAGCGTGGTAACCGAATGATTAGGCTGGAGTAATCAAAATGGGACATCAATCCCCTGAGGCAGGAGACTGGAGGAGTATTTATGAGCAAGTCAGCTGCGGCGCTGGAGGAATTGCTGGAAATACAAAAGAGACTGCTGGCGCCTGGTGGCTGCCCGTGGGACCGGGAACAGACCCACCAATCATTGGTGCGTTATTTGATTGAAGAGACCTACGAGGTGATTGAGGCCATTGGCCAGGGGGATATGCATAAACTGCGGGAGGAGTTGGGAGACTTATTACTGCAGGTAGTATTTCATGCTGCTCTGGCTGAAGAACGCGGGGATTTTGACTTCGCCGATCTGACCCAGTCGGTCAGCCAGAAAATGATAAGCCGTCATCCGCATGTGTTCGGAAACATGCAGCTGAGAACCAGTGAAGACGTTCTGGACAATTGGGAGACGTTCAAACGTCGTGAGGGTAAGAAGTATCTCCTGGATGGCATTCCTAAGGCCTTGCCGGCATTGATGCGGGCAGAAAAGATCCAGGAAAAGTTAAGCCGGGTAGGCTATGATTGGCCTGATATTTCCGGTGCCTTGGACAAGCTTCAGGAGGAGCTCAAGGAACTTGATGAAGCTGCTGGCCAGGATGCGGTCAGGGAAGAGATGGGGGACGTCCTCTTCGCCATAGTTAATGTGGCCCGCTTCCGAAAGGTGGAAGTGGAGCAGGCCCTGCAGGCAACCAACGACAAGGTGATGCGGCGATTCACCTACGTAGAGGAGGTAGTCAAGGGGAAGGGGCAAAAACTGGAACAGCTCACCCTTGAAGAAATGGACGCCATATGGGATGAGGCCAAAGGACAAGGGATATAACTTACAGAATAGGGAATTAGATCTAAAAAACTTCCATCCTAAAAAAGGATTAAGGCCGAAGAGAGCGAATAGCCATAATATACCTTTAATTTGAGGAGGGATAGCTTGAATAAGACAGAGTTGATTGGAGAAGTTGCGAGTAAAGCTAATATTACCAAGAAGGATGCCGAGAAGGTTTTTAACGCATTTCTGGATACGGTGGAAGAGACCCTTAAAGTAGGCGATAAGGTCCAACTGGTAGGATTCGGAACCTTTGAGGTCAGGACTCGGCAGGCCCGCAAAGGAAGAAATCCTCAGACTGGTATTGAGATCGACATTCCGGCGGCCCAAGTGCCTGCATTCAAACCCGGCAAAGCCTTAAAAGACGCTGTAGAAGGTTAGGATGCGACTGGACAAATTTCTCAAGGTTAGCCGGATAATAAAAAGGCGCACCGTAGCCAAGGACTTTGCTGAAAACGAAAGAATAATGGTCAACGGCAAAATCGCCAAGCCCTCTACAGAGGTCAAGGCCGGGGATGTCATCTCCCTGAGATCGGGAGCGCGTCAATTATCCTATCAGATTGTAAAAATAGCTGGCAATGTGAAAGCAACAGAGGCCAAGGAACTCTATAAAGTAGTGGAATAGAACCTCCTGTGTAAAGGCTGGAGGGGTTTCTGGCCTGGTCCGGGCAGAAAACAGCAGTCGTAAGGCTGCTGTTTTTTTATATATGTCACCTGCTCTTGTTAAGGTCCGTAAATGCAGTCATAAAAAACCATCTCCTTAGCATATTCTATAGAGATTAATATTGCTTATAAGGAGGCTTACATTATGGCGGAACATTCACTGACCATGGAAGACAGGCAGAAGCTG
The DNA here is from genome assembly GCA_964580805.1 of uncultured Syntrophomonas sp. Taxonomy (GTDB): domain Bacteria; phylum Bacillota; class Syntrophomonadia; order Syntrophomonadales; family Syntrophomonadaceae; genus PHAA01. The sequence goes on along the minus strand of CAZOMS010000061.1, from coordinate 5,921 downwards.
CAGCTGAGCGGAATAACCAACGTGATAGCATTTGATGAAGAGGAGATCGTGTTGGAAATCTCCCAGGGGTACCTTTCGATAAGTGGTGCTGATATGCATATTACTATGCTGAATCTAGACCAAGGGCAGGTAGCTATCCAAGGGAACATTAATAATCTGGGCTATAAGGCTCAGGGGACCGACTTGAAATCCAAAGGCAAAAATGTACTCAACCGGCTGCTGAAATAGGGAGGTCTTGGAAGCTTGGGGCCGCTTGCCCAGATCGAAGCCTTCGTATTGACGTCCATAATGGGAATAGTTGCGGGATTTATATTTGATTTTTATCAGGCCGTTATTAAAGGAATCCGCATAAAAAGATGCCCGCAGTATTTTCTGGATGTTTCAGTATGGATATTTATGATTCTGATCATTGGCCTGGCCCTGTTGTTGATCAACCAGGCGGAGATCAGAGCCTACGTGTTTATAGCTCTATTGGCGGGGGCAATAGTCTATTTCCGCTGCATGAGCCGGTTCATACGACAGCCTGTGGATCTGTTAGGGAAGACTACAGCCAGTTCGCTGCGGTCGCTGTGGCGGTTGTTAAGCAAACCTTTTAAGCACTTCAGGACCTGGCTGATAAGGCAGTTCCGGCAAAGGATGACTCCCCAGGAAGACTCGGAAGAGATTGATCAGTAAAAACCGAATGTATCTAAAATGCAGGCAGGAAAATTTGATTGCTCCCCGAAGATTATATAATAATTTTGTCCACATATTGTGGAAATAATGTGGATGGTTTATAGTAAATACCATGCAAATTGAAATACGGGGAGCAGAGAAACTAAGTTACCGGGAACGACAAGTGGTGGTTCTAAAGGAGATGGGGAAGAGCAGTATCGAGATTTGCAGGACCCTGAGGATCTCAGCCAGCACCGTAGCCACCCTGTACAATCGGGCCCGTAGCAAGGGTTATGAGGTAGTTATCGTGCTTCCCGGTGATACATTGGGTATCTTTGGCGGGGAGGATGAGGATTTTGAGGCTGAAACCGAATAAACGCTTCCGGTTGGTAGTGTTCGGAGTGTTGGGGGCCATATTATTATTTGCGATCATCCCCCGTGCCGCTACCATATACGAATTATCAGTCCGGAAGCAAGAACTTCTCCTGGAGAAACAACAATTGGCTCAAATCAATGAGGAATACCGCCAGACATTGACCGAGATTGAATCACCCTTGGGTATTGAGAGGATAGCCAGGGAACAGTTGGGCATGGTGAAAAATGGGGAAAGGACTATAATCAGAGTAATCCCCAACGACTAAGTTGCGATTGCTGGTTGACTAGTTCCTATGTATTCAATAAAATAGGAATAGCACGATTTTGAGGGGGATCTTAACATCTATGCCAACTGAACAAACTAATATCGCGCCCGGTGATATTATAGAAGGGAAGGTCCAGGGTATAACCAACTTTGGGGCCTTTATCGAGTTGCCGGGGGGCCTGGTGGGGCTGGTCCATATCTCGGAGATTGCCGACACTTATGTGAAAGACGTCAAGGACTTTGTCAAAGAAGGAGACAGCGTTAAGGTCAAGGTGTTGAATGTGGCCGGGAAGAAGATAGGCTTGTCTATCAAGCAAACCCTGCCGCCCAAGGTAATTCCGCCGAGGGCAGCCCGGCCCGAGATCAGACCGGAACCAGTCCGGCGGGATAGCAGAAGCTTCAACCCCAAACGGAGTGATTCACCGGTCAGTTTGGATGATAAGATTGCCCGTTTTCTAAAAGAGAGCGACGAGAGAATGCAGCCTCTTAAGAACAAGGTAGATACTAGAAGGAGACCCAGGAACTATTAAAAGTTGGCAATAGCACTTCTGCGGAAGTGCTTTATTTTTTTGGCTGCAGGTGTTCATCTCCGGCTGGGGGATGCAATTGTCCCCGGCCAGCAGGCAGGCGATGACGACAACTGAACGAGGGACAATCGTCGGGTAACCATCTGAACCAGGTGAAAAGGGGAATAACAATGACTTATGGAGCTATTGATATCGGGACCAACTCCTGCCGGTTGTTGATTGCGGAAATCTGCGGAGCGGGAAGGCTTAATACCATTACCCGGTTGGTAGAGTCTACCCGGGTTGGTGAGGGCGTCAATCATTCCGGGAAGATGGGCAAGGAAGCAATGGAACGAACCATTGATTGTCTGCAGCGTTTTGCCAGCCTGCTGCGGCTTAATCAGGTGGAGTCATGGCGGACGGTGGCTACCAGCGCCGTTAGGGAGGCCGGCAATCGCCAGGAATTTTTGGATATGGTACTGGAACAGACGAAAATGCGGGTAGATGTCCTCAGCGGAGAAGAAGAAGCGAATCTGAGCTACCTTGGTGTAATTCGGGGACTGCGCTTGACTCGCTCACAGCTGGTAGTTGATATGGGGGGCGGCAGCACCGAATTGGTGTGCCCGAATATCGATCTGCGCTTGTCTGTTCCGGTGGGTGCGGTCCGCGCTGCGGAAGCTGATATGTCAGGTGATCAAGTGCTCCAGCGGTTGCAGGTGCTGGGTGAATGGACGGAATCCACCGGACGAGGGCTGACCGGACACCCCCTGGTGTTTGTGGGGGGGACGGCCAGCACCTTGGTGGCCATAAAGAAGGGACTGCCTGAATACCGACCCGAGCTTGTCCACGGAGAGGTATTAAGCCGGGCCGAAATTGCTGACTTGTATGAGCTCCTGGAAGCTCTGCCGCTGGAACTGAGACGCAGGCTCCCCGGGTTGCAGCCCGAGCGGGCGGACATAATCAATAAGGGGGCCATGATCATGTTGGTCATAATGGATAAGTTGGCGATCGGGGAGATAACCGTAAGTGAGACTGACATATTGGACGGGATCATATGGAGCCTCGCAGTTTGATAAACAAATCCGAAATAGCGGAAAGGGTCACGAAGATGGTGAGACATTGTCGTGACCCTTTGTATTGCCCTCAATGATATTCCCTGGGGAACCTACATTATTTAGGGCAGGCGGCGAGCCCGCATGGCAAAACCTCCGATATCGTCTTTGGCTTTGATGGCCTGGGCGTCCTTAACCCCGTTGACATTCACTGTATATACCCTGCCATAGCCTTCCCCAAACACATTATGCAGATCGACCATTAAACCTATCACCAGCAATTCCTGCTTATCAACCAGCCGGCCTACATCAGGCTGATTTAAAAGCATATCCACCTGGGTATCGACATTCAATTGGGCTAGTTGAGCCTGGTCCGATGAGGCGGTGGTCAGATCAATCTTACAGGCTGCGCAGCCTTGTTGGAGAGAGTCTTTTACCGTGTTGAGTTCTTTGATCAGTGCATCCGGTTCAGCGGCATAATTCGATACTGCGGCTTTGATAGCACCGCATTCGCTGTGGCCGGCGACCAGCATAAGGGGAGTGCGGAGGTGGAGCAGGCCGTACAAAACCGAACCTTCATTGTTTCTGAATTGGTTGCCAATGTTCTCCACGCAAAAGACCCGATTGAACGTGTCCCCCAGCATATTAGGGGAAACCCGGGAATCGCAGCAGGTTAAGAGAGTGGCGAAGGGGTGCTGCTGGTAATTGGCCCGAGCGAATTCAGCCAGAGGGAAGTTCTTTTCAAATGCAGCCAGGTTGGGCTCCAACTCCTGGAGGAGAGTGGGCAGATCGTAATTGACAGGTTCATGAGACATATCCATTCCTCCTCATACCTATTGTGTGAAGGGCAGCAGGGGACGGGTCGATCAAATGGGAAGCCGGCTTGCCCTTCCAAGTTCAATAATAGACACATTCTACCATCATAGCTTTGGATTGACAATCGATGACCTTCACCTATCGACCTATAGCCGGGATTGATACCTGAGACCTTAGGTCATCCGAGGAAAAGGCAATCAACAACCCCCAAACCGGGGCCTAACCACCTACCACCTTAGTCTCGCAGCTGGTGCACACGAAAATAGAAATAAAGCGGGAGTTTTACCGACGACCTTCTATCAATACCAGACCGGCTCGGATTTTGGTTCATTATGACCGACTGGAGGTTCTGAGCGCGGTTTTTACCATACAAAAACATTAGGGCCTGTACTAATGATGACAAAATTTACCGGGATGGCCTGTTATAATTGTAAAACGCATGAAACAGGCGAGGAGGAGTGCTGGGGTGGATAAAACCGAGATATACCCTTTCCATAGAATGGAGAAAAACGCACGGGTCCATAAAAGGACAAGGACCAGGGAATCATCACGTTTCAGAATACCTGAGTTTAAGGTGGCGGCGGCGGGAAACCGCGTCGTTCAGGGATTACGGCAGGCCTTCACGCCTGTCAATGTCCTGGTCGCTCTGGGCGCCGTCATATTGGCAAGGGCTTTTATCCTGAGCGAGTTGCTTCCATATATATATGCCCTGATCGCCGCTTTCGGCTGGAAAAACCGGGAACGCTGCACGGTAGCGGTGTTGTTCGCCATCCTGGGATTTGCCACTGTTCTCAGCGGCGCTCCATTGTGGAGCAACTTGATCACGGTGCTGATTCTGGTAACCGTTATGTATTATGTGGATATACCAACCGAAAAGACATGGTGGGGACTGCCCCTGCTCACCATGGCGGTGATATTCATCAGCAAGAGTACCTTGCTGGCAATAACCGGGATCAGCTTTTACCAGGAAATGATAATTATCTTCGAAGCCCTTCTGGCCGGGGTGCTTACCTTTGTCCTGATGATAAGCAGCGAGGTGCTGCGCAGCCGCAAACCGCTGACATTGTTCAGCTTTGAGGAGATGGCGTCTTTTGTCATCCTGGGTGTGGGTGTGGTCATGGGTCTAAACGACGTTCACTTTTTTGGCCTGAGCGTCAGCAGCGTCATTTGCCGGCTGGGGATCCTCATCGCCGCCTACCTGTGGGGCAGCGGAGCAGGAACCATGGTAGGGGTAATGTCGGGGATAATTCCCTCCATCACTTCCAATGTCTTCGCCCAGAGTCTCGGGATGTACGCGCTCTCGGGGCTGCTGGCCGGCCTGTTCAGGAACTTTGGCCGGATCGGGGTAATAATTGGTTTCATGATGGGCAACCTGGCCATCTCGATGTTTATCGCCGAGACTCAAGCCGCGTTAATGGGTATCTGGGAGACCGGGATGGCCAGTTTGATGTTCTTCCTTTTGCCGGAGGCTTTGAAAGAAAAGGTCATACGTAATCCACTGGGCTCCAATAAGCCACGCGTGATAAGCGGTGAACCGTTTGACGAGCACGTAAAGGCCAGTGTAAACGATCGTATCCACCACCTGGCCAATGTATTTGACGAATTGAGTTACACCTTTACCGCCGCCGCTCAAGCCGAACCCCATCCCCGCCCCATCGCCTACCTGAACTATTTATACGATGAGCTGGCGCATGGGTTTTGCGAGGGATGCAACCGGCATTGGAGATGTTGGGAGGAGGATTTTTCGGTCACTTCCGAGCAGTTGTTGGAGATGTTCACAGTGGCTGAAACCGAGGGCCAGATTAACTACGAAAAATGCCAGGCTTCGTTTAAGAATAGGTGTCTCCACGGCCGGGAGCTGACCAGCACCGTCAATTACCTTTTTGACAACTTGCGTATGAGTGAATACTGGTCAGGTAAGATTGATGAATCCCGCGACCTGGTGGCCCGCCAACTGAAGGGGGTCAGCCAGGTCGTGAAAAATCTGGCCGAAGAAATAGAAGTGGAGACCCAGGTCGATTACGATTTGCGCACCGCCCTGCTGCAAGCCTGCCGCCGCCAAGGGATGGCGGTTAAAGATATCACGCCGATACGCGCCCGCGGTGAGGAGATCATATTGGACCTTATCGCCTCTGCCTGCGTGGAGGGTTCGGGGTGTGAAGCCGAGATAGCGCCGGCTATATCGGCCTTAATGGGTGAGAAGATGGAAGTCTGCGCCAAGAAATGTCCTCTGCTGCGAGGCCAGGGAGCCTG
>CAZOMS010000060.1:0-11501 GCA_964580805.1 uncultured Syntrophomonas sp. | reverse complement strand
CGGTTCACCCCCACACACGTGGGGACCACGTCAAACACACCCAACACGACCAACGCCTATTCGGTTCACCCCCACACACGTGGGGACCACTAGGTATGCCCCCGGGGTAAGGCGATCTTGTACGGTTCACCCCCACACACGTGGGGACCACTTTTACCTATTTTCTATGAACTTTAGTGCACACGGTTCACCCCCACACACGTGGGGACCACTTATACCAGCCCTGCACCCTGTCATTGCTGGCCGGTTCACCCCCACACACGTGGGGACCACACGCTTATTATCAAGAGGCTCTAGGCAGGTACCGGTTCACCCCCACACACGTGGGGACCACGAAGGGGATTGGGACGCCTTCGAGGGCCAATACGGTTCACCCCCACACACGTGGGGACCACGGCGGGAGTATATATAGGACACCCCAATTCGACGGTTCACCCCCACACACGTGGGGACCACTCCACCACCTGCAGACCGGACAGGTGGTCCCACGGTTCACCCCCACACACGTGGGGACCACACTTGGATTTCTCTTAGTTCTGAGGGATTTTTATAAGCTGAAGTCCTTCCAGCTCAACTACTTCACGTCGTGTCGTACCAAATGTTTCGATAACATAGCCTTGTTCGCTATTCATATGATATAGCATTGTACATCCGCCCAGACGGCATAAGCCACAGGCCTTTTCCCACAGTTTTTCTCTCACCAACGCGGAAATCCTGCCGACAAAAACTCCTGCTTTGGGTTCCACCATCCATTTAGATAGCTCGCCTCGCAGACTTGTTGGAACTGATTCAAGTATAAAGACAACCATTAATATAACACCCCTCATTCCTCTGAATAGCTTATCCCCCCTTCCACCAGTCCCTGCGTTCCATTCCATATTTGCCCTGGTTGGGCTGCATCTTCATCGTAAAGTGCACCATCATCGATCATATCCAATTCACCGTTGATTGACATCAGACTATTCAAGTCATCAACTATACGCTGCAATAACCGTGCGCGTTTAAATGTATCCCTGCAAGCCATTCGGGCTTCGCGCTCAATGTGCTTACTGTCCAATTTGGCGGCTTGAAAGGCGGCTGGTACCGTAATCTCTACTTTATATAAATCAGCAATATCATAAACAAACGAGAGCATCTTGCCGGTATGTATAAAACCTAAACCGGGCGAATAACCCGCTGCCACAATTGCTGCGTGACAGACACCGTACAAGCATGAATTAGCACTGGACAAGGCACGATTGGCCGGGTCAGCATTGGACCACTGCTCACGCGAATAGTTTCTGCCCTTCCATTCTACTCCGGTCGCTTCACTTGCTTGGGCATATGCCTCTCTGACCCGCACACCTTCTCTGCCTCGTATCTGTTGCAGCGTCAATTCAGGAGGTATTGCCTCGTTGAATCTCATTTCGTACATTTTTCTGACTACAGCCAAACGCAGATTGGGATTGCTGCAGAGATAGGCTTGGCGAAGCAATCGTTGTGATGACCTGGTCTCCCCCATTCCCTGTGCATAAAAACGGACGCCTTCTTCCCCAACCCAGGCAAGAAGGCACCCGTTTTCGGCTAATACTTTGACCGCTGCATGAGAGATTGAAGTCCCTGGCCCTAACATGAGTAAGGACAGCATTGAACATGGAATGGGTGTTTTGCCTTCAGTATCAAACATAGCGATTGATTTCATGTCCTGCTCGATTTTACAATGCTCGAGATATAGATATGACCAGGAATCCCTTACTTTTGGCAATGCGCGCAAATCATTGTTCATCTCATCAGCCCTTCATGCGTTATAAGCTACAATCTAGCAACGATTGTATTCAGATACCATTAAGAGCCCAAGTCCATGGGCTTTCCCGGCCCCGATCCCTTTCATCATGGTCTTAACAAATTCTTGGCTGTTTTCTACCCTAAGTACACCTGTGAAGCGAATGCCGGCATGTGTGATTCTATGGCCGCTTGGTTTGGTTCCGGTTATCATTTGCTTACCGTCTTCTGACGAAGACAATATGGAAAACCCGCCCTCTGCCGCTTTCTCACCCAACCATAATAATCTGCTGTCGCGATCAATCAAGCCCACTCTACGGCTATTCTTTCGTTCGCCGTGCAAACGTTGTTCTTTTGTGGTGCCCCCAACCTTTTTTGTTGGGCAAGCCAAAAGATCGTAGCGTAACAACCGCCCTTCCCAGAATATTTTCCGTGGCTCCGCGATTTCCAGATATCCGGAGCTATTGCGTCTTTCTACAACTAAATGAGGCAGGCCTTCCCAAACAGCAATGTCGGGCTTTGTGGTAGCCTGCACAAATATTCTTGCCCGCAAGCCGCCGTCAGCCATTACTCTGAATAGAATGTTTTGTTCCTTTCTAGCCGTATCTGATTCCAGATTGGGAAATGCGCCCATTATGGTGCGATGTAAATGGTGGCAATTCCCAATATCCCTTCTACCTTCTCTAGCATCAAGCTTCATAAACATGTTAGTCAGATAGATCATGATCCCACCTTCTCCCCTGGCGCTTTCACCGCAAATTTGTTTATTCTCCGGCTTTGGTAATGGCGGGATGGTGTTACTAAAGGGTGATCCCGTCGGATATAACTACCAGTTGCGTCCTCCAGCTCACATAAGAAAACCGGCCCGGAATCAGCTCTTTCGTTTAATGGGTATAAGTGCAGCGCTTCATCTACAGAGGCATAGGTTTGAGTAACGGTTTCAAATACGGGTCTTGACGGCACACAGCATTTTCTGCCTAAATATATCTGCCATTTGGGCATCTGCAAAGCTGCTGCAATATGCTCTAGTCTATTCGTAGGCCCGGCTGCCACAACCAAAAAAGCGGCATCAAAGATGTACTGACGGGGCGATAATATTGTAGCAAACTCGCCCTTTTTAACCCTCCGCTTGCCTTCGGCAGTTACGAAGTCGCCGGTGATGGTCTGGAAGTCTGTCATCAATACTCCTGCTCTATCCGCTCGCACACCAATAATGACTTCCTGTGCCAGTTCTCCAATCACCGCATCTCCTCTTTCCAAACCCATAGCACAGGCTATAAGGCCTATTACTCCGGACTTGGTTGGGAATGTATTTGTATCCCGGCTGTCCCATCGGGCTCTTTCCCCCCAACTTTGCATCAAGCCTTCCAGACAGAGGATGAGCAATGGATCATATGCCATTATTCCGCCCCCTTGAGCACCTGTTCCACTTCCGATATTAGCTCATTTAAAGTATCCATCACCTTGGAGTTCTCAGGTGCTTTGATTTGGTCTTCGGTTGTAAACCACCATCTTGCCTTGATATCAGGTTCAAACTTCCGATCGATTTTGTTTATCTCCTGGGCTAATCGTTCAATGCTGGCAGCCACTAGATCATTGCTCCGGGTCGCATTGACCGGAGAGACAAAAGCGTTTACATAGCTCACAGGTATCTTTTTCTCCTTAACTTCTACACACATTAGACTGGGCAGAGAATGGGCCGCAAAACTATTTTGTTTGCCAGATGGGTTTACATAAGCGAAGGCCTTTACAAGAGCCGGGATACTTGTGCAGATTAATCCCCGGATATCAGGTGCCCCCTCCAGGTTCTGAGCCAGTTGTTTCACATCAAGATTAAAGTAATGATAGTAACAGTTGGAATTAAACTCCACATCGCCGATCATACCAGCACCTGTTTCTTCTCCCTTATTTAACAGGTCATCCATAGCTGTATAGTAATCAAATTCACGTTCCAAACGATTGGTAGAGATCGCATGGGCCATTTGCATTGATGCCTCAACGTCACGAAACGCCTCTGATGTTACCATCCGGCCAAACAAAGCAATATCTATCGTTATTGGCCGTCCAGAGTCTTTCAGACTGCTTTGTAAATCCTTGGCTTTGATTTTTTCAAACTCTTTGACACTGCCGGTTTGTGCGACGAGTTGCATGACCTTTTCAGCAACGGCTTCAAAGTCAGCAGTCGAGAAGAACATTATCTGGGCAGTTAATTCATCCTTGCTTTCTTTGCCATCCTTATTCCCAAAGCCGGTCAGTTTACTTTTGATAACTGGAATATACTCTTTATCAACCCCTAGTTTCTCAACCTCATCAGCAATCGTCTCCGCCAGTTTGCGGGTACGCAATCCCCAATCCTGGCCCACCATACTTTCACGCAGGATGGAGGATATTCTCAGATTTCTTTTCTGGCATTGACTGGATATTCGTCCTCGAGGAACTCCTCCAAAAATGCAATCCTTTGGACTGCCAGTATCATCACGGTTCAGATTGGAAGGAGCATAGTTTTTAAGCATATGGACTTCTATTAACATCTATCTCTTCTCCTCGCTTTCGTTAAAATAGTTCCTCGCCCATTTCTTTTGGACGAACCGCTCCGGATGTTCCCAATATAATAAATCGTTCAAGAATCCGGGCCAATTAACCGGTATTTGACGGCTATCCGCCATGGTCAGAAGTTGTCTCAATTTGTAGGCCATAGATTCGTTATACTCCCGACAATCTAATAACGCTGTAAACCGCTTTTCGATGCCACTGCTTCCTTTCACAGTTGACACTCCACGCAGTGTCCAGCCCAAATCTGTTTCATGCCAGGGTTTTTTCATATCCTCTTGGTTAAGCCTAGTTTTGTAACCAGCATAGAGGGTAGCTGTTAAGAACCATTTTTCTTCCTGGCCAAAACTTGATTCGGCCTTTGGAAAGACCTGATAAAATGATACGATCGCCTCTCCCTTGGACTCGCCGATCGTTTTGCCAACACTCCTCTTGAGAGCGGCTTTTTGCCCCTTGCTTAAATTATCAATGTCCAAGAAATAATTAATATATTTGTTATCATCCATTCGGATTCACCTCCTCTACTGACAATATTTTAGCGAGGTTTTGGTACAATTCTTTCCGCGGCTTTACACTCAACTTAAAATTCACTGCTTTGGTTCCCGACTTGTTCACTGCTTCATCAAATATTAGTTTGCTCATGATCTTCATTTGCTGGCGCCACGGTGTTATGGCCTGATTTCGCCACCCTTCAGTATCTTCTTGGACTTCCAGTAAATCCTCAATCAATACTCCATATAACAGTTTACGGGCTTCATCGAAAAACCTTTGTTCCATCGAAAGTATGATATTGTCCGAGATACCCCCTTTTTTTGTTTTACTCCTATTCGCTCCATTATCTGCTAGAGTCGTTCTCTTAATTTGTTTGTTTATTTCCTTACTGACCGATTCTACAATTTCAATCTCAGCCTGAAGCAGATCGGCTTTGTTCGCACTTGTAACAATTCCAGGAGGTAGAACCAACAAATCATGGATCCAACTTATTAGTTTGGCCTGATTCGTTGAAAGCCCAAAAACTTCTACCTGAAAATACGCACCCTGTGATTGCAGATGATATAGTTCCGGCATCCAACTGCCAATATATTGGTTAACCACTTCTGGCCTTCGATATGTTTTCACTTTAGAATTACCCGAGAAGGATTTCCCGCTTAAAGCAAGCGGAGCCATATCTCTCCACGCCGCACGTCCATCCCTTGGTTTCACAGAACTAATCCCATTCTCATTTTTCCGCCGCGGGGTATGAGGATCGACCCAAAGCGCGTGTCCTGCGAATTTCCAACCTTTTTGGTAATAAACTTGCCGGACCAACGTATTATCATATCTCCCCGAGTATGTACAAATGCCCGATGCTGATGGAACCAGGCATATTCGACGTGCTTGCCAGGTAAGCCCATACAAGTATGATGTTCTGAGGATTTCCTGACCGGGAATAATAGTGCTTGTGTTGCACCATGCAATTGGTGGGTCATCGAAACTTAACTCGCCGTATGGTAACCAAATACTGAACAATAATGATTCGAATAGATTACTCCCCCGAACGATAACATACCAGGGCGGTGCACCATTTATTCCCGAAGGATTTTGAACATCAGCGGGACAAAATAGGTTGATAGAGCAAAGTGCACGTGCACAAATGGCAGGAGCAAACGCGTGGGTTTCCTCATATCTGTGATCGAAATGAATCGGATTATTCCCAGTAGGTAAGTCCATTACCATGATCGCTGCGGTTTTCTGCTGTTTGTCAAGTTCATTGTTGTACGCCGACTGTAAAAACGGCCTGTCTTTATCAAACAGATCGAAACAAGGTCCATCTTTTTCGCACTCTGCAATATAATCTTCAATCCGTTCCATAGGGAATGACCCGGTTTCATAAATATCCATCAGTTCATCAATAGATTTAGGCCGCAGAGCATCGGTCAAAAACGCGACAAGTAGCCGATACATGCCGTATAGAAATACCGGCGAGGAATCATTTAGGCACCTTAATTCTGGCGCTTTTTCAATGACCTCCATGATCCCGTATTCATGAATACTGCCGTCCGCGCGCTCCGCAGGTATCCAGGGCTGACGCAGGGCGTCAAATTTCGGCATGCAATCTCACCTCCCTTCCCTTATTAGTCCATATTCCGTATTGTAGTGCATTCTAATCCCACCCCCTTTTGCATCGGTCCCCTGCCATTCGTTGCCTTGCAAACAGACAAGATACTTGCCCTCCAGAAGTCCAGAACCCCTAACAATTGGGCAGTAGCCTTCATCAGGAGTTATTCCCTTCAGCCACCAAGCGGGGGTTCCCACCATGGAACGCATCAATTCTTTTAGCCGTGCCTTGGTAAGATTAGCCCCATCTTCGAGTAGATCTTGGTAATCTTGAGGATTCAGCAGTATCGCGTCACATTGGTCACTGCCTAGTCTGGTTTTAGCCCGCAGCCAGTCCGAAGTGCTTTCGTCATCGGAGTGATTGTCTTGAATAACAGCGGCTAAAAATCGCTTTTTCTGGGGTGCGGGGAGCAGATACTGCTGGGCTGATTGACGATCCTTATTCCTTGTCCCAATCATCCTTTGCCATTCTTCATAATGAGGGTGGTCATTCTGGGGATCATCAGAGCTATATACCGTCTCCACCAGAGTCCGCATGTCATCAGGAATCCCGATGTATTCATAATTTTTCAGTACTTCCTGGGTCTGACCCAGTATCCATGGAGAATATACCTTTCCGGAGGCTCCGTAATCCATTTCCTTTTCCGGCACAAGGATAATAAATGGCCTTGATTCTGCCCCGTCTGGCCTGATACGCCCTTGGTGACGCTGGTGCCGGCCCAAACGTTGTAGGATCAGATCTATGGGAGCAAGGGCTGTAATCATGTAATCGAAGTCCAAATCCAGACTCTGCTCGATCACCTGGGTAGCCACAATAATCGCCTTCTGGGGCCGCATCTCTTGCTCAGTCCGGTTTTCGCTGATACTTCGTTTATCAAAGGCCTCCAGGCATTTGTTCTCAATCAGATTACGGTCACTTGCCTTAAAACGACCATGGAAAAGACGTGCCCAAGTGTCACCAGTGACACGCCCTTTTATTTCACGGTATAGGTTTTGGGCGTCATTGACCGTATTGACGACAATGGCCAGACATCCTCCTCCGGTAATCATTTCAACTGCATATTCGGCTACCACTGGCCACTTATTGAGAAGAGCCGCGACCTTTATCGGCACCTCTCTTATAATGGAAACAGTCGAGACTTTTCGTTTTTCTATATTTCCTTGCGTGTCCACATAACTTATTAATGGATAGGGTTGAACCTGCGTGTCCATTTGCAGATCAGGTGATAAGGCATATGCTTGCACTAACCTCTGAAGACGGGCATTAGGCAAGGTTGCAGACAACATTATCACAGGAACACCCATCACTGCACACCAATTGAGCAGCCGTTCAATTATAGTCGTCATATAGACATCGTAAGCATGGACTTCATCTATGATGAGAACTTTACTGGCCAAACCAGTCAACCTCAGAACGCCAAACCGAACCCTGAGAGCGGCCATCATCGTCTGATCTATGGTTCCTACCGCCCACGGACTGAGCAGACCTCGCCTCAGGGGTTGGAACCATTGCCTGGCCAGGCTCCCATCACCCTCCGTGGGGATATCCTGAGCAGGCGTGAGTTCATCCACCACCCAGGCCATGCCATGAAGTAATTCAATAGGTTGCGTAACAGAGTTTTCTTCCAGGTAGGTTGATACTCGGCCGTACATCTGGTTACTGGTAGCAGCAGTAGGCAGGGCAACATACATACCGCCCAGGTTGTTTTCATTGATCCAGCGGGAGGCAACATACACTGCGGTTTCGGTTTTGCCTTCGCCCATCGGGGCTTCTATAATAAGCAATCCAGGCTTCAATCCGTCCTTGCACCATTCTTCCGCGGTCTGCTGCAAACCCCTCATGGCCTCAGGAGAAATGCTCGGCCAATAATCTGAAAAGGATGCCTTGGTTCCACCAAAATCCTGATAGGCAAGACCCAGTCTCGATATCGTTCGTTGTGCCTCCTGACTGCTTTCGTACAAGTATTCCTGCCAGTCCAGTTCCGAAGACGGTGGCTTGTATACCTCCGGGTTGGATGCTAACCAGTCTGAAAGAATCAGCAACCCCGACAATAGGGTGCCGCTCAGATCAATGTGGTCAGCCCGCCATTCAGTTGTGAAATCAACTTGAAACAGGTCGGCCAGCAGATCTCGTATCGCCTTTTGTTGAGATTCCCAGAATTCCTGATTGCGGGTATCGATCCGATCCATACTGTTCGTTCGGAAGCCGTTACTCCTTCTTTGATGATGTTGGGCCAGGATGTCATGCCACAGTCGACTGGAAGGTCTTGATAGTCCATGTTCCTTCCGCAGCCACTCTTGAACCTGCATCCCGGAATTATATTCATGAAAATAAGGCTGTTTGTCGTCGCGTTGCAACACACCTAACCGAGCCATCTCAATAGTGATATCCAGATCTGTCGCTTTCTGTTGGAATACAGGGAAGCATTTGCCCACATCGTGCAATGCAAAAAGACACCCTATCTGTCTCAGTATCGTTTCCTGATCCAATCTGGTTTGTTCGACCAATCCTGATAGCATCGTCCTGTACAGCGAATCCTGCAAGAGCGCCATGCCCATACAGCCTACATCGATCATATGATGGACTAGGGAGTGGAACGGCTGGCTTTTCCCCCATAAGCGACTGAATAGTTCATGTTCTAATCTCGATTCTTCGGTCATAGCGCCCTCCTATCTTTTTCCGCATCATCATGTCGCTCTTTTGAGGTGCCGATTTTGTATGGTCGGTTGTTGAGTAACTCATGTAAGTGAGTAACACCTTGATCACCCACAACTGACAATAGCTCCAATGTCAGCAGCGCATCTGCAAGGGCTCTGTGAGAGGAGCGGACCGTAATCCCATAATGTTTGCAGAGTTCGCTTAACGATCTAGAAGATATACCCTTATGCCGCCATGGAATGCCTGACATGGAACAATACCATCTGCAGTCAGACAAACAAGGAAACATCCTTACAATGAATCCATAGTCGAATCTCGCATTATGGGAAATGATCAACTCCCCTTGGCTAAGAATCAATTCTATTTCCTTTCGATTAAACTCTTTTCCGTGTAGTTCTTGATTGGTGATCCCATGCACAGCTTGGGCATAGGGGGAAATTCGGCAACTTGGCTGACGAACGGCTTGATAGTTGTGAATTAACTCTTCAACTTCCATCGTAGGTGAGAATTGAAATAATACGATGCCTATCTCGATAATCTCATCACGTACCGGGCTAAGACCTGTAGTTTCAAGATCCATTATCGCCGCGATTTTTCGGTGTTGTGCCAATGTTTCACCTTCTAATCCTAATCTTGATTGCTCAGGGATATCTGCCAGACCATTCCTCGTCACCGAGAACCCCCGTGGTATACAAATCACTGCACGAATTCGTTAACCGCCATATAACACTCCCGATTTACTATTTCCATATCTTTTCTAAATTTCCTGCAATTAAGACATTTTATATTTAATACGAAATTAGCTCCGCCAATAGAGCCGTTATAGGAGTCAAAGACCGTCGGAAAACAGCAAACCCCCACACATTTCAACCCCGCAAATTTTCTTTGTCTGATATTGGCTACATTCCGGGATTTCGGCATAGTGCTTATCTATAATTGAAGAAACGAGCATCGAGGAGCAACGCAAAGGAGGGATTTCCAGTTGAAGACATTGTATAGTGAAGGTCCGCTATGGGGTGGGATGGTTCGATTCCTGCCCAGCCACGATTTCATTTTCGAGGAGGTGGAGTGATGTCAGGGACCAATAGCTTGATTCTGCCGGCTGCTCGGGCAACCTCTTTTGCCCACCGCGGCAACCAGCTCCGGGAAGCCTTGCCGCTGGCCAAACTCAACCGTACCCAGCGGAATATCTGCTCATTTCTATGGCGCCGTACCTATGGCTGCAACCGCACCAGGAATGTCATTTCGCTCAGTGAGTTCCAAGCCGCTTGCCTCTGCTGCAAGGAGTATATTGCCCGGCAGATAAAAATCCTCATGAAGAAACGTATCATCAAGCGGATTTTTATTCCGGGACGGGCATCCATCTTTCATCTTAATTATGATGTGACTGACTGGGAGGAAGGCTCTATCGATCTTGCCGCCCTGGCACATGGCCACGAGTCCCCCGGCACTTGCACGGCCGAAGAAATGACCGGCCTGTCGTCAGCTCCGGAACCATTGAGCACGGATGATAGCGAGGCAGAAGTGGTTGAGCACCAGGGCTCAAGTGCAGATAAAGATGAAATGACTCACTACCCGTTTTTGACAGGCGGATGGCAGACCGATTACATACCTCTCAATCCAAAAAGGACAAACCGACGACTTGGTCAGGAGTTGTCCGGGAGTTCAACTCCTGAGTTGTCTGAGAGGTCAACTCCCGAGTTGTTCGGGAGGTCAACTCCCGAGTTGTCTGGGAGGTCAACTCCCAAGTTGTCTGGGAGGTTAACTCCTGAGTTGTTCGAGAGGTCAACTCCCGAGTTGTCTGGGAGGTTAACTCCTGAGTTGTTCGAGAGGTCAACTCCCGAGTTGTACAAGAGGACAACCCCCGCACATGCTTCATCCCGCACCGGGTCGGGGTTTGCGCCACCCCTAAATACAGTATTAAATACAATATTAAAGACAGTATTAAAGACATAGTAAAGACATTTAAAAGAAATAGAAAAGAAAGTGACTCCTTAGTCTTTGATCAAATTGAAATTTCCTTGAGGGGAGTAATGCATATTATTGTGTAAACATGGTATGGACATCTAAATACTGTATGGAGAACGGTATTGACCTCAAGCTTGATAAAATCCAATTCCCTTGAGGGGAAGTAATGCAAATTGTGATATAAATACGATATGGACAACGATAATAAAATAGAGCAGGTCTTTCCTGCTGACAATCAAAAACGGACATAACCCTCTTTCTACTATCAGGTGACCAGGAAAATCAGGACGGCATTGGGAAGATCTGTCCGCAGGGAGATGATATCTTGACTGCCGGTTATCAAAACCTATTGGGGATATTCTCGTGGTTCGGGTATGTGCTGCCTTTGTCGGAAAGACTCAGGCTCATAAGGGAGGCCGGGTTCGATGCCACTTCGCTGTGGTGGGAGGATGAGATCGGGACCCCG
>CAZOMS010000059.1:0-11516 GCA_964580805.1 uncultured Syntrophomonas sp. | reverse complement strand
TCGACCGCATCAACAAATTCTTCGGTTATACCATCAATGGAGAAAAGGGTAAGCCTACCAATTCTGAATTCATAGCCATAATCGCCGATAAACTGAGATTGGCTAGCAAAGTTAGCTAACCGGTTTAGCCTATGCCGGTTGGATAATCTCACTTTAGGCCATTGTCCTGGCAATTTTCATACGGAAATATTCGTGAATGCCCCCGGTTATTTGATCTCTAAAGGTCGATTAACGGGGGTATTTGCACGCTTAGATGGATTCCGGGCATGGGATGAAAGATGTGGCCGAATCTTGGCTGGAAGTGCAGCGATGATGGATATGTTATAATGCAGATGAAAAAATAATAACGGCGGTCGCGATTACCCGCCTTAACAAAACAAGGAGGAACGATTTCCATGCCATCTGGATTCCGAACTGATATCTCTCTCCCCTTTCTGGCCATCACCAGTCTCTTTATCACCTGTCTGCTGATAACCAACATAGTCGCGGGACGATTGGTGCAAATAGGCGATATGACCTTGACCGCCGACCTGTTCTTGTTCCCGCTTACTTATATTTTCGGGGATGTTCTTACCGAAGTGTACGGTTTTAAAAAGGCCCGCCTCACTATATGGCTGGGTTTTGCCGCCAACCTGCTCATGGCCCTGGTATTTATCCTGGTAGTGTACCTGCCCAGCCCCTCTTTCTGGGAACATGAAAACGCTTACCGCACGGTATTGGGATTTGCCCCGCGGATAGTCGCCGCCTCATTGCTGGCCTATTTTGCCGGCGAGTTCTCCAATTCGGTGGTCTTGTCCCGATTGAAACTGGCTACGCAGGGAAAATGGCTGTGGACCAGAACCATCAGCTCCACTTTGGTGGGGCAGGCCATCGACACTACCGTCTTTATGGTCATCGCTTTTTGGGGATTGTTCTCTGCCGAGATTTTTATGGGGATGGTCCTGGTGCAGTATGGCTGGAAAGTGGCCTATGAGGTACTGGCCACCCCTGTCACCTATGCGGTGGTCAGCTGGCTCAAGAAACGGGAAGGTGTTGATACCTATGATTATGGGGTTGCCTACAACCCTTTCCGGTTGACCTAAGGTGAGCAGGTGGTTGAAGGATGCGGGTGTGATGACGGATCTTGGGGCAGGATATGGTATTATGTAAGCAAATGCAAAGGGCTGTCCTAAAGTTACCAGCTGCAAGTGCCAGCGACCAAGAAATTGAGGATAGTCCCGGTATAACCTTAAGCCATGTCGGCTACCCCGGAATGGTTGGAGAGGGTTCATGTACCTATCGGTCTGGATATTGGCGGCCATCAAGCGGCTGAGATCGCCCTATCCATTATGGCGGAGATACAATCGGTCAAGTACGGCCGGTCCGGCGGATTTGTAGTGCTGCAGGAGCGTAGAAAGGGGATTGCCAAACGGGATGAATTATTCTGAAAAATATCCGATCGACAGGGATCGGTTGATTAACAGTTTCCTGGAGATGATTGCCATCGATTCCGTATCCGGCCAGGAGGCAACTTTTCGGGATTATCTTAGCGCCAGGTTAGCCGGGCTTGGATTCACCGGGGTGGAGGATGATGCCGGGAGCAGGCTCGATGGCGATTCCGGCAACCTGTTGGTGAAGCTGCCCGGTACCATAAATCGCCCTCCTATATTGCTGTCGGCTCATATGGATACGGTGGTGCCTGGTCAAAACATCAAAGGTGAATTGGCCCAGTTCAATGGCCATCAGATTATCAGGAGCGCCGGCGAAACCATCCTGGCCGGTGACGATAAGGCCGGGGTAGCCGCCCTCCTGGAAGCGATCCAGGTAATAATGGAGAACGGTTTTGATTATCCCCCTTTGGAGATTCTATTTACAGTGAGCGAAGAACAGGGACTATTGGGTATAAAGAATTTTGATTTTTCTCAAGTCCGGTCACCGCTGGGATACGTGCTGGACAGCGGGGGGGATCCCGGCGCCATTGTGGTTCAGTCTCCCTGCCAAAACGAGATAGAATATCGGGTGCGGGGAGTTGCCGCTCATGCCGGCATGAATCCCGAAGAAGGCTGCAACGCCATCCAGATAATGGCTCAGGCCCTGGCCAAGATGCCCTGCGGACGGATCGACCCCGATACCACCTGCAACTTCGGTATGATCGAGGGTGGATTGGCCCGTAATATCGTAGCGCCCTTTTGCCGGGTAAAAGGAGAGGCCCGCAGTTTGGAGCGGTCTAAGCTGGATCAGTTGACCGCCGAACTGGCTCAGGTCTTTACGGAAGTGGTAACCGCCCACGGCGGGCAGCCGGAAGTGGACGTGGTGCTGCTTTACCCGGAGGCGGCCCTGCAGGCAGACGAAGAGGTGGTAAGACTAGCAGTCCGGGCGGCGGAAAAGATCGGGATCATGGCCCGCCTGGAGAGTACTGGCGGGGGCAGCGACGCCAGCATAATCAACGGCGCCGGCATTCGCTGCGCCAACCTCGGCATCGGCATGAAAAAGGTCCATACCGTGGATGAATACATTAGAGTCGAGGACCTGATCGCCGATGCGGCCTGGGTCATCAGTATAATCAGGGAGTCTGTCATCTGATTCCCATCAATTATGATCAGTTAAGATGGGAGCGGACAAAATCGTGCAGGGTGGTTTCAGGTGGATAGGCGGCCAATAAATCAAACAAGGCCTGCCACCCGCCCGCAAACGAGAAACCCTTTGCATGAACCAGTAACTCCATTTATATCACCTCAAGCCAATTTTATGCAGGGGGTGAAGATATTATTCGAGGGGAATGGAAGCAAATGGATTTAGCAGAAAGAACACTGCACAGCCAGGAGATATTTGCCGGTCGTATTGTGCGCCTGCGGGTGGATACCGTCGAACTGCCCAACGGCCAGCAAAGCACCCGCGAGGTGGTGGAACATGCCGGGGCGGTAGCAATCGTAGCATTGGACAGCGCCGGCCAAGTGGTAATGGTGAGACAGTACCGCCAACCGGTGGAGAGAATACTGGTGGAAATCCCGGCCGGAACATTGGAAATTGGAGAAGAACCGCTGGACTGTGCCCGCCGGGAATTGGAGGAAGAGACTGGGTTGATTGCTGCTCACTGGGAGAAAATCCTCACCTATTACAGCACCCCGGGATTCACCAATGAATGCCTGCACATTTTTATGGCTACCGGTCTGACCGATGGCGCCGCTGAACCGGATCACGATGAGTTTGTGGAAACCGTACGGGTGCCTTTGGGCGAAGCCTACCGGCAGATCTTCACTGGCCACATCGCTGACGGCAAAAGCATAATCGGGATCCAATATGCCTATTCACAGCGATAGGGGGTATTTTGCCGACCTCCACATTCATATTGGCAGAGCGGGCGGGAACCCGGTTAAAATAACCGCTGCCCGGAGTTTAACCCTGCGCTCGATCATATTCGAAGATGCCCCGTGTAAAGGCTTGGATATTGTAGGAGTAGTAGATGCCGGCAGCCCTTTGGTGGCCAAAGAGATCGGGGATATGCTGCAGGCGGGAGACTTGCGCGAGCTGGACCAGGGTGGGTTTTTGGCCAGCAATGGGATCCTGCTCATTATTGGCTCGGAGGTCGAAACCAGAGAAGGGGTCCATGTCATAGCTTATCTGCCGGGCCTCCAATCCCTTAATGGATGGCAGCGGTTTTTGGCTCCCCGGGTCCGCAATATGAATCTATCCACCCAGAAGGTGGACATTGCCATGGCGGATATCATCTCGCAATGCATCCGATTGGACAGCATCTTCTGCCTGGCCCATGCCTTCACACCCCATAAAGGGGCATATGGGATATGGACCGACCGCCTGATCAAGGAACTGGGTCCGGCTATAGAAGATATAAAGGTGATTGAGCTGGGCTTGAGTTCTGATAGCAGCCTGGCCGACACCGTGGCAGAAACCCGCCGGTTCAGTTATTTATCCAATTCCGATGCTCATTCCGCCCCCAATATAGCTCGTGAATATAACTGTCTGGACATGGCCGAAAGAAACTTTACCGAGTTGAAACTGGCCTTGTTAAATGCGCAGGGGCGGGGCATAACCGCAAATTATGGTCTTCACCCTCGTATGGGTAAATACCACCGTAGTTTTTGCCTCTCCTGCAACCGGATTGCCAACGAGCCGGCCCCGGTTATACGTTGCCCTGCTTGCGGGAGCGAGCGCTTGGTGATGGGCGTATATGACCGGATCGTAATGATCCAGGACATCCCCTGCAGCCGCCACCCTCTCGACCGGCCGCCCTATTTTTATCGTATCCCGCTCCAAGGCCTGCCGGGCATTGGTCCGGTTGCCTATCGCCGCCTTCTGGAGACATTTGCCAATGAGATAGATATTATGGAAACGGTCCCGATCGAAGATATCCGCCGTACCATAGGAGACCGCCCCGCCGCTGCGGTGCAGGCCATGCGCAGCGGTTCACTGGTCATCAAAGATGGCGGAGGAGGCCATTACGGGCGCGTGTCAGTTCCGGCCGATATGATATGATGTTGATGTAATAATTGCCAAGAATTTCAGGAGGGATCAAGGATTGAAACCGGTTTACATAATAGGTCATAGGAATCCCGATGTTGATTCCATCGCCTCAGCAGTGGCTTACCAGGTTTTCAAGGAAAAGACCGATCAAGGTTTATTTGTAGCGGCGGCGGCCGGTGAATTGGGCGAAGACTTGGTCTGGCTGTTGGATTACCTGGGGCTTAAGCACCCGCTGGTCGTACATGATGTGAGCACCCGGGTAGAAGATTTACTGGATGAGGTTTTGCCGCCCTACACCAGCCCTGAAACCACCATGCAGGAATTGGGTAGTTTCATGAGTTCCCGCAAAATAAAGACCCTGCCAGTGGTGGATGAACAAAAAGGCTTTCTGGGCCTGCTCACCATCGGGGACATCGCCATGTTGTTTCTGCAATCGCTGGGTTCGGGAGTGGATATCGACCGCAGTCCGGAGATCGTCAAGGGACTGCTGGCCCAACAAGCCGGCCAGATCATGAAGACCAGAGATCTGGTTCTATTCGAACCGGACGAGAAAGTGGACGAAGCCCGCCGCAATATGCTGGCCAGCCGTTTCCGCAACTATCCGGTGGTGGACGACAACAACCGGTTTATGGGCATGATTTCCCGCTACAATCTGCTGCAAATGAGACGAAAACAGGTAATATTGGTCGACCATAATGAGAAGAAACAGGCGGTCGAAGGCATAGAAGAAGCCGAAATCCTCGAAATCATAGACCACCATCGGGTGGGGGACCTGCAGACCCTGTGGCCTATATTCTTCCGTAATGAGCCGGTAGGATCTACATCAACCCTGGTAGCGGAGTTGTTTTTGCACGATGCAATTCCATTGGAGGGAGGGATGGCTGCACTGCTGCTGTCCGGCATTATGTCCGATACCATGATTTTCGCTTCGCCCACCACCACCGAAAAAGACCGCCACATAGCCCGGGAATTGGAGAGACTCTCCGGCTTTGAGGCCTTGACCTGGGGGAAGAAACTGTACTCCCAAATCCATCAGGTGGACCGGCTTTCAGATGATGAGTTGGTGAACGAAGATCTGAAGGAGTACGCCAGCGGCGACACCACTTTTGCGGTCAGCCAGGTTGAAACCGTGGAACTGAAAACCTTGGCCCAGCGCAGGGCCAACCTGATCGCCACCATGGAGGAACTATGTGTGCGACGGGGTTATGCGCTGATGTGCCTGATGGCTACCAGTATTTTCGAAGCCGGTACGGAGATAATTGTGGCCGGTGAGAAAAAGGGACTGGTGGAAGACGCCTTCCAGCATGAACTGGTCAACGGGGGTATTTTCTTAAAAGGGATCCTGTCCCGCAAAAAGCAGGTAGTTCCGGTGATATACCAAGCCCTGCGCAAATCGAACCTGTTGTGATCCAGTGATAATTAAACAACCGATGCCAAATTGCCGCGGGCTGAAATGCAAGACAGCCGGCGGCAATGATTCTTTCTGCATGATTTTTAAGGATATTACACTCTGTGGCGCCCGGCCCAAAGGCCGAAAAGATGGCTGGATAAACCGGGGCAGGCCCGGGACCACTTTTGGTCATAAAGTGGGCTGGGACAAAATATGATTGGAAAGAGAGGTTCTAACCGCATGACATTTGCCAGGAAAGGGTAACAGATGAAATTGACACAGAGGCTGAAACGGCATGTCAGGGAAAACAAATGGCAGTATTTGCTTATCGTTGTCATATTCCTGGCCGGGATAGTTGTGGGGGACTTCAAAGTTGGGGGCCTGGCCAATGGCGTCAGGGAACATTTGCTGGGCTTGATCGACGACTATTTGAAAGGGGGAACAGCGACCGGGGCAGCCAGACCGGTCATCTTGTGGAATTCGTTCCTGAACCAAGCTAAAAGCATCATAGCCATATGGTTCCTGGGATTAACCATTATCGGTATGCCATTGATCCTGGCAATAGTGTTTTTGAAAGGCTTCTCTTTGGGTTTTTCGGTTTGTTTCCTGGTTTCGGAACGGGCGGCTTCGGGGGTATTGATAAGCATTCTGTCCATACTGCCCCAGAACCTGATCTACATACCAGTGCTTATCGTATGGTCAGTGGTAGGAATTAATTTTTCCATCTATATAACCCGTTCCCGCACCGGGGGCGGGGTGCCGCTGAGCCGGGGTTTTGTCGGCTATACTCTGCTGTTGCTGATATCACTGGTGATTATATTGGTGGGAGCACTGATCGAAGCCTATCTTTCACCATTGTTCCTGGGCTTGTTTATTTAGTGCGAAGAGGAGGGAATCAGGTATGGTCATTGTAGTGGGAAAGTGGAAGGAGAAACTAATCAGGGTAGCGGCGCTGATAGTGGTGGTGGTTCTGTTTGCAGCCGCCCTGCCCAAGGTAGCCGGGGTATTTTACGAAAAGGTACCGGTTTTCAGCGGTTGGATGCAGGATGAGCATCCCACTGGCAACCCCATGCGGGTGGAACAGCCTCAGGATGTGCCCAGCAACGAATTCAACGATACCGTGGATCAATTCGTGATCAGGCTGCAGAACTTCTATCATCAGGAGCAGGAATAGGCGGCCTGCGCATGGAATAGAAGGAATAAATATAGAAAATATTCCAGGAGCCTGGCAGTGCAGAGATCGATAGAGAGTTTCTTGAACTATATAAAATATGAAAAAGGCTTGTCGGAGAATACCATCGCAGCCTATCGGCGTGATCTGGCCAAGTTTGCCCGGTATTTGCAGGATGAATGCCAGGTAAAGACCTGGGAAGAGGTCAGAAGGAAGCACATCACCGGATTTCTGGGCGGGGAGATGGACATTGGCGCGGCCAACGCTACTGTGGCTCGTACTTTTTCCAGCATCAAAGGGTTGTTCAAGTTCCTGGTGGCCGAAGGGCAGGTAGCCCTGAATCCCACCACGGATATGGAGACCCCCAAGATAAAGCGCAAACTGCCGCAAGTTTTAACTGTCCAGGAGGTGGACAAACTAATGGAACAGCCCACCGTGATCAAATCCCTGGGGTTAAGGGACCGGGCCATGCTGGAACTTATTTACGGCACCGGGATAAGGGTATCGGAGCTCCTGGCGGTGCAATTGGAAGACTTGAATGCTATGGCCGGTTTCCTGCGCTGTGTGGGAAAAGGGCGCAAAGAGCGGATCATTCCTGTGAACCAGACCTCGATCACATGGGTGCAAAGGTATCTGGCCCGAGCCCGTCCCCTGCTTATAAGAGGGCAGGGTGAGCGGACCCTGTTTCTAAATGCTCATGGCCGTAAAATGAGCCGGCAGGGTTTCTTCAAGATTCTGGCCCAGTATGGCAGCCAAGCTGGGATCGGGAAGAATCTTACCCCTCACATGCTGCGTCATTCTTTTGCCACCCATCTGCTGGAGAACGGTGCGGATCTGCGGGCCGTACAGGAGATGCTGGGTCATTCTGATATTTCCACCACCCAAATATATACCCACCTCACCAAGAGCCGTTTGCGTGAAGTATATCACCAATGTCACCCCCGGGCCTGACCGGTCCGTTTGGTTGGTAAAGGAGGAATCTGGCGATGGGAAAAAGAGCTGTTTTGGTGGTGCTCGACAGCGTTGGAATCGGTGCTGCCGAGGACAGTTGTCTCTATGGAGACGAAGCGTGCAATACCCTGCGGCACATTGCCGAATGGGGCGATATCCGCCTGCCCACTATGGAGAGCTTGGGCCTTGGCCACCTTGAAAACCTGCCCGGAGTCGAACCGGTAGAGAGGCCCCGGGGGGCATACGGGAAAATGGTAGAGCAATCCCAAGGCAAAGATACCACCACCGGGCACTGGGAGCTTATGGGGGTCTTGCTGGAGCATCCGTTCCCTACTTACCCCAATGGGTTTCCAGCCGCTCTGATAGAGGAATTTGAAACCCGGATCGGCCGTAAAACCCTGGGCAATGTCGTGGCCTCAGGTACGGAGATCATTCAACAATTAGGACCAGAGCATGTTGAGACCGGCTTTCCCATCGTCTACACCTCGGCCGACAGTGTCTTCCAGATAGCCGCCCATGAAGAAGTGGTTGACCTGGATGAACTATATCACATGTGCAGCTTGGCCCGAGCCTTGTTGCAGGGCGAACATGCGGTGGGTAGAGTTATTGCCCGTCCTTTTATCGGGACCGAGGGTGAATTTATCCGCACTCCCCATCGTCACGATTTTTCTCTGGAACCGCCCCCCAATATCCTTGACGCCATTATCGCGGCAGGACAAAAGGTGGTAGGGGTTGGCAAGATAAAAGATATTTTTGCAGGCCGGGGAGTAAGTGAAAGTCATCCTACCAGGAATAACGAGGACGGCATGGACCGGATACTGCGGGTTATGAGAGAAGACTTCTCCGGCCTGGTTTTTGCGAACCTGGTCGACTTTGACCAGTTATACGGGCATCGCAACGATGTTGACGGCTACCGGGAGGCCTTACAGGAGTTTGATGCCTGGCTGCCTCAATTGCTGGAGAGCATGGGGGAGGAGGATTTGTTGATGATCACCGCCGACCATGGCTGTGACCCGACCACGTCGGGAACAGATCATACTCGCGAAATGGTGCCCCTATTGGTATGGGGGGCAGAGGTCCGAGCCGGAGTCGACTTGGGCCGGCGTAACACATTTGCCGATGCGGGGCGAACCATAGCCGAATACTTGGAAGTCCCCGTCAATATTACCGTAGGGCGAAGTTTCTGGACACTTATAAGAGGTTGATATGAATATCCAGCAGATTATATTAAAAAAACGTGACGGCGGGGTCTTATCCGCGGACGAGATAAAGTATCTGGTACGAGGTATCAGCGACGGCACCATACCCGACTATCAGATCGCAGCCTGGGCTATGGCGGTTTATTTCCGGGGTATGACTGACCAGGAAACCAGCGATTTGACCCTGGCCATGGCCTATTCCGGAGAGGTCATGGATTTGTCGGACATAACCGGGAAGAAGGTGGACAAGCACAGCACCGGCGGGGTAGGTGACAAGACCACCTTGGTTGTAATCCCTCTGGCGGCAGCCATGGGGGTCCCGGTGGCCAAGATGTCAGGACGGGGCCTGGGGCACACCGGCGGGACCATTGACAAATTTGAATCGATACCAGGTTTTCAAGCGGAGAGAAGCCATGCCCAATTCATGGCCCAAGTCAATTTGGTAAAAGCGGCGGTAGTATCTCAGACCGGCAATCTGGTCCCGGCCGACAAGAGACTCTATGCCATCCGGGATGTGACCGCTACCGTGGACAGCATCCCTCTAATCGCCTCCAGCATTATGAGTAAAAAGATCGCTGCCGGTGCGGAAGCGATCGTATTGGATGTAAAGGTGGGCAGTGGGGCGTTCATGAAGCACCTTGCTGAGGCCCGGCAACTGGCCTGGATTATGGTACAAATCGGCAAGAGTGTGGGTCGGGAGGTGATAGCTGTGATCAGCGATATGAACCAGCCTCTGGGGGCCGCAGTCGGCAATGCCCTCGAAGTGGAAGAGGCCCTCCGCTTGCTGCAGAGGGGCGATGGACCAGCCGATCTGAAGGAACTTAGTGTGGAGCTGACCGCCCAATTGGTTATGTTGGCAGGCAGGTACTCCGACGTGGAGACAGCCCGACAAGAGACCCGTAAGTGCCTGGCGGGCGGAGCCGGTTATGTCAAGCTGACCGAAATGGTGGCTGCCCAAGGCGGGCGGCTTGACGAAAGTGAACCTCACTATGGGTTGCCGCAGGCAGCATTTCAGGTTCAGGTCCGGGCTGACCAGGACGGTTACGTGGCGGTACTGGACGCCTTTGAGGTTGGCCGGACCGCGATGTTGTTGGGTGCTGGCCGGGAGAGGATTGGTGATACCATCGATCCTGCCGTGGGGGTTATGGTTCACAAAAAGAAAGGGGATTGGGTCCAAGCAGGCGATATAATGGCGGTTGTATACGCTAACCGCGAGCAACTACTGGCGCCGGCAATCAAACAGCTTAAGGGCAGTTACCAGCTGGCCGATATCCGTCCCCCGGCTGCGCCGCTGGTAATTGACACCATTTTATAACCGTTATCGACAGGGGGGTAACACAAAAGCTCCTAATATACCGCCGAATGACATAATACCGAATGTACCTCAATATAATTTATTAAATTGCATTTAGAGGAGGTACATGCGGGATGAGAGTTAGAAGAAGAGCGGTCGCGTTCGTCTTGATTTTAATTATGATCGCGTGGGTGGGGACCGGGACGGCGCAGACCAAATTGGAAAACATAAAAGCGGATGCCTATGTTTTGATGGATGCCGATTCCGGTAATATCCTGGAGGAATACAACCAGGATAAGCGCCTGGCTCCGGCCAGTATGACCAAACTGATGACCCTGATCCTAGCGGTAGAGGCGTTGGAGGAAGGCAGAGTCCAGCTCACCGATCAGGTGGTAACCAGTGAGAATGCCTGGAAGATGGGGGGATCCCAGATCTACCTGGCACCAGGCGAAGCCATGTCTTATGAGGAAATGCTCATTGCCATCGCAGTAGGCTCTGCCAACGACGCTTGTGTAGCGGTGGCCGAGCATCTTGACGGTACCCACCAGGCTTTTGTCGATAAGATGAACCAGAAGGCAGTCGATTTGGGACTGCAGAACACTCACTTCATCAACTCCTACGGACTACCTGCGGAAGGGCATTACACCAGCGCCCATGACATGGCCATAATGGCCCGTCACGCCTTGTCGCATTCACGTATAATCGAGTATACCTCCATAAAGCAATACAGCCTCCGCCAGGGCAAATTTGTTCTTTATAACACCAACAAGCTGCTGTGGTGGTATGCCGGCGCGGACGGTTTCAAGACTGGTTGGACCAACGAAGCCAAGTATTGCCTGACTTCGACGGTAAAAAGGGATGGGCTGCGCCTGATATCTGTGGTCATGGCCTCACCTGAGGTCAGGGGACATTTCCGCGATTCTATGGAATTATACAATTATGGGTTTTCCAAATATGCTTACAAGTCCTTCTTTGCCCGGGATAGTGTGTGCGGGGCAGTGCAGGTGGGCAAGGGATTGGAGGATGGGGTCGAAGCCGTAGCCGCTGATG
>CAZOMS010000058.1:0-11597 GCA_964580805.1 uncultured Syntrophomonas sp. | reverse complement strand
AACTTAGCCAAGCATATAGGTCATCATGTAATTCCGATATGGTTCGAGGAGGGCTCCATTGACTTACTAAGACTGTTCGTTCCGGGCCAGAATGATGATCCTGACATAGCGATGGTGAATCTCAATATAGATTTTATCAAAGAGATGTACTTGGGCGACGACGTCGAGATAACCACTGGAGTTAAGGAGATAGGCAATTCAAGTTTTGTGCTGCAACAAGAAGTTCACCAAAAACAGAGCCTTTGTGCCAGAGGCAAGGTTACCTTTATCCATTTCGATTCTTCCACTAAGAAGGCCAAGACCATCCCTGGTGATATCCGTCGTAAGCTTGAGCAGCACTTAATCGGTTAATAGGTACGTAGAAATCAAGAGGGCCCAAGCCCTCTATTTTTTCTGCTGATGCCAGAGGTGGGATTCAACCCCACCGATGAATTTTAGAGCCTCTTCCTCAGCTCCCGAAGGCTCTCTAAGCAAGCCCTCAGGTTTTCGATTATCTCGTTGGCCAGTTCGCTGTCAAGCTGATTTAACGATCTTCTTGCTTGATCGGCAATCACAGTATCCCCCGATTCCTTCCTCACCAGTCTTTCGACGGCCATTTCATTATAATTGAATTATATCAAAATATTTCTATGCTATAATTTTCACGGAGGGGATTTCCATGGAGGTTTTTAACAACACCACAAAAATCGTCAAGGATGATCTGGTCCGGGTAATCACGCCCGGGAGCCGCATCTCCATTGCCGCTGCTTGTTTTTCGATTTATGCCTATCAGGAATTGAAGCAGCAATTAAGCAAAATAGACTCCCTGCGGTTTATATTTACTTCCCCCACCTTCGTTACCGAAAAATCCCCTAAGGAAAAACGGGAATTCTATATCCCCCGCCTGAACCGGGAGCGCAGCCTGTATGGCAGCGAGTTTGAGGTTAGGCTGAGAAATGAGTTGTCGCAGAAGGCCATCGCCAGGGAGTGCGCTGACTGGATCCGAAAAAAGGTCACCTTCAAGTCCAACGCCACTCAGGATAGCATGGGTGGCTTCCTGAATCTGCAGACGCCAGACCAGCAGTTAACCTACATGCCCCTTAATGGCTTCACCACAGTTGATATCGGTTGTGAGCGCGGCAATAACATATACAACATGATCAATAAATTCGAAGCCCCCTTCAGCCACGAGTATGTGCGCCTGTTCGAAAGTATATGGAGTGATTCGCTGCGCCTGCAGGATGTGACCGAGGAAGTGATTCATTACATATCAGCTGTATATCAGGAAAATCCACCCGAGCTTATTTATTTCACGTCCCTGTACAACATCTTCAGTGAGTTCCTGGATGATATCACCGATGACGTTCTGCCCAACGAGGCCACGGGATTCAAGAACAGCCTGATCTGGAACAAGCTCTATAATTTTCAGAAAGACGCCGCCCTTGGAATCATCAACAAACTGGAGCAATACAACGGTTGCATCCTGGCGGATAGCGTTGGACTGGGCAAGACTTACACCGCCCTGGCGGTGATCAAGTATTACGAGAACCGCAACAAAAACGTACTGGTTCTTTGTCCCAAGAAACTCAAGGATAATTGGATGACTTTCCGCGGCAACCTAATCAACAATCCCCTGGCCCGGGACCGGATGCGCTATGACATTCTGTTCCACACGGATTTGTCCCGGGAGCGTGGCAACTCGGCTATCGGCTTACCTCTGGATCGAATCAACTGGAGCAATTACGACCTGGTAGTAATAGATGAATCACACAACTTCCGCAATGGGGGCGCTGCCTACGGTGAAGATAACGAAAAAGAAAACCGCTATCTGAAACTACTTAACAAGGTTATCCGTCCCGGGGTTAAAACCAAGGTGCTGATGATTTCCGCCACCCCGGTTAATAACCGCTTCCATGACCTGCGCAACCAGCTGGCCCTGGCCTACGAAGGGCAGCCGGACTTGATCAATGAACAGCTCAACACCACCACCGATATTGACACCATCTTCCGGCAGGCCCAGACGGTCTATAATACCTGGTGCAAACTCCCGGTGGAATTGCGCACCACCGCCAATTTGCTCCATAGTCTGGATTTCGACTTTTTCGAAGTGCTGGACAGTGTCACCATTGCCCGCTCCCGCAAACACATCCAGCGCTATTATGATACTAGCGAGATTGGCAATTTTCCTGAGCGCAACAAACCCCTCTTCTTACGCCCCAAACTTACGACCCTGGAGAATGCCATCAATTACGCGGAAATATATGAACAGCTGATGCTCTTGAACCTTTCCATCTATACCCCTTCCAACTACATTCTTGCCAGCCGGTTAAGCAAATATATCGATCTGGACTCGGAACACAGCAAAAGTCTGTCCCAGACAGGACGTGAAGAAGGCATTCGCCGTCTGATGAGCATCAATCTGCTCAAGCGGCTGGAAAGTTCGGTCCATTCGTTCAAACTAACCGTCAGCCGCATCTACGATCAGCTCTATGATACTTTGGAATTGATCGACAGCTTTATCACCGGCGCCGCGATCAATATCCAGGAGGTTGATGACTATGGCGATATTGATCTGGACGACCAGAATATCGATATATTCAATGTAGGCAAGAAATTTAGAATTGATTTGAATGACATGGATTATCTTTCCTGGCAACGATACCTGACCGCCGATTTGGAAATCCTGGAATTACTCCTGCTCATGACTGAAGACATCACCCCCGAATATGATTTTAAGCTCAACCAGCTTTTGGACGTAATTAAAAACAAAGTAAGCACCCCCATCAATCCCGACAACCAAAAGCTCATTATCTTCACCGCCTTCGCGGATACAGCGGAATATCTGTATAACAATGTCAGCGACCTGGTTAAACAACAGTATGGCTTAAACACCGCATTGATCACCGGATCTATTGAGGGGCGCACAACTATTCCGAAGTTCCCCGTGGACATGAACGCCATCCTGACCTGCTTCTCACCCATCTCTAAAGAGAAGTCCCTGGTGATGCCCCATAATCAGCATAAGATAGATATTCTGATTGCTACCGACTGCATTTCTGAAGGCCAGAACCTGCAGGACTGTGATTATTGCGTCAACTACGACATCCACTGGAATCCGGTCCGGATTATCCAACGTTTTGGCCGCATTGACCGCATCGGCAGCATAAACTCGGTTATCCAGCTGGTCAATTTCTGGCCGGATTTGGAACTGGATGACTATATAAATCTAAAAAGCCGGGTGGAAGCCAGAATGCGGATCTCGGTCATGACATCTACTGGCGATGATGACTATATCAATCAAGATGAAAATGGAGATTTATTTTATCGCCGCCAGCAGCTGGAGAAATTGCAGAACGAGGTTGTAGACCTGGAGGAAATGACCAATGGGGTTTCCATCATGGATTTGGGGTTAAATGAATTCCGCATGGATCTGCTGTCCTATATAAAAAACCATCCTACCCTGGACCGTACCCCTCTGGGTATCCATGCAGTTGTAAGAGGCGAAAAGCCCGGAGTCATCTTTGTATTGAAGAACATCAACCAGGCAGTAAATATTAAAAACCAGAATCGTCTGCATCCTTTTTATCTGGTCTACATTGGCGATAACGGCGAGGTTGTGTGCAATCATCTCGAACCTAAGGCCACCCTGGACATTATGCGCCGGTTCTCCCGTGGTCAAAGCACACCTGACCAGAGCGCTTGCCAATTATTTAACCGTGAAACCAATGATGGTAAAAAAATGGACCGGGTATCCAGCTTACTGCAGCGCTCCATTTCATCCATAATCAGTGTCAAGGAAGCCAGCGATCTGGACAGCTTCTTTAATAAGGGGCAGACCACCTTCCTCGCCGGCACCATTTCCGGGCTGGATGATTTCGAATTGGTCTGCTTCATGGTGGTGATACCATGTTAGGCTTTCCTACTACGGCGTATGTTGGCTGCCTCATGCCCAAAGAATCGTTTTATAAAAACCTCACCTTAAGCCGGGATATCCGCGAAAAATTTGTCTCTGATATCAAACGGATCGTATTAGAGTATAAACTGGCCCCCGATACCATTAATGTTGAACCTGGGAATGAAGCAGACGAAATTCTGGTTCTGGCTATAGAATTGAAAAAGCCTGATTTTGACTATCGAATCGTCGAACACATCGCCCGGCAGAATCCCCATCAACTTCTATTTCTGATCAAATATCTGGACAAGGGACAACTGGCCCTGTATTTCCACAAGCTCTACAAAACCGAGTGGTTGCCCATCCAAGATCTTTACCTGGAATCTCGCGGATTTACTTTGGATAAGATTTGGGAAGGGTTTGTGGAGCAGATAGCCCTCGAAATTAAGGAATGCGGGCTGCATAATTCGGAATCGCCTATCGAGGAGAGATTAAAAAAGCAGGAAATCATCCTCCGACTGCAAAAAGAAATAGATAGAATGGACCGGCTGTCCCGCAACGAAAAACAACCCAAAAAGCGGTTTGAATTATATACCCAACTGCAATTGCTTAAACAAACATTAGCCATAGAAAAGGGAGAATGAAAATGGACAAGTTAAAGATGCATTCCGTCAATAAGGTGGAAGAAAACATTAAGAGGATCGGGGAGTTGTTTCCTAATACCTTGACAGAACTTATCAAAGGTTACCGGGAAGATGGTTCGGCTATCATAGAACCAGCTATTGATTTTGACGTGCTGCGACAGGAGCTTTCCAAGGATCTGGTTGAAGGACCCGAGGAACGTTATCAATTCACCTGGCCGGACAAGAGGAAGTCCATCCTAATGGCCAATGCCCCCATCGCTAAAACTCTGCGTCCCTGTCGAGACGAGAGCGTCGATTTTGACACTACCGAGAACCTGTACATAGAAGGCGATAACCTTGACGCACTCAAATTATTACAAGAAACCTACCTGGGAAAGGTAAAAATGATCTACATAGACCCGCCCTATAATACCGGTAATGATTTTGTTTATGAAGATGATTTCGCCCTGAAGACCCAAGAATATCTGGCCCATAGCGGACAATTCGACGAGGAAGGCGGTCGCCTGGTTCAAAACCTGGAAAGTAATGGGCGTTTTCATACCGATTGGTTAAACATGATTTATCCGCGTTTGAAACTTGCAAAAGATTTGCTAAGCGACGGAGGAGTAATCTTTATTAGCATCGACGACAATGAGGTTCATAATATTAAGAAAATATGCGATGAAATATTCGGCCAAAAGAATTTTATAGAGCAATTGGTGTGGAAAAGGCGGGCTAATACTCCTAATGATAGGTTTATCGGTAAAATCCACGAATATATCTTGGTATACTCCAAAAATGTCGAAACTGCCAGACTTTACCTTCAACCTAGAAACCAAGATATTGATGAAAAGTATAAGAATCCTAACAATGATCCTAGGGGACCATGGTTTGCTGATAATTTAAGTGCTAACGGCAAGGGGGGGCGGTTAGTTCAAAGTTGTGTCTTTCCAATTAGGAATCCGATCAATGGAAAGGACTATCTCCCGCCCAAAAATAAATGCTGGTTATACAATCAGGATAAGGTTTCAGTTTTGCTCAAGGAAGATCGAATTGGATTCAGAGAAGGTAGCGGTTCTCCATATTTAAAAAGGTTCTTATCTGAAGTAAGGCAAGGAAGTACGCTTTCAACAATAATTTTAGATGGCGGTGTGTCTGTAGATTCCGCCAAGGAAATAAGGGGTATTTTTGGAAACGATTACTTCGAATTCCCAAAACCAACAACACTTATTAAGACACTAATAATTACCGGTTCTGACAATGCAGGAATAATTCTCGATCTATTCTCCGGCTCAGCTACCACAGCCCACGCTGTTATTCAATTGAATGCGGAAGACGGGGGCAACCGCAAATTCATAATGGTCCAACTACCCGAGGCAACCGATGAAAAATCGGAAGCATATAAAGCCGGATACAAAAATATCTCGGAAATTGGCAAAGAACGTATCCGCCGGGCGGGCAAGAAAATCGCGAATGAGATTAAACAAGCTCAATCGCAACTAAAGCTGGGCGACGATAAAAAAATACCCGATATCGGCTTTCGCGTCCTCAAGGTGGACTCAACCAATATGCAGGACGTCTATTACAACCCGTCCCAATACAAGCAGGAACAGCTTGGCCTCTTTACGGACAACATCAAGCCTGATCGCGCCCCGGAAGACCTACTCTTCCAGGTGATGCTTGACCTGGGCATTCTCCTTTCCAGCAAAATCGAGGCAACCACCATCGCCGGCAAACAGGTTTTCAGTGTGGCTGATAACTACCTGCTGGCCTGCTTCGACAGCCAGGTCACCAGCGGGGTTGTTACCGAAATCGCCAAGAAAAAGCCCTATTATGCGGTATTCCGTGACAGCGGTATGGCTAGTGATAGCGTCGCCATCAACTTTGAGCAGATATTCGAGAATTACAGCCCCTCAACCGTAAGGAAGGTGCTGTAATATGACTAAACGCAAACAATTACCCGACAATGAGATTATTTTGTATCAGAACGAATCCGGCAGCGTAAATGTAGAGGTATTATTCGATAATGACAATCTGTGGCTCCCACAAAGAAAAATCGCTGAAATATATGGCTGCACAGCTGATAATGTCTCCCTTCACCTAAAGAAGATTTACGCCGAGCATGAACTTTCTGAAGAAGCAACTACCGAGGATTTCTCGGTAGTTCAAACTGAAGGAAGCCGAACCGTGAAACGCACGGTCAAATGCTATTCATTGGAGGCAGTTATTGCTGTAGGATATCGTGTTAGCAGTGATCGCGCTACCCAGTTCCGCCGTTGGGCAACCGATATTCTCCACAGCTACATTAATAAAGGGTTCGCCATTGATGATGACCGGTTCAAATACGGTTCCCGTTTCAGTGCTCGCTTTTTTGATGAATTGCTGGCTGAAATCAGGGAGATACGGGCGAGCGAACGGATGGCCTACCAAAAAATCACCGACATATACGCGACTTCAATAGACTACTCCAAGGACGCCTCTGAGACCCGTATGTTCTATGCTACGGTCCAAAACAAATTACATTTTGCCATCACCGGGCATACTGCTGCGGAGATAATTTCTTCCCGAGCGGACAGCACCAAACCTCACATGGGTCTGACCACCTGGAGAAAAGCACCAGAGGGAAAGATACTCTCTACAGATGTTGGCATAGCCAAGAATTATCTAAATGAAAAAGAGATTGACCATCTCAATCGTATAGTCACTTTGTATCTGGACCACGCAGAACTGCAGGCAGCACGAAACCGGCTGATGAAAATGAGCGACTGGACAGACCGTCTGGATGCATTTTTGAAGTTCAGTGAATACGACATTTTGAATAATGCTGGCAAAGTGAGCCAGGATGTGGCACAGTCTTTAGCCATGCAGGAATATAACAAATTCCGCGTGCGTCAGGATAGAGATTATCTATCTGATTTTGATCGGGAGGTCAAAAGGCTTAATGACGCCAAGCAACGGAATAGGGGTGAGTCTGAATGAAGTTCCAATTCAAGATTCAGCCCTTCCAGACCGACGCGGTGAACAGCGTAGTGAAGATTTTTGCCGGACAACCTTATGTTGAGCGTTTGAGCTATGTGCGCGATTTAGGCATAGTCAACAAAAAACAAAGCCCCCAATTATCCATGTTCATTGATCCCGGCTTGGCCGCCGAAGACGATAACTCCATTGGTTTTGAAAACGCTCGCTTGGCCTTGACCGGTGAACAGTTGTTACTTAATATCCGCAATATGCAGACTTACAACAATATCAAGCAATCGGACAACCTGGTCAGCCATCTGGGGGCATGCAGCCTGGATGTGGAAATGGAAACCGGCACCGGCAAGACCTATGTATACATAAAAACCATGTTTGAGCTAAGCAAGCTATATGGGTGGAGTAAATTCATAGTGGTGGTTCCATCCATCGCTATCCGTGAAGGGGTATATAAATCCTTCCAAATTACCCAGGAGCATTTCATGGAGCATTACGGCAAGAAGGCCCGCTTCTTTATCTACAACAGTAAAAATCTTACCGAATTGGACAACTTCAGCTCCAGTGCTGGTATCAACGTTATGATTATAAATATACAGGCCTTTAACACCACCATGAAAGAAGGGGGCACCAGCAAGGAAGCCCGCCGCATTTATGAGAAACTCGATGAATTTGGCAGCCGCCGGCCTATCGACGTCATCAAGGCCAACCGCCCCATTTTGATCCTGGATGAGCCGCAGAAGATGGGGGGAGACAAAACCCAGGATGCCCTGGCCAATTTCAACCCTCTGTTCTGTTTGAATTACTCAGCTACCCACGTTCAGCATCATAACCTGGTGTATGTCCTGGATGCGGTGGACGCCTACAACAAGAAGCTAGTTAAGAAGATTGAGGTCAAGGGGTTTGAAGTTAAGAACCTGCGCGGCACAGATCGATATTTATATTTGGAAAACATCATTATCTCCCCCAAGAAGCCTCCCATGGCCAAAATCGAGTTGGAAATCAAATATCAGAGATCCATCAACCGCGAATCACGTATCGTGGCTGTGGATGACGATCTGTATTCCCTCTCCAACAACATGGAACAGTACCAGGGGTATCACATCAATGATATTGATCCCCTGCGCGATGCCGTATTCTTTACCAATGGCAAGTCCATTTTCCTAGGTGAGGTTGTCGGCGATGTGGCTGAAAAGGACATGCGCCGCATCCAAATTCGGGAGACCATTGTCTCTCACTTCGAAAAAGAAAAACAGCTTTTTGGACTGGGCATTAAAACCTTGTCCCTGTTCTTTATCGATGAAGTAGCCAAATACCGGGTATATAACGAAGCCGGTGAAGAAGTGAATTCTGAATATGGCCATATGTTTGAGCAGGAGTACCTTAATGTCTTTAACCGGTACGTGACCCTGGAAGACACACCATACACCAGATACTTGAAAAGCATTGAACCAAAGGCTACTCATGCCGGTTATTTCAGTATTGATAAACATGGCCGCAAGATGGACAGCGCCACCAAACGAGGCAGTGATGTGAGCGACGATATATCCGCGTATGATCTGATCTTGAAGAACAAGGAACGCTTGCTGAGCTTCCAGGAACCGGTCCGCTTTATCTTCTCCCATTCTGCCCTGCGAGAAGGGTGGGATAATCCCAACGTATTTCAGATATGTACCCTCAAACACGGTGGAATCAGCCCTACCCACAAACGCCAAGAAGTTGGCCGGGGGTTACGCCTTTCGGTAAATGAACATGGGGACCGCATGGATAGGGAGAGTTGCGGTGAATCCGTCCAAGAAATCAATATGCTTACTGTGATCGCCAGCGAAGGATACAAGGATTTTGTCTCCGATCTGCAAAAAGGTATCAAAGAAGCACTGTACGATCGTCCCTCCAAGGCTACTCAGGAGTATTTTCTCGGGAAAACCGTCATAGTTGACGAGCAGCCGGTGGTCTTGGATGTTACCCAGGCCAAGGCTATTTACCGCTATCTGCTGAAGAATGATTATATCGATGACAATGACAATGTAACTGACTCTTACCGATCCGATTTGGCCAACAATTGTCTGGCCAACCTACCTGAAGCCTTGAAGCCATTAGGGGAAGGGGTCCATACATTGGTGCAAGGCATCTTTGACGAGAGCGTTCTGGATGCGATGATCGTCAATGGTAACAAGACGAAGATCGAAAATCCCCTGAATGACAACTTCTTTAAACAAGAATTCCAGACCCTTTGGAACTACATCAATCACCAGTACGCCTATACGGTTGATTTTGACAGTCAAGAATTAATCAGCAAAGCCATAACCGCCCTTAATGAAAAAATGTACGTATCCAAATTGCAATATACCGTTACCATGGGTAAACAGTTGGTGGAGATTAACGAGGATGTGGTGGCTCGAGGTGACAGTTTCTATCAGGATAAAACCAGAACAGAAACACTCCGGCATGCTGAAACGAGCCAGATCAAATATGATCTGATCGGCAAAATAGCTGAGGGCTCCACCCTGACCCGCAGGACTGTGGCTAAAATTCTGACCGGCATCAAGGGAACCGTTTTTGCCATGTTCATGCAGAATCCAGAAGAATTCATATCGAAGGCGATTCGGCTGATCAATGAGCAGAAGGCCACCATGATCGTAGAATATATTTCTTATGACGAAATAGAAAAGCAGTACGACAGCAATATCTTTACGGCAGAAAAGGGCGCGGGCGATTTCGCCAAGGCATTTAGGGCTAGAAAGAACATCCAGGATTATGTTTTCACCGACGGGACTGCGGAAAAAAGCGTGGAGCGGCGCTTTGCCGAAGATATGGATGGTGCCGAAGAAGTATGTGTGTATGCCAAATTGCCCCGGGGTTTCCACATCCCCACCCCCGTGGGCAATTACTCGCCTGACTGGGCCATTGCCTTCAATGAGGGCACCGTGAAACACATTTACTTTATCGCCGAGACCAAGGGCACCATGGAAAGCCTAAATCTGAGGCCCATCGAACAAGCCAAGATCGCCTGCGCCAAACGGCTCTTTAATGAACTTTCCACCAGTAAAGTCAAATACCATGACGTCGACAGTTATCAGACCCTGCTGAATATTATGGGGAAGGTATGAGAAGGCGATTAACGAATATCATCAATTAATCGGAGAGTCCAGTTATCCGACAACCTGTGGTGGAAGGGGCATTTATAGTGAAAGCAGGGGAAACTAGTTTACAGAAACTAATGAATGGGGCGATACAGTTTGTCGTACCTATATATCAGCGTACCTATAGCTGGACAGCCAAGCAATGCAACCAGCTATGGAAAGACATCATTCAAATCACCTGCCATAAAGACGGCATGGTGCATTTTATCGGCTCGGTGGTTTATATCGATCTTGGTACGCCCATCGGTAAGCCGCAACAATTTCTGCTGATCGACGGGCAGCAGCGACTTACAACGCTTTCTCTTCTACTGTGTGCGTTGTCCAGATATATCGAGAAAAACGAACAAGGAGACATCATTAATCCAAACAAGATAAGGAACTACTTTTTGCTGAATAACGATGAGGTTGGTAGCGACAAATACAAAATTCTATTAACCGAGCAGGATAAGGATACCTTTATACATATCCTCGAAGGTACGGAGAAAATGCTCCCCAATCCATCCGAACAAATGCTCAGGAATTTTGCCTTGTATTTGGATCTTATTGAGCAGAGCGGGGAAAGCGTAGAGACAATATACAAAGGCATCAATCGCCTTATGTTGGTTTCCGTCGCGTTAGATAAAACTCAGGATAATCCGCAATTGATCTTTGAAAGCATGAATTCCACCGGTAAGGATTTATCTCAAGCAGACCTTATTCGCAACTATATCCTAATGGGGCAAGTACCAGAAATGCAGAACAAACTCTATACTACCTACTGGCGCCCCATGGAGCAAGGTTTTGGGCAACAAGGTTATACTGATTATTTTGACTTCTTTATCCGCGATTTTTTAACCGGCCAGAACAGCACGGGACGTATTTGTAAGATCAATGAAGTGTACGAAGCATTTAAACAATATCATGATGGTACCAATAATGAGCAGCTGCTTGCTGAGGTGTAACTACCCACAGTGATTGACGGATAAGGAAGCAGAGGCATTGGCGATAAAG
>CAZOMS010000057.1:0-11778 GCA_964580805.1 uncultured Syntrophomonas sp. | reverse complement strand
CGCTGGTACCCACCGTGGTGGAAGTAATAGATATTGTCGACCGCACCCCGGACGTGAAGAGCTTTTTCGTGCGCAACACCGGCGGCAGCGGACTCCCGTTCCAGGTCCAACCGGGGCAGTGCGGTATGATCTCGCATTTGCCAGTGGGGGAAGCCATGATCTCCTGTACCTGGCAGGAGGAACAGGAGTACCTGGAGTTTGCCATCAAACGGGTGGGCCTTTTGACCGACGAACTGCATCAGATAGAAATAGGCCAGAAGATCGGAGTCAGAGGACCTTACGGCAATGGTTTTCCGGTGGAAGCCTGCAAGGGCAAGGACATGGTATTCATAGCCGGTGGTATTGGCCTGGCCCCCCTGCGCTCCTTTATCAAGTATTGCTTCAAGCACCGCCAGGATTATGGCAAGATCACCATCATCTATGGGTCCCGCAGTTCGGCTGACCTTTGTTTCAAGGAGGAGTTGTTTGACCTGTGGCCCCGGGAGCAGGACACCCAGGTTTTCGTCACCATCGATAACCCGGAACCGGATTGGGACGGTCATGTGGGCTTCGTCCCCGCCTATCTGGAAGAGCTCGCTCCCAGTCCTGAGGGAGCGGTGGCGGTGGTGTGCGGACCGCCCATAATGATAAAGTTCGTCCTGCAGTCCCTGGAAAAGATGGGGTATGCTGACGACCAGGTCATAACCACCCTGGAGATGCGGATGAAATGCGGGATCGGCAAATGCGGCCGCTGCAACATCGGCAGCGAATTCATCTGCCTGGATGGCCCGGTTTATTACCTCCAACAGCTGCGCCAGCTGCCGGCGGAATGGTAAACGGAACTTAATAATTTCTCTCCAAGCCGTAGTTGCGTCAATACGAAATGCCCGCTCAATCGCCGTACCTTATGTACGCTGCAATGACGGGCATTCCTAGTGCCTTGCGCTAAGTGACTTATAAACCAACGACAGAGGGGCAGGCTAGAGCCTGCCCCTTTATTTAGCCATTTACTCTGGTTAGCACTTGCACTGCATCTGAAGCACCCGGCGATTTACATCATCCCAGTTGACCAGGTTCCACCAGGCTTCTACCCAAGCCGCCCGTTTGTTCTGGTATTTCAGGTAGTAGGCATGTTCCCAGACATCGCACACCAGCAGCGGCGCCGCGCCCCACTGGGTCAGATCCTGGTGTTTTTCCGCCTGCAGGACTACTAGTTTCTCAAAAGCGGGGTTACAGGCTAGTACTGCCCAACCGGAGCCTTCTACAGCTACTGCCGCAGCGGTGAAGAGTTTCTTGAAGTTGTCGAAGGAGCCAAAATCACGATCGATCAGCTCTGCCACCGCTCCGCCTGCAGAGCCGCCTCCGCCCGGTTTCATATTCTCCCAGAACATGGTGTGGAGTATGTGGCCGGAGCCATGAAAA
The DNA here is from genome assembly GCA_964580805.1 of uncultured Syntrophomonas sp. Classification (GTDB taxonomy): domain Bacteria; phylum Bacillota; class Syntrophomonadia; order Syntrophomonadales; family Syntrophomonadaceae; genus PHAA01. The sequence goes on along the minus strand of CAZOMS010000057.1, from coordinate 10,377 downwards.
GCCAGTTCCCGTTCAATATGTTTGATCAAACCGAAATCGCCTTTGGCGATCGCGTCAGCCAGTTTGGCTTCGGCGCCGTTGAGGCCGTCTACATATCCTTTGTGATGCATATCGTGGTGTAATCTGACCGTCTCCGCATCATAATGCGGTTCCAGAGCATCATAGGCATAGGGCAGTTCAGGAAGGGAATGAGCCATAAACCAACACCTCTTTCCAGATATTTTTTACTAATAGTTGTTTGCATATTAATTCTAGCCCAAATTCACTAGTCAAGCCAGCCATATGGAACAAATCATGGAAAGTCATGGCTGCCCCCTGACCCTCGCCTAAATCCGACGATGAAGAAAGCGGCCCGCCTCTGTTCGGATTCGAGCCGCGGCGAATATTCATTTCCCCCCGGTCCACAGTTCCGTCCTCCGACTCCTGCGCCTCAGTCCCGGATTCAGGCTGCTTACTGGGCCAATTGGGCTCCATCCACCAATTTACTGGTCTTGGTGGAAATGTCATATTGAATATATATGGATTGGTTATCAAGATAGTTGAATTGGATCCGGACCATGACCTTACCATCCTTAGCGATGCTGTGATATTTAGCGGCGGGTATCGTGACCAACTGGAAAGGGATCTCCCTGGATGTTTGCGGTTTCACCAGATCCTGTTCTATGACGATCTCCTGCCGCCCCTTGTCGACATGATATTTTTTGATCTGGTCGGCGTTGCCGCTTAATATATACATAGCCTGGTCATCATGAATGATAGGGTAGACGGAGGCCCCCGACCGGGCTTGGAGCAGGGTTATACCATCATCATTGGTCACCCAGCCGATACCCAGGCCGCGGAACACTTCCGGTATTTGCTGAACCTTATCGGCCTTGCCCATGGAAGCCAGGTAAAGACCCGCCCCGGCCAGCACGATCATTGCCACCGCAATCAATACATACTTTTTCACGCCATTACCTCCCTTTCGATCCGACCCTGTGACCAGACTCCCAAGTATGCCGGGAGATTCCGGCACTCGGGATTCTGCGCTGGTCTTATTAATTCTATTCAGGAGACTGGAGAAACATGCCAGGCTTGCTGACCTGCACACCCATGGCAACCATACTCCCGGACGCAGGGGGTCTCCCGGAAGGCAGCTGTCAATAAGGCTGGGTGACTACCGAGCCCAAGCAGATGAAACCGGGTGTAGTGTTTCCTTGCTGCGGGAAGGGCAGAGCCGTATCCGGGCAGCGGCTCAATAATAAATCATATTCGGTTGGGGGGGAGGCAAGAATTGATAAAAATTGGATCGGTCTCGAATGGGAAAGGCTGGTTAAGAACAAGGCAACTGGCAGAAGCGGCATACGAACCGGGCCAGAGCTTCAGTATCATCACTCGGGATCACCGGTAAGCCGCACTCCAGGGAGAAATCACTTACCAGCGCGATGGTACGGGGAAGGAGCATGGGGACGGGATCGATTACTTGGCGCAAGACCTCCACCTGGGGCAAATCCTCCTGTTTGAAGCCTTCTACTATTATCAGATCTATGTCCGCCGGTACTGATGCGAGTATTTCTTCCAGACTCGGCTCTGCTTTGTGACGCTGATAATGGATGCTGAGGAGCGGTGAGATGGCGCTCACAAAATCGGCCCCGGATTGCAGGACCAGCTCGGAATCCTTACCGGCTAGAACAATAGGATCATGATGGGTATGTTTGACGAAAGCTACTTTCAGTCCCTGCCGTTTCAAGCAGGTTACCAGTTGCCGTAATAGCGTGGTTTTTCCGGCGTTGTGCCGGCCGATGAAACTTATGATTGGTTTCATGACTTCTTCCTCTTTTCGATGCTGACCGGGCGCCTCGGTGGCTCACCCTCTGGTAAATTCTTAACCAACCTCGCGCCGAGCGGTTATGGGATCCATCCGGCGCAGCTGCGAGCCGGCGACCAGGGTAGTTAGAGCGATCAAGACCACTATAATGCCGGTGTAATAACCATAGTTAAGTCTCTGGTCCAGCATCCATCCCCCCAACGCCGGCCCGATAGCCCGGCCCAGGCTGTCATAACCCTGGAGTATACCCATGGTGGAACCTTGGGCGGTGAGGGTACGCTTGGACACCGCCGCCGAAATAGATGGCCGGGTCAGACCGATGCCGGTGGAGAAAACCGCCATAAATACAACGGAGCTTACAATGTCATAGGTGAAAATGAACAAGGCCAGACTGATTCCCAGCAGGGTTATCCCGATGGCGGCGGTCCGCTCTTCGCCCACCCGGGTGATCATCCTCCCCACCAGCAGCCCCTGCACCAGAGCGGAAGTTATGCCGGCGGCAGTAAAGGACCAGCCGATATCATGAGCACCAAAAGAAAGCTTGGCCTGGGTAAACAGAGCGAAAGTGGCATGATGGATCGATTCGCCGATACTGACCGCCAGGATGACCAGGAAGAAGATCACCAGCGGACTGCGCAGCCCTTCCAGCAGCGAGGCCCTTTCTATCTTGGTGTGTTTGTTGACCCGGTTCTCCAGGGGCAGCGATTCTTTGAGCAGCAGCCAAATGGCAGCAGCATTGATTACCCCCAGGATACCAGCAAAAGTGAAGGGGAAGGCTAGTGAGATTTGCGACATCAGGCCGCCCACGGCGGGGCCAAAAACCATGCCCATACCCATGGCTGCACCTATCATTCCCATGGCTCCGCCTCGTTTTTCCAGGCTGGTGGAATCGGCTACATAGGCCATGGCCGTGGGCAGGGTGGCACAGGAAAGGCTGCCGCCCACGGCTCGGATCAAGTACAGCATCCATAGCTCGGTGGCAAATCCGAAGAGCAAAAAAGTGAAGGCATACCCGATGATTCCGATAAGCAGCACCGGCTTGCGCCCGACCCGATCGGAATAAGCTCCCCAGATGGGAGCGAATACGAACTGGCAAACTGCGTATACCGTGATCAGCAGACCTAGCTGAAAGCCGTTGGCTCCCAGTGACTCTGCATAGTAAGGCAAAACCGGCATAATTATGCTGAAGCCCATGCCCACCAAGAAAATGGATCCGAAAAGGATGGTCATGGGTTTGCGGCCTGAAGGGGACTCCATAGTCAGCTCAATCCTTTACAGCCTGAACAATTGGGCTTTAATCAGATTAATTCTACTCTCTTCGCCTCATTTAAGCCAGATTTATTTTGGAGCGGCCGATTCGGCTGGGACTGAGCCCGTCGCCTCTTTTAAAGCGGCAAAGACGCCTCCCAGACCGGCCAGGTCACTGGGTATTATCAGCTTGGTGGCCTGCCCTTCGCCTAAAACTTTAATGGCTTCCAGCGACTTCAGGGCTATCACCTTGTCGTCGCTCTCGGCCTCGCGCAGCATGACCAGACTGTCGGCGAAGGCCCGCTGCACGTTGAGGATAGCTTGGGCCTCCCCCTCAGCCTCGAGGATCTTGGCTTGCCGGGTGCCCTCGGCTTGCCTGATATTGGATTCCTTGATACCCTCGGCGTTGAGTATATTGGCTTGTTTCAGCCCCTCCGCCTCTAATATGGCCGCGGTCTTCTGCCCTTCGGCCAGCAGGATCGCCTGGCGTTTTTCGCGCTCCGCCCGCATCTGTTTTTCCATGGCGGTCTGAATATCCTCGGGCGGAAGAATGTTCTTGAGTTCCACCCGGTTGACCTTGATGCCCCACTTGTCAGTGGCTTCGTCTAAAATGGAACGGAGTTTGGTATTGACCAGGTCCCGGGAGGTCAGGGTCTCATCCAACTCCAAGTCACCGACTATATTACGCAGGGTGGTGGCGGTCAGATTGTCGATGGCGAAAATCGGGTTTTGGATCTCATACACAAAACGAAAAGCGTCGGTCACCTGATAATAGATGACGGTGTCGATCATCATGGTCACGTTGTCCTTGGTGATTACCGGTTGAGGGGCGAAACTGACCACCTGTTCGCGCAGGTCGACGATGGACCGAAAACTGTCCACAAAGGGTATCAGCATATTAATGCCCTGTTCGGCCGTCTTATGGTACTTGCCCAACCTTTCTACTATGCCTACCGAGGCCTGCCGAATGATCTTGATGGAGGAATAGGCGATCAGTATCACGAACAGCACCAGGATCACATTGACGAAGACGGTTACAAAGGTATCCATTCATCTCATCCTTTCTTAATCCCATAATGTATTTTTATTTCAGGTTGATAAAGGCCTTGTCGACTACCAGCTTAACGCCGTCGATTCCAATTACTATCACCCGGATGTTCTCTTCGATGTATTCCTTGGAGGTGGCGGTCCAGATCTCACCATTGACCTTGACCTGACCGAAACTCATGGGTGAAATGGGGGTGAGGGCCATGCCCTGCTGGCCGATCAGAGCCTTTACGTTGCTGACGGTATCATTGGATTTGACGGTCTTCATCAGCAGCGGCCGGGTAAATACGATTAACACCAGGGTGATAATGGAGAAGACCAGCAGCTGGGCCGGCAGACCGGTTAAGATTCCCACCGCGGCGGCGCCGGCCACCAGTAAAGCGGCGATGGCCAGCCATAAAAACCAGAAGCCGGACGAGAATATCTCCACCGCCCCGCATAAGATAGCGATCAAGACCCATTGTATAGATGACATAAATACACCTCCTGTCTGTAGTTTACTTAATTAATAAAGGCCTGCGGCTGAAATCTCATTTTTGCCGCATGATGGAAATGTTTATTCCCGGGAGATAAAGGGTTAGATATAATATACGCTATTGAGCCAAATTTTACGAATCTTGCAAGAGGCATGCTTGCTGCGCAAGTTCGATCGACGTTGCTCGGTCAGCCTCAATTCCGGGAATTCACATCGCCGCGCTCCAGGTCTTTTTTTGCTCGGGCTGCTCAGATATAAACTTTTTTATACACCAAGGCACCCGCATTGCCAACGGGTGCCCTATATAATGTGTGTATCGATGTCAATAATACCTAATCTATTTGTCCTGCACGGTAAAGGTTCAGGCCAGGTGAGCCCGCGATCAACTGCTGAACCGGTAGAGATCGCCGTCCTGGGTGATCCCGGACCGGAGCAATATCTCAGGTTTGGGGAGCTTTAGACCCAGGGCTTCCAGAAGAACGTCCTCGATGACCTCCACCGTTTGGACCTGGAGCTGTTCCCGGACCTCTTCCGGCAGATCCTGGAGATCGCGCAGGTTTTCCTTGGGGATGAGCACTTTCTTGATCCCCGCCCGATGAGCGGCCAGCAGTTTCTCCTTGATCCCGCCTACCGGCAGAACCGCTCCCCGTAGGGTAATCTCGCCGGTCATGGCCAGGGTCGGATTGACCTTGATGCCGGTGACCAGTGAGGCCAGGGCGGTGAACAAGGCTATTCCGGCAGAGGGCCCGTCTTTGGAAACCGCTCCCGACGGCACGTGAATGTGCACGTCCCTCTCTTTGAAGTTGAAATTGAGGCTGCTCAACGCCAGCCGGGACTTGATCAGGCTCAGCGAGATGCGAGCCGATTCCTGCATTACCTCGCCCAGTTTGCCGGTCAGGATCAGTTGCCCGGACCCGGCCATGTCGGTACCCTCGATGAACAAGATCTCTCCGCCTACCGGGGTCCAGGCCAGTCCGGTGGCTACACCGGGAGGATTGTCGTCCTGGGCTACGTCATGCCGGGCCATCTGGTGGCCCAGTATCTCTTCCAGCAAATCCGGGGTTACCACGTAAGGTGTCGGCGCCTTGCCGGAAACGATTTTCTCCGAAGCCACCCGGGCAATGGAGGCCAGCTGCCTTCTTAAACCTCTGACTCCTGCCTCCTGGGTGTAATCGGCAATCACTTGGCGTATGGCTTCATCCTCGATGACCAGCATCTCCGTATTCAGCCCATGTTCCTCCAGCACTGCCGGCAACAAATGCTCCCGGCCGATGTGGAACTTTTCATTCTGAGTATAGCTGGAGATGGGGATTACCTCCATCCGGTCCAGCAACGGTCCTGGTATGGTATCGGTCGAGTTGGCGGTAGCAATGAAAAATATCTCCGACAAGTCGTATGGAACCTCCAGGTAATGATCGGTAAAAGTGCCGTTCTGCTCGGGGTCCAACACCTCCAGCAAGGCGCTTGCCGGGTCGCCATTGTAGGCAGCCATCAGTTTATCCACTTCGTCCAGTACGAAAACCGGGTTCTTCTGGCCGGCCTTGCGCAGGTTCTGAATGATCCGGCCCGGCAGGGCGCCCACATAGGTGCGGCGATGACCGCGGATCTCGGCTTCATCCTTTATACCTCCCAGACTGACCCGGATGTATTTGCGGCCCAGAGCTTCGGCGATGCTTTTACCCAGGCTGGTTTTGCCGGTCCCAGGAGGTCCTACCAGTAATATAATGGAACCTTTCTTATCCTTTCTGAGCTTCATAACCGCCAGGTGCTGAATGATGCGGTCCTTGACTTTCTCCAGCCCGTAATGCTGGTCGTCAAGGATCTGGCGCGAAACCTGCAAGTCTATTTCCCGTGTCTCACCCGGACGCCAGGGCAATTCGACCAGGATGTCCAGGTAGTTGCGGATTACATTGTAATCAGGACTGTTGGGACTCTGGCTCTCGTATTTGTCCAGTTCGGCCAGGGCGACCTTCAATACCTCGGGGGGCATACTCGCTTCCTCAATCAGGCGGCGGTAGTTTTTGCCTTCCGGAGCGCCTTCCTTCAATTCGTCCTGGATGTTCTTCAATTGTTCCCGCAGCACCGTCTCGCGATGAGCCTTATTGGCCTTATCGCTCATTTTCTCGGCCATCTCGATCTGCAGCTTGATCGACTCTTTCTGCTTGAGAAGATGGTCCATAAACTGCAGGCTGCGCCCTTTCAGGGAGCGGGTTTCAATCAGGGCCTGCTTTTCAGCGCCGGAGATATGCAGGTATTGTCCCACATGGCCCATCAATAGGTTGAGATCCTGTTCGCCGTCGAACGCCTTGACGAAAGGCTCAGATCCCTTGAAATGGGCTCCGATCTCATGGATCAGACGCTTGATGTAGTTGAGCATCTCTTCCCGGCTCTTGAGGTCCAGATCGACAAAATCCGGGGCCAGGGTATACTCAGCCGAGACTTTCCCGTTATCGATGGACAGATCGATAACCTCGACCCGTTCCAATACCTTGATCTTCAACAGGTGATGTTGTTCCTGCTTCTGTTTGCTGAGGAGCTTGACCAGGGTGCCGACCCGGTAAAAATCATCAGCGTCAGGAGAGGTATGCTTCGAGTTCCGTTTCAGTGCCAGCACGATGGCCTGCTCCTCGTTGTCGTGCAAGAGGGTCTGGAGCGATTCGCCCTTATAGGCAAGGGTGTATTCCATGCCGGGCAATAGAATTATATCTGAAATAGGGATGACATCGAGTCTCAATTGTTCTGCTTGATGGTTCATATCGGTCGTCCTTTCCTATTAGAGGTCACTTAAATAAGTGAACAATCACTTACAATAAGAGCAAATTTATAAGGGAGCAAGTCCCTCATTAATAATGAAACAATTATCGCAACAGTGCGGCCTGGATCATTTGGATCATATCCTCCAGCATTGCCACTGGTTCAGCTCCCCGGTCGCGCGAGTGGACCGCGATGGTTTTGACGGGGTTAAACAATATGGCGTGAATACTGGTATTGTCAACGTCTTTCAGAATGCGCCGCCGCTTGAATTCGTTCAGGACATCTTCTATGGGCAGCTGCTCGGACCGGGTGTGGCATTTGTCGCACAAGGCCGGACAACTGGAGAATTGCTCCACAAAATAAAACACTTCCCCGTGACTGGTTATATAGGTGTAATAAGACCGGACCAAGGTTTCGATTAGTTGCTCCCCGGACATGTCCCGGCGCACCCGGGCGGTTAAAAAATCCCGTACCTGTTGCTGGTACTCCCGGTAGGTGTCCTGGAGCATGGCTTCCTTATTATCGTAATAAATGTAAACGGTCGCCGGTGATACTCCCGCTTCCCGGGCTATCTTGGCTATGGAAGCACCCTGCAGGCCTTCCGACAATATCAGCTTGAGCAACGCTTGTTTGATACTTTCTTGTTTACGGTCATCTTTTCTTCGCATAACATCACCTTGATGCAATAATAAATGAACATTCACTTTAAGTCAAGGAAAAAGTTGGCCGGAGGCAAGTTGACTGCAGGCTCAGGGTGTTTTAAGATGATATGGAAAAATAAAGGCCCGATGTAAGGAAAGGCAGAGTAATGGAAAACGAAAGAAAAATGGCGGTCCTGATAGACGCCGATAATGTATCCGATAAATATATAAAATATATTTTTGATGAGATCTCCAGCCATGGGACTCCGACCTATAAGAGGATTTATGGAGATTGGACCAATCCCAACCTGTCATCCTGGAAGGGGGTCTTGCTCAATTACTCTATCACCCCTATCCAGCAATACAGTTATACCACCGGGAAAAACTCCACTGATTCAGCCCTGATCATCGATGCCATGGATATACTTTACTCCAAAAACGTAGACGGCTTTTGTATCGTGTCCAGCGACAGCGATTTCACCAGGTTGGCGGCCCGGCTGCGCGAGGCCGGTATGTATGTGGTCGGCATGGGCGAGAAGAAGACGCCCCTGCCGTTTATTACCGCCTGCGAGAAGTTCAAATACCTGGAGGTGTTGGCCGCTCCCACCGCAGCGGAAAAAACTCCGGCCGCTGGCAAGGTGGAAAAGACGACCCCCTCTGAGGAAGGTATGGCTGGGATCACTGAATTGATTGAAACCATTCGTACCATTGTTAACGAGACCTCCGATGATGACGGGTGGGCTTTTCTGGGTGAAGTAGGGAAGCGGCTCAACAAACGCTACCCTGATTTTGATACCCGTAACTATGGGCATGCCAAGCTCACCCCGCTTATATCATCGTTGAAGCAGTTTGAGATCCAATCCCGCAAATCAAGCCGTCCCCATATTACGCTTAAGTATATCCGCAACAAATGACGCCACCGTTAAAATGAATCGTGCCGTGCTCCGGCCATGTAAATGGCCGGTTTTTTTGCGCGGCGCCGTTATTGCCTGGCGCAGCCAGGCATAATCCCTGTATAGGGGCTCCCCGGTTTGACAAAACTGGGCGTAGATATAAAATATATGTAATCAGTCATTTGCACAAAAGTGTGCACAAGAGGAGGAGCCAATGTCAGCTTTAAGGAAAGACCTGCTTAATCCCAGCTTGATCAAGATTTTGGAGAGCTTTCAGTTGGATAAAAACTACATCCAGGGGGAAGGCACTTATTTGACCGATGACCGGGGCATACGTTACCTGGATTTTATCGCCCAATACGGGGCGGTGCCCTTTGGCTATAATCCCGATTTTATCTGGGATGCGCTGTTGGCCGCCCGGAGCAGCAAGCTGCCCAGCCTGGTTCAGCCCTCGCTGCCTGGTGAGGCCCTGCGTTTGGCGAATATACTGGCCGACTGCTCGCCGGGTGAATTGTGCTATTCCACCTTCTGCCAGAGCGGCACCGAAGCGGTGGAGGCGGCGCTCAAACTGGCCCGTTCGGCTACCGGCCGGGAAATCATAATCTCGACCTACAATAGTTTCCACGGCAAGACGTTGGGCTCGTTGTCAGCCACCGGCAAACAATCCTACCAGGCCCCATTTCGGGCTCCAGCCCCGGGATTTCTCAAAATACCGTATAATGATGCCGCCAGCCTGCGCCAGGTCCTGGAAGATCGTCATCATGAGGCAGCGGCTTTCATTATTGAATTGGTTCAGGGTGAGGGCGGGGTTGTGGTCGGTCAGGCCCATTACTTACAGGAAGTGCAGCAGATCTGCCGGGAATTCGACGTACTGTTTATTGTAGACGAGATCCAAACCGGTTTAGGGCGCACTGGCAAACTATTTGCCTGTGAGCATTTCGGTCTGGAGCCGGACATCATGACCTTGGCCAAGGCGTTGGGCGGCGGACTGGTGCCCCTGGGGGTATGCCTGAGTTCGCCCCGGGCTTGGAACGAGGATTTCGGTATGCTGCATAGCTCAACCTTTGCCAACAACAATCTTACCTGCTCAGTGGGCATCGCGGTCTTGGAGAGGCTCTGCGCCGGAGAACAGGCGCTGGTCAAAGAGGTTGCCGCCAAAGGGGAATACTTGTTGGAGCGGGTGCGGACACTGGGGCGGAATTACCCTGCCGTGATTAAAGAAGTCCGTGGTCAGGGTTTGCTGGTGGGGATAGAGTTTTATTCCATGCAGGATAGCGGGTCCTATGATATGGCTTATATGGAGCAACAGGGCGGTTTTACTGCCTTGTTGGCCGGATTTCTGCTCAACGTATACCAGATCCGCCTGGCGCCTTTTTTAAATAACTCCATGACCCTGCGTCTGGAACCGACTCTTACCATAACCTATGAAGAAATAGACCGTGTCCTGGAAGCTTTGGAGGTCATATGCCAATTGCTCAACTACCGGGACTACGCCAGTCTTTATCGATATCT
>CAZOMS010000056.1:4192-11811 GCA_964580805.1 uncultured Syntrophomonas sp. | reverse complement strand
TAAACGGCATTCATAAGATACTATTGCAGGGGGAGGAACTTGTTTTAATGATAGCCATCCAAGGCGCCACGATATATACCATGGAAGGCGGGGTCATACACGGGGGAGTAATACTGGTAGAGGAGCAGTTTATCCAGGCGGTGGGGGAGGGGCTGGCGGTACCGGCCGCGGCCACCGTCGTGGATGCCGGGGGTAAATATATCCTGCCCGGATTGATCGACGCCCACACCCATATCGGGTTGGAGGAGGAAATCTACAGCATCGAGGGCGACGACGTCAACGAGACCAGCGACCCGATCACGCCGCAGCTGCAGGCGGTGGACGGGATCAACTTCATGGATCTGGCCTTCGCCGATGCCCTGCGGGGAGGGGTGACCAGGACTATGTGTATGCCCGGCAGCGCCAATATACTAGGCGGGCAGGCGGTTTTTCTCAAGACCCTGGCGCCCGGTCCGGCGGAGATGGTGTGCCGTAATCCCTGGGGATTGAAAGCGGCGCTGGGCGAGAATCCCAAACGGGTCTATGGGGCCCAGAAGAAAGCCCCCAAGACCAGGATGGCCAGCGCCAGCCTGCTGCGGGAGGCCTTCGCCAGCGCCCGCAGCCTGATGGATAAACAGGATATCAAGGCCGCCGAATTATACCGTAATGAGGCGATATTCAAGGTTCTGCGCGGAGAGATGCCCCTGTTGCTGCATGTTCACCGGGCCGATGACATCCTGACGGCCTTGCGTATTAAGGATGAGTTCGGCATTGAGATGCAGCTCCAGCACGGTACCGAGGCAGCCCTGGTGGCGGATGAACTGGTTAAAAGAGACGTACCCGTGGCCTTGGGCCCCCTGTTTACCAACCGGGCCAAGGTGGAGATGAAGGAAGTGTCTTTCCGCAATGCCGCCCTGCTGGCGGAGCGGGGAGTAAGGTTCTGTTTAATAACCGATCATCCGGTCATACCGATCGAACACCTGCGGGTGTGCGCCGCCCTGGCGGCGCGGGAAGGGTTGGAGGAAGAAGCGGCTCTGGCCGCGGTGACCAGTACCCCGGCCCGGATGCTCAAGCTGGATCACGAATTGGGAACCATAACGGCGGGTAAACGAGCCGACCTGGCTATATATTCGGGGCACCCGCTGGATTTCCGGTCCCGGGTGGAAAGGGTAATGGTGGATGGTTACTGGTGGGGGGAAAAGGTTGAATAAAGGCGATCTGTTTACCGTATATATGGACGGTAACCCTATGACTATCTGCGTGTTGGGTTCATACCAGGAGGAATTGAGCGGAGAAGAGATGGTCATCCTGGCGGTGGTCGGCCAGGAAAATATGGTCCACATCCCCGCCGAAGACCTGAATAGCATGTTTTTGCGCGCCAAGTACACGCATTGATGAATCGGCGCCAGGAATGAACCGGCCGCTTTGATACTGACCCGTTGGGCAGAATCTTAGCGGCATTTTTATTCCATAATTTACATCAAGGAGATTCCCATCCATCTTCGAATTACTCTAGTAATTGTTAAATAAGGGGATAGGGAATTGAGGAAGGTAATTACCGTTATTTTTGCCTTATTACTATTGTTAGTGACGGCCAGCGTGGCGCTGGGCAATTGGGCCCCGGCTATCCGCATCAATGGCCAGAGCAGGAATCTAAATCCCCCCGCCCAGATCGTCAACCAGCGGGTCATGGTACCGCTGCGGTTTGTGGCCGAAGACCAGGCCCTGCAGGGATCGGTGCTCTGGAACGGCGCCGCCCGCCAGGTCAATGTCACCTGCATGGACCGGACCTTTCAATTTCATATCGGCAGTACCGGGGTGCTGGTGGACGGCCAGCTGTATCAGCTGGACAGCGCCCCCTACATATACCAGAACCGCACCTATCTGCCCCTGCGTTTCTTCGCCGAACACCTGGGCGGGGTCGTCACCTGGAACAGCGCCCGGGGCGAAGCGGCCATCGAGTTCCAGCAGGAAGGACAGAGGGCTCCCAAAGTCTTCGCCTATTACTATTGGGGCGGTTTCGCTGAACTCCAGGAAAATGCAGGTCTATTTACCGATGTGGCCTTGCGGTGGTTTGAGACCAACAGCCAGGGCGACCTGTTTTACGAATATAAGGACAACTATGCCCAGGTATTGTCCTTCCTGCGCCAGCGGGGCATCAAGACTCACGCCAGTGTAGTGTTTATGGACAAGGAAGGACTCCACAGCCTGCTGTCCAGCCCCCAGCGGCGGGCCAACCTGATCGCCCAACTGGGCCGCCGGGTGCAGCAGGATGGTTACGATGGGGTCAACATCGATTTCGAATTCATACCCGCCCAGGATGGGCCGAATTTCACTCTGTTTCTGAAGGAGCTGAAATCAGAACTGGGTCCCGGCAGGGAACTGTCGGTGGCGGTGTTCGCCCGGACGGCTAAGGACAATTGGCCCACCCCCTATGATTATCGCCGCATCGGGGAGATCGCCGATGATGTGGTCATCATGACTTACGACTATCATTACAAGACCACCCCGGCAGGTGCGGTGGCCCCCCTGTGGTGGGTGGAAGAGGTCATCAGCTATATGCGCGGCCAGGCCCGCATCCCGGCCGACAAACTGCTGATCGGGATGGCTACCTATGGGTATGATTGGGGGCAGGGGGTCACTACGGCCACGGTGACCCATGACAAGCTGGTTCAGGTGATGGGTCGTTATGGAGCAGTTGCCCATTACGATCCGGCCAGCAGCAGCCCTTTCTATACCTATACCGATGCCAACCAGGTCCGGCACCAGATCTGGCTGGAAAACGAGCAGAGCCTGGGTAAAAAACTGGACCTGGTCAAGCAGTATGGACTGGGCGGGATCAGCTTCTGGCGGATCGGCAATGGGTTCGACGATCTGTACAACCTGCTGGAGAAGGGGTCGGTCTGATGATTATCGGGTAAGGCAGATTGCTCTTTCGAACCGGTTTTAATATTGACCGGCAATGTTATATAATATTGGAAAAATAACCGCCTGTTATAGGCGGTTTTGCATTGGCAATTATGTTGACATGGGAGCCGATGGGTGGGGGAGGAAGATTCCATGGCTGAGGAACAACCAGGTTTGTTTGATGAATTGAATCCGCCGCTGAAGGCAATAATTCCACCAGCACCGCCGTTACCGCCGTCCAAGAGCCGGGCCGTTTTTTTACCCGGCGTGAAAGAGGGGGAGGGCTATCCGGATATTAAGGATTATCGGCAGTTGCAGGAGCTGGCCCGCGACTGTCAGCGCTGTGTCTTGAGGAGTACCTGCCGACAGGTGGTTTTCGGGGATGGCAGCCGGGAGGCCCGCATCATGTTTGTGGGCGAAGGACCCGGCAAGGATGAAGATGAGCAGGGCATCCCTTTCGTGGGCCGGGCCGGGCAATTGTTGGACAAAATACTGGCGGCGGCCGAATTCAATCGGCCTAAGGTCTATATCACCAATGTGGTGAAGTGCCGCCCCCCGGGCAACCGACTGCCCAATCCGGATGAGCTCAAGGCCTGCCGCCCGTTTCTGGAGGCCCAGATTCGTATCCTTAACCCGCGTCTGATCATCTGCCTGGGATCGGCCGCCACCCAGGCCATAATCGATCCCAAGGCCCGGATAACCCAGGTGCACGGGCGGTGGTTCGCCCGGGAGGGGATCAAGATGATGGGTACCTTCCATCCCGCCGCCCTGTTGCGCAATCCCAATTACAAGCGGCCGGCCTGGGAGGATTTCAAATTGATCCGGGACGAGTACCAGAAGCTGGGCGGATAGCTGGGAACCGAGGAGTATATATGGATTTGATGGCGCACAATGAAGAAGAGATGCTGCAGTTGGGCCAGGCTTTGGCCGCTGTTTTAGGTCCTTCCGATATCGTATATTTAAGGGGAGTACTGGGAGCCGGTAAAACCGTCCTGGTCCGGGGCGTAGCCCGGGGACTGGGATATGGGGGACCGGTCACCAGCCCTACATTCACCCTGATGAATGTCTATCCGGCCCATCCGGTCATTTACCATTTTGATTTTTACCGCCTGGAGGCGACGGACCTGGATGATCTGGGACTGGAGGATTACCTGGAAAGCGGGGGTATTTCCCTGCTGGAATGGGCCTCGGTGGGGGAAGAGCTCCTGCCGGGGGAAGCCCTGGAGGTGGATATTGAATTGAGCGGGGATGACTATGATCTGCCCCGCAAGGTGCATATCGCCGCCCGGGGCGCCAAATATCAGCTCAAACTGGAGAGGTTGAAGGGCATTGTTGATTCTGGCCATCGATAGCTCCACCCCGGTAGCCGGGGTGGCCCTGGTCCGGGACGGGACCCTGGTGCGAGAGAGCTTCATTAACTTCAAACAGACCCATTCCGAGATGCTGATGCCGCTGGTGGACCAGATCCTGCAGGGCTGCGAGCTGACCGTCCGGGACCTGGACGCCCTGGCGGTAACCATAGGCCCGGGTTCCTTTACCGGCCTGCGCATTGGCCTGGCGGCCGTCAAGGGACTGAGCCTGGCCGCCGGTCTGCCGGTAGTGGGTATATCGACCCTGGCAACCCTGGCCCATAATATTTGCTTCACCGACTACCTGGTCTGCCCGCTGCTGAACGCGCGCCGCCAGGAGGTATACGGGGGCTGCTATGACAACCGCGGACCTTATCCCCGGCTGATAGGCGAAGAGGTGGCTTGCCCGGCGGAGCAGTTTGCCCGCTCGGCCCGGGAACTGGCCCGGCAGCAGGGGAGACCGGGAATCATCATGCTGGGAGACGGATTTGCCCCTTACCGGGAGATATTCGAACCCCAGTTGGGGGATCAGCTTCATGTCGCGCCGGCCCATTTAATGCTGCCGCGAGCGAGCGCCTTGGGCAGCCTGGCTTTGGTCAAGGCCGGCCGGGGGGAATACCAAGAGGCCATGTTGATGCGCCCCCGTTATATACGTTTGTCAGAGGCGGAACGGAAACTGGGAAAAGGAGAGCTGTAAGTGCTGAACAATGCGTTCATGATCCGGAAAATGACCGTCCAGGATCTGGATCAGTTGATGGTTATTGAACATGAAGCCTTCAGTTTGCCTTGGTCGCGGAGCTCATACGAGGCGGAACTGCAGAACGCCTATGCCAACTACCTGGTTTGTGACTGGGCCGGAGAGCTGGCCGGCTACATCGGGATGTGGACGGTCATGGAGGAAGCCCACCTTACTAATGTGGCAGTGGCTTCCAAATTCCGAGGTCAAGGCATCGCCCGCATCCTGATGCGGACCCAGGAAAAACTGGCCCGCAGCAAAGGCGCCAGCATGATGCTCCTGGAAGTAAGACCTTCCAACCAGCCCGCGCTGCAGTTGTATTCCAGCCTGGGGTATATCCATGCCGCCATCCGCAAGAATTACTACAGTGACAACCAGGAGGATGCCTTGATCATGGTCAAGCATCTCCATGAAGATAACGAAGCCGGAATAAATGACGTACAAGTAGGTATATGAAGTGAAAGATATCATCATCCTGGGAGTGGAAACCTCCTGTGACGAGACCGCGGCCGCCCTGGTGAAAAACGGCCGGGAGGTCTTGGCCAATGTGGTCAATTCCCAGGTGGCCATCCATGAACAATTCGGGGGCGTGGTACCCGAAGTAGCTTCCCGCAAGCATATCGAGAATATCGCTCTGGTGACGGAGACCGCATTCCAGCAAGCCGGGCTGGCCCATCAGGATATCGATGCGGTGGCGGTGACCACTGTTCCCGGCCTGATCGGGGCCCTGCTGGTGGGGCTGTCCTTTGCCAAGGCCTTTGCCTATGGCCTGCAGCGGCCCCTGATCGCCGTCAACCACCTGCAGGGACATATCTATGCCAATTTCCTGGAGCATGAAGGGATCGAGTTTCCCGCCGTCTGCCTGGTGGTTTCCGGGGGCCACACCAGTCTCCTGTATATGAACGGACCCCGTGACTTCAAGGTCATCGGGTCCACCAAGGATGATGCCGCCGGCGAGGCCTTCGACAAGGTAGCCCGCTTTTTGGGACTCGGTTACCCGGGCGGTCCGGCGGTCGAGAAGGCGGCCCGGCAGGGAACCGCGGGCCGCTATGGGCTGCCCCGGGTGTTCCTGGACCGGCACACTTATGAATTCAGTTTCTCCGGTCTTAAGACCGCGACTATGAACCTTTGGAATAAGGTGCAGCCCCAGGGGGGCAGCGCCGCTGACCTGGCCGCCGAGTTCCAGGCGGCCCTGGTGGAGGTGCTGGTGGGGAAGACCATCCAGGCTGCCCGGGATTACCAGGTCAAAACCATCCTGGCCGCCGGGGGGGTGGCGGCCAATCAGGAATTGAGGCTACAGCTGGGTCGGGCGGCGCAAGCCGTCGGCTGCCGGCTGTGTTTTCCTTCCCTGCCCTTGTGTGCCGATAATGCGGCCATGATCGCCGGTCAGGCCTATTATGATTTCCTCCAGGGCAACTTTGCCGGCTTGGACATTAATGCACAGCCCAGCGGATTTTCCTTATGATTTCGCCTGTGGATATTGTGGAAAACTCTGTTGATAATTAGAAAATCGGGCTTTCTGAATAATGACCTCATAGATGGCCGAGTCGGCTAAAAAGGAAATGTCGAGAAATCGCATCATGACATGCTGTGGATAAACAATGTAAGGGGGCTGAACAGCGATGCATCCGGTACTGGTGGACTTTGGCCCGGTAAAAGTATATGCCTGGGGATTCATGATGGCGGTTGCCGTACTGGCCGCCGTTTTCGGCATAGGCCGGCGCTTCAAACAGGAGGGCTATGATCCCGATCATGCCTTGGATCTGGCCATTATCCTGGTGTTGTCCGGTTTGATCGGTTCGCGCCTGGCCTACATCGCCATGTTTGAATGGCAGGAATTCCTGGCCCGGCCGGCCATCTTTTTCAGTATGAGCAACGGCGGGTTCCAGGGCCTGGTGTGGTATGGCGGCTTCACTGCCGGGTTGCTGGCCTTTATCATCTATATCCGGGTCAAGCGCTATCCCTTCTGGCAGATGGCCGACATTATAGCCCCCTATCTGGCCCTGGCCTACGCCATAGTCAGGATCGGCTGTTTTCTCAACGGCTGCTGCTACGGGGTCATATCCGATGCTGCCTGTACGGTGGTATTCCCGGAAGTGGACGGTTTCCATCGCTACCCCACCCAGTTGTACAGTTCTGCCCTTAACCTGCTGTTGTTCGGGCTCCTTTACCGGTATTATCCCCGCCGCCGGTTTGACGGACAGGTATTCGCCGGCTACCTGGTGGGTTATGCCGTCTATCGTTTCCTGATCGAATTCTTCCGTGAAAATTGGGTATTCTATGGACCGCTGTCCATTGCCCAGGTTTATTCGCTGCTCATCCTGGCCGCCGGACTCATCATTTATGTATGGCGGCGTTCATCCGCCGAGGGGAGGCATTACCGTGATTAGCGCCAGAGAGCAGCGTCAGGCCTTGCGCCGGGAGATGCAGGAACGGCGCGGGCGAATGGCCCCGGAGCAGGTGCAGGAATACAGCCTGGCTATCACCGCCAAGCTGATGACTCTGGAGCCGGTTCGTGAGGCGGTGACCATTATGGGTTTTGCGTCCTTCGGCAATGAAATCGATCTGGTCCCGTGGTTGGAGAGGCTGCAGACAGAAGGCCGGACCGTGCTCCTCCCCCGGGTGGAGAACCAGGATAATCTGGTGGC
>CAZOMS010000056.1:0-4092 GCA_964580805.1 uncultured Syntrophomonas sp. | reverse complement strand
CAGAAGGCCGGACCGTGCTCCTCCCCCGGGTGGAGAACCAGGATAATCTGGTGGCGGTGGAGCTGGGCAGTTGGGAATACATGAGGCGAGGAAGCTTCGGGATCCGCGAGCCCCTGGGCCAACCGTTCCCCCCGGCCCGCATCGATGTGGTCATCGTGCCTGGGCTGGTCTTCGACGGCAAGGGTTACCGGTTGGGCTACGGCAAGGGCTATTATGACCGTTTCCTCAAGCTGCTGGCGCCACGGGCATTCAAATGCGGGGCGTGTTACGATTTCCAGGTGATCGACACGGTGCTGCCCCATGAAGATGATGTGGCCATGCACTGGGTCGTCACGGAACGGTCGGAGCTGGCAGTCAACTGGGATTATTTCTGATCCCGCCGGGAAGATTACGATACCGGTGGTTAGTATTGTTCATCATTGCCAGGTTTATATTGATATTATATAATGAATACACAAATGCATAGGCTCCGATTCAGTTAGTCTAAAGCCACCGGCCAGGACGGCTGAACGATAGGGTGTGAAGGGAAACGTTCACGCCTCCTGTGGGAAAGGAGTGGCGCTGGAATATAGCGGAGCCTTTAGCGTCTGAAGACGCTTATTTTTTTGGCAAGGATTGGGACTGCCCCCATAATAAGGTGGGCAATGAGGTCCGGATAAGGATAACTGTTTATAAACGAGGTTGTTGTCAAGGTGGACATGCCCCCGCCGTATTTAATCAAGGGCATGTGGGGGAGGGTTACTCTATGGTCGACAGACATGGCCGCAATATCAATTATCTGCGTATTTCTATTACCGATCGCTGCAATCTGCGCTGCCGCTACTGCATGCCGTATACCGGGGTGGATAACCTCGAGCATCGCAGCATCCTTTCCCTGGAGGAAATCGCCCGGCTGGTCAGGGTAGCGGTCGGAGCTGGGATCCGCAAGGTGAGGCTGACCGGGGGAGAACCCCTGGTCAGAAAAAACATCATCCAGCTGATACGCTATATCAGGGAAGTCCCCGAGATAGATGATATATCGCTGACCACCAATGGGATGCTGTTCTCCGAAATGGCCGCGGAACTGAAAGCGACCGGTCTGGACCGGGTCAACTTCAGCCTGGATTCCCTGGTGCCGGAAAAGTTCCGCTACATTACCCGGGCGGGCAGCCTGGACAAGGTGTTGGGCGCCATCGACAGGGCATTGGAACTGGATATGCACCCGGTCAAGGTCAATACCGTCCTGATCCGGGGATTCAATGACAATGAGATCCCGGCCTTCGCTGACCTGGCCTATAGACGCCCGTTGCACGTGCGCTTTATCGAGTTCATGCCCATAGGTGACTTGCAGTATTGGAACCGGGGTAACATAATTACCTCCCGGGAGACCAAGAATATTATTAGCCGGCACTACCAGCTGGCCGATGCCAAGAAGATCCAGGGCAGCGGGCCGGCTCGATATCATAACCTGGAAGGCGGACAGGGTTCGATAGGGTTCATCAGTCCCATGAGCAATCACTTCTGCGCCGAGTGCAACCGTATCCGCATGACTGCGGATGGCAAACTGCGGGGCTGCCTATACGACAAACGGGAAGTCGACCTGAAGCAGGCTATGCTATATGGGGCCAGCGATGAGCAACTGTGCCAGATCTTCATGGAGACGATCAGCAGCAAGCCCGACAAGCATAACATGAATAATGGCTGGGGGGCCGAGAACCGCCGCAAGATGTATCAGATAGGAGGGTAAGCGATAGAGATGAACTTCACTCACATCAACCAACAGGGTTATGCCCGCATGGTGGATGTCAGCACCAAGGCTGATTCTAACCGGGTGGCGCGGGCTCAGGCGGTAGTGCATATGAAGCCCGAGACCCTTCAGGCTATCCGTGCCGGGGCGGTCAAGAAGGGAGACGTACTGGCCGTGGCCCAGGTAGCCGGGGTGATGGGGGCCAAGCAGACTGCCGCCCTTATTCCCATGTGCCACCCCCTGATGCTGAGCGGGGTGGACATTGATTTTATATTCGATGAGAATGAATCGACCTTGACTATCATTGCGGTAGTCAAGACCACCGGCAAGACCGGGGTAGAGATGGAAGCCATTACCGCAGCCACGACAGCCGCCCTGACGGTGTACGATATGTGTAAAGCAGTGGATCACTGGATGGAGATATCCGGGATACAACTGCTGGAAAAGGCAGGCGGCAAGAGCGGCCATCTGCAGAGGGACATCGGACCGGGTTCCGCAAGGTGACCCGGAGCGCTAAGATCATCCTGGTGTGGTGACCAGGGCGTTGGGTTTAAACCGGTTGCCATATAGGGCGGTGGCGGCCCTGAGGTGGCAGTCTGATCAAGAAGGACGATTCAGTGGAGGTGCTGCTTCAATGTATAAAGCCGGTATATTGATAATGAGCGACAAAGGCTCGCGGGGGGAGCGCGAGGACCGCAGCGGCGGGGAGATAATGGAGATATTGGGCGGCAGCGGTTTTCAATTCGTTTATTACGAGATCATTCCCGATGAGCGGGATATTATTGTCGAAAAACTTATCCATGCTTGTGATCAGCTGCGGCTGGATGTGATTTTCACTTCCGGAGGCACGGGTTTTGCCCGCCGGGACGTGACCCCCGAGGCCACCCTGGCCGTAATCGAACGACCAACACCGGGGATCCCCGAGGCAATGCGTCTGTACGGGATGCAGAAGACACCTAAAGCCATGTTGTCCCGGGCCGCCGCCGGGATCAGGGGGAATACTCTTATAATTAACCTGCCCGGCAGCGTCAAAGGGGTCAGGGAGTCGCTGGAAGCCATCCTGCCGGCTCTGGACCATGGACTGGAGATTCTGGTGGGTTCAGCCACCGAGTGTGGTCAAGGCTAGTCCGGACCGATGGGAGCACCCAGTGGCATCCTTACGTGAAAAGTCCATATAATCCGGGCGCTGATGAATCGACCTGCCGATGCAGGTTTTTTCTTTTTTTCAAGCATTCAAACCATTCAGCCGACCAGTTTGCTGTGAATCGATGCAGCAGCGAGAGCGGAGCATTTATTCCGGGGGGCAAATCGATTGCGCTGGTTGGGAATAAGCAACGCGAATGAACAAGTTGGCGCCGAATCATACTAGGTATGGTAAAAGCCCCATAAATCAAGGGCTGGTCCTGGTACCAGAATATGTATTCAGTGTGCAACCGGGTCCAGGGCAGGATAAATACGGTTCGATGTCATATTATATAATATGTAATGCAACAACCATGAAAGGTATTTATACAAATGAAAAACAACCGACGAACCGACATCATTTTTTTATTGCTGATATGCCTGACTATATTGGGGGCCGGCGCCTATGACTACAGTACCAATACTGCCAGTTTCCCTGAACAAACCGCCAGCGTTGCCCCCACCGCGGTTTCACCGGTGATCGAAGTTCCCTCCAACGACAATCCAGCCACTGCCCCGGCGCCCGGCAGCGACAGCGCGGCGGCCCCGACCCCAACTGCATCGCCCCAACCTGCCACCATTCCAACCCCCACCCCGGAGACCTATACGGTCAAGTCCGGTGATTCGCTCTGGGACATTGCCGTGGCTCATCACACTACCGTCGTTCAGCTGATGGCGTCAAATCATTTGAGCAGTGATGCCTTGTCCCTGGGTCAGACGCTGATCGTGACCGGCCCGGCGCACCAGGCTGCCAAGGTTGCGGGGCAGAATGCTCCCGCAACCACCCCCAGCCGTTCGGTAGGAACCTCCCGCCCGGCGGTCTTGCAGTATGCGGCCCGGTATTTGAACACCCCCTATAAATATGGGGGTACCACTCCAGCCGGTTTTGACTGTTCCGGATTCGTCCAGTACGTCTATAAACACTTTGACATCAGTTTGCCCCGTGCCGCTGCTGCCCAGGCAACCGCCGGGGTTCGGGTCGACAAAGCCAATTTGAGCCCGGGGGATCTGGTGTTTTTCGACACCGAGGGCTCCGGCATCAACCATGTGGGTATCTATGCGGGGAACGGCCGCTTCATCCATTCCAGTTCGCCCAACTCCGGCGGCGTGATCTATACCTCTTTGGGGGAGAGCTTTTATTCCAAATCCTATGCCGGAGCCCGGAGGTTATCCAACTAAATCCA
>CAZOMS010000055.1:0-11820 GCA_964580805.1 uncultured Syntrophomonas sp. | reverse complement strand
GGGATCGATGTGGAGTTCCGTACCACGGTGGTACCGTCCTTGCATTCTCCGGAGGATATCGTGGCCATTGCCAAGTTCATTGAAGGTGCGCGGCTTTACACCCTGCAGCAGTTCAATCCCCGCGTTACGCTGGAACCAGGTTATGGGCAGGTGGTGCCTTATACTAAGAAAGAAATGCAGCAGATAGCAGACTTGTGCGCCCCCCATGTAAAAGAAGTAAGAGTAGTCAATTTGTAATTGCATCGACCCGAGCTCACCGTCCATGCGGGAGTATCATAATTAAGACCAGCTGACCAGAGCCGGTTTTTCTATGGGAATATACTTAAGTAAAGGAAGGTTGGCTGTTTGTTCGATTCACAACGGCAAACAGTGGCCGGTGTCCGCCAGGCAGTCAATATACACGGACAGCCCTGGGCTGATGGCTGGCCAGGGGCAGAAGCGCCACATAGTGCATTCAATGGTAAAAAGCTCTATAATGAACTCAAATCCAATTTTTGCAGCAGAGGTGTTTGAATGAAACTATGGGGTGGGCGGTTTGCCAAGCAGACAGACAAGCTAACCGAGGATTTCAATGCGTCGATTGGCTTCGACAGCCGTATGTATAAGCAGGATATCCAAGGGAGCATGGCCCACGCGTCCATGCTGGCCCAGCAGGGGATTATAAGCGGGGAAGACCGTGATCAGATCATCGCTGGTCTGGAGGAGATCGGCCAGGAGTTGGAAGATGGGCACCTGCAATTCAGCGTGGCCGCCGAAGATGTACACATGAACATAGAGACCTTCTTAACCGCCAAGATAGGGGAATTGGGCAAGAAACTCCACACCGCCCGCAGCCGCAACGATCAAGTTGCTCTGGACGTACGCCTCTATCTGCGGGATGAGACGGCTGAGGTGCGCAAACTGATATTGGTCCTGGAAGAGGCCTTACTCAAGCTGGCGAGTCAGCATCTGGATACCATCATGCCTGGCTACACCCACTTGCAGAAAGCCCAGCCGGTCACCTTGGCACATCACCTAATGGCATATTTCGAGATGCTGCGTCGCGACTTGGGCCGCCTGGATGACTGTCGTCAACGCCTCCTATCCATGCCCCTGGGCTCAGGCGCGCTGGCCGCCACCGGGTTTCCTCTGGACCGGGAGTTGGTGCGGCAACAGCTGGGATTTATCGAGATTACCCGCAACAGCCTGGATGGGGTGAGCGACCGGGATTTTGCCATCGAGTTCTGCAGCCTGGCCAGCATTCTGATGATGCACCTGTCCCGTTTCTCCGAGGAGATTATTTTATGGGCCAGCGAGGAGTTTTCTTTTATTACCCTCGATGATGGTTTTTCCACCGGCTCGAGCATTATGCCCCAGAAGAAGAATCCGGACATTGCTGAACTGGTGCGCGGGAAGACGGGGCGCGTATATGGTGACTTGATAACCCTGCTGACCCTGATGAAGTCACTCCCCCTGGCCTACAACAAGGATATGCAGGAAGATAAGGAAGCTCTCTTTGACGCTCTCGATACCGTCAAGAAGTGCTTGTTGGTCTTCCCCCCCATGCTTCTGACCAGCCGGTTTAACCAAGAAGCCATGGCCCGGGCGGCCCGGGGCGGATTCACCAATGCTACCGACCTGGCCGATTACCTGGTCAACCGGGGTTTGCCTTTCCGGGACGCCCATGAGGTGGTGGGCAAAACAGTCCGCCATTGCATCGATAACCGTCTACACCTGGATGAGCTTGACCTGGCTACTTATCGCCAGTTCTCCCCGTTAATTGAGGCAGATGTCTACCAGTTTATTGATGTCAAAGCGTGCGTGGCCCGTCGCCGTATACCGGGGGGACCTGCCCCGGAGACGGTCCGGGCAGCCATTGAAGAAGCCCGCCAGTGGCTGGAGAGGATGCAAAATGAAGGATAGATTTTTATTGCCCGACGGCTCGCCGAATATGCCAGCCCTCAATGAATGGGCCGAGGAATACTACCAGACTCTAATGGGGATGGTCAACGGGTTCTATGCCCAGGCGGACATCCAAGATGTGATAGCAAGCCTGCGCAATATCCCCTTTGAGCAGTTCGTGTCCCAGGAATTGTCCGATGCTGGAGAAACCATAGTAGGGATAGCTGTTACCCTGGTTAAGGAGATTGCCGAGCGTGAGATAGAATATATCCGGGCTTATCTGGAATACATGTGACCACCGCAGCAGCAGAGATCAGCAAGCAAGAGGAGCGCCTGTTTCACCTAATGCCCTCATGGATTAATAATTGATCTTTCCGCCAACAATAAAGGCAAGTTTGAATGAGATTAAGGAGGATGGTTATGAAGAAGATTAGTGTAATCCTGCTGGTGATACTGGCCCTGGTTTTGCTGGGCGGATGCCAGGCCGCCAACAATCAGACCAACAATCCACCCGCCAATAACGTTCCGGGCAATAACGTCCCGGGCAATAGCCAGACTACTACTCCGCCGGAGGAGATGCCCAAGGACTACTACCCGTTGACCATGGGCAGTTATTGGGAGTATGAGGGTGCCGGCAACGAGTATGCCACCTTTACCCGCAAGGTCCTGTTCGCTAAGGGCAATCTGGCCCAGACCAGCGAGGACAATGGCGGAACCGTGGCCACCAAGGTAATCGAGACAACCGATGCATACGTTAAGGTGGTGTATATGCAGGGTGAGGATTACGAGCCCAAGAACCTGCTAGAAACCGGTTACACCGCCAATGCCAACGATATCCTGCTGCAGGCCCCGGTGAAGGTGGGGACCACCTGGGCAGGCACCAACACCAATAAACAGATAATCGCGATCGACGCTGCCGTTGATACCCCCGCCGGCAAATTCGACAATTGCGTCAAGGTCAAACTGCCGGGGCAGAACGACACCATCTACCAGTATTATAAAAAGGGGGTGGGGATGGTGAAGCAAGAATTCATTACTACCAACAACGAAACCATAACCTCGACCCTCAAGAAGTATGAGATCAAATAACCTTTTCGGATACTATTGGGAGTAGTCCGGCAGCGGCCGAGGGGGGATGAGAATAGCGCTAGATCAATTACGACCGCATAATCATCAAGTTGAAAAGAGGGAGGCTGATTTTATGAATTTCAAGATCGAGGTTACTGCACCAGCGCCCCGGCCAGCCTTGGCTATCCGTACCCGTACCCCTGTCACCGCTATTGGCCCGGCAATGGGTCAGGCCTTCGGCACAGTCTACCAGTATATGCTGGAGATAGGTGCCAAACCGGGTGAATGTGCCTTTTCAGCTTATTACAATATGGATATGAACGACCTCGATGTGGATATCGGGTTTGTTTTGGCTGAGCCCGCGCCCGGCCGGGGGGAGATTTATGCTATGGAAATCCCGGGGGGCCAACAGGTGTCCTGCATGTATAAAGGGCCTTACAACCAGATGGAGGCCGCGTACACGGCCATGACCGAATGGATGGCGGCCAATGGCTGCATACCCACCGGGCATGCTTATGAATTTTACTATAATGATCCCAGCCAAGTGCCGCCCAGCGAGCTTCTGACCAAAATCATGTTCCCGGTTCAAGGGTAAGGTTGTCTTAAGAGCGGTTGCTCAACTCGCAGCCGCTTTGTCATGAAGTCATTTCGGGCAGGTCATCATAGCTCTTGACCAAAATCCCGGTGCTCAAGATCTGCCGTCCGTTCAGACGGGAGGCTTCAACATTCTTGAGTCGCCCCTGATAGGCCATCTCCACCGCTTGCTGGTAGTTTAATACCTGGCCGTTATTCAGCATGAAGCTGGTATAGTTATCTGTCTTGTTGCGCCTGACTGCAACCACTTCCAGTTGTTCCATGATCCATTCCTCCTTCTTGCTAGTATTACAGAAAAGCCGTATCAATATGGCAAACCGGTAATTCTGTTTTGGTCTGGATGGGTTACAATATTACCAAAGAAAAATCCTTGTTTGTGTGGAGCATCGGGGGAATTGAAATGGCGATGTGGCTGAAGCTATTGGCAGGCTTCTTCGTAATATGTCTCTTGGGCGTTATCTACTGCATATACAGGCTGAGCCTGTATGGGCCCAAACCAAAGCCGGCCGAGAAGCAGGCCGAGGTGAACCCGCAGACGTGGGCCCAACAAAAACAATTGGTAGGCATGGAAATCGAGCGGTTTTTGGATACCATCAGCCTTCCTTGCTTTTTGCTGGAGCCTCGCGTTTATAACCAACAACTGCAGCTATTGAGGTTTCCGAATGTCAAAAAGTACGGGGATTGGCGTTATGAATCCAATGAGGAACTCATATTGAGTTCCTTGCAGACCCCGCTAAATGCATTTCTGCAATCGCTCAAACAAAAGGGATGTTCATTGCAAGGTTTGGAAGAGGATTTTCTCCAGGAATTCATCCACCGAGTAGCGATAAGAAATTATAAACACTATTTTGCAAAAATAGGGGATTTTATTAAAGAGGAATCGGCCGAGCTCGATGCGGCGTGTCTGCGTTTTTTGGAGGTCCTGGAACTTGATAAAGAAGACTTATTGAGACCCTACCTTATGGTGAGCCTGGTCAATTATTATAAGGAACCGATGATTTTTAAGACAACCGCCGGCAGCAATGATGATTTCAACCGGGGGATCGGGATACTGGACTTCCTGCAGAAGTATTTTCGCATAAAGAGCATCACTGCCTCCTACATGCCAATCAAGGAGTTGAGTGATAAGCTTGAGGAAGCATTTCGTCAATACCAGTCCAGGTATCAAACAGAAGCATGAGGCGGTCCTGAATCAGCGTCTTGGTTCGGCCAACCGCATTTTGGAAAAGATTGATATGAACCAGTCAACAAATCCGTATTTCCCCATTAGCTGTCTTAATACCGGCTCGTTCTTGTCAGGGACCGGATTCTCTTATATAATGGTTGATGCAAAAAGAAGCTGTTTTTTGCTTTTTCCAAAGGCCAAATTCTATCATGCCGATGTGGCTCAGTGGCAGAGCAGCTGATTCGTAATCAGCAGGTCGGCGGTTCAAATCCGCCCATCGGCTCCATTGATAATAAATGCCGGGGTTTTAAAAACCTCGGCATATGGTTTTTATTCACCGTCGATTACAGAAACCCGGTTGAAAAGGTATGGGATCTAACGTTTTTTGATAGAATGTTAAACCTTGACATGGATATAATTGACCTCGGCTTATAACCTCGTGATTGGCAACAAGATGTTAAGGTGTGATAAGATTAGCTTTGGAAAGCAGAGGTGAAGCACGTGGCTGACGACCGTACCGAGGAATTGGAGGTCGAGGTTTCAAGGCTGCAGAGGAGAATTGCCAAGCTTGAACAGGAAACCATTGATCTGAGGGCTGTCAACGAAGAATGTACCAAGGCCTTGCTGGATAATGAAACAGCATTGGCCATATCCCGCTTCAAAGATAGCGTATTTGTCTATATGAACAACAACTGCCTGAACATGCTGGGCTATATGCGGGATGAGGTGATTGGCAAGAGCGCCTGGGACCTTAACCTATGGGTGGATATCGAGGAAAGGGAAGTCGTTCTCAATGAATTCAGCAAGCGGGGCTATGCCCGCAAGGTTGAATGCCGCTTTCGCAAGAAGAAGGGCGGTTATATAGTTACCCTGGCGACGACCAGCATCCTTAATGTAGATGGGGTGCAGTATATGGTGCTGGCAGGGCAGGATATCAGCGCCAGCCAGCCGATATAAGCGCAATGGTCCTCGGATTTATCCGGGGATTTTTTGTGCCCATTCTAGATGCGGGCACTAAAAGTGAGCGACTTATTATCTCAGAAACATAGGAGGGCATTGAATGGGGCACTTAAGTCACAGCAAGGATGATTTGGTCTATCATGCCTTGGCCGAAAGGCTCAACCGGGAGCCAGTGGGGATTAAGGTCAACGATACCATGATGGCACTGTTGCGGCGGCTTTATACCGAAAGCGAAGCGCTGGTGGGCAGCCATTTTCCCGTAGTGCCCATCCGGATTGACAAGATAGCAGCCATTACCGGCATGAGTGAGGACCATTTGATGCCCATTCTGGAAAGCATGGCCCATAAGGGGTTGGTCATTGACCTGCCCCGCCGGGATACGGTTTATTATAGCCTGACGCCCATAATGATTGGCTTTTTCGAATACACTTTTATGCGGACTCGCCAGGAAACCGATATGCGGGCCCTGGCTGAGCTTTTTTCCACCTATTTTAATGACCAGCAATCCCGCGATCTGATGGCCGGTTCCGAAACCCGGATGGAACGCACCCTGGTCTATGAGCGCCTCATTCCGGCAGCTGTGGAGACCGAAGTTTTACCCTATGAAAGAGCCAGCGAGCTTATCCGCCAGGCAGGAGGAGGAGCCATCTCATTATGTGCCTGCCGCCATAAGGCCAGCCATTTAGGCAAAGCCTGTGATGCTCCGCTGGATGTGTGCACGACTCTGTACCCGGCGGCGGAATGGATCATCCGGAGAGGCTTGGGTAGAGCTGCCACCGTGGAGGAGTTACTGGAGGTGCTGGATAAGGCTGAGGAACTGGGACTGGTTCATAATTGCGACAACGTTATGAACCAACCAGCCTATTTATGCCATTGCTGCAGCTGCTGCTGTGTAGTTATGACCACCATTACGGAGTATGGCAAGTATCCCACCCATCCCAGCAATTTCATCCCTGCCCTGGAGCCGGATGTATGCACCAGCTGTGGTATCTGTGCCGACCGCTGCCCGATCAAGGTCATGGTCATGGAGGATGATGAGGAGAATCAATTCCCGGCGTTCAACCAGGA
The DNA here is from genome assembly GCA_964580805.1 of uncultured Syntrophomonas sp. Lineage (GTDB taxonomy): Bacteria > Bacillota > Syntrophomonadia > Syntrophomonadales > Syntrophomonadaceae > PHAA01. Next base: position 5,084 of record CAZOMS010000055.1, on the reverse strand, counting down.
GCTTTGCCTGGGGTGCGGGGTATGCGCTTCCTCGTGCCCGACCGGGGCCATTACCATGATGCGCCGCACCAACCTACATATACCCCCCAAGACCGCTCGGGAGAGGAATTCTCTGATACTGGCGGAAAAAGAGAAGGATTAGCAGCGGGAATGCCCAAGTGAGTATTTCTTTAAGCGTTTTTCTTATCCTGCAGTTTGTATACTGCATAATGTTCAACCAGATCGGCCAGCAGGTTGGTAGCGATCTCATTATCCCCGCCCCGCGGTACGATGAGGTCAGCGTAGCGCTTGGAAGGTTCCACGAAGGCCTCATGGGCGGGCCGAACCGTAGTAAGATAGCGTTTGATGGTATCATCGTAACTAATGCTGCGTTCATGGATATCTCTATTCAGGCGACGGATTAGGCGGATATCAGCATCAGCGTCCACGAAAACCTTGAAATCCAAGACCTCTCGCACCTCCGGTATCGCCAGCACCAGGATACCCTCCAACAGAACCACCGATTGGGGAGCTAGCGGTAAAGTCGTGCTGCCCCGGGTATACTGGCCGAATTCATAAGTTGGGACATCTACGATCGCCCCCTGACGCATCTGGGCCACATGGGATATCAGCAACTCGCTGTCAAAAGCGTTGGGATGGTCCATGTTCATCTGCTTACGTTCTTCCAGGGGCAGATTCGACTGGTCTAGGTAGTACCAATCCTGGGATATGTAAGCTACATTCTCTTTCCCCAGCTTTTCAGCTATGGAGCGTGCTACCGTGGTCTTTCCAGCTCCGGAACCGCCGGAGATACCGACAACCAGCATAATCCTTCCTCCTTTTCGTACTTCCAGCACTTATTGGGTCCATTGTACCAGACGGCAAAGCCGGAAGTATATGACTCCCGCCAACGCTTTAGACCCAGCTGTATTCCATGTTGATAATGGCGACACATGCCCCAATTTGGGTAAAATGATGATCATACCAACGCATCGCGGTGACTGGGTCAATGAAAGAAATTACATTACCCATTGAAGTTAATCCACCAGTGGTTCTATAGTCTACTCACAACTTCCGTAGTTCTGCTAGTTCTGAAAAGTCTTTATCCGTGTATACAATTTCCATGCTATAATAAAACAGACTACCTGCCTCTGTTACCAAGTCAATTGTTGGTGCTCCGGTGTCTATACTTCAGATATGCAATTACTTAGGTTCTCCAAGGTGTCAAGTCGGGTCATCCACTCTTGTTATATGAAGGGAGATGATGCTGTCTCTATGAAGGACGTACTGATATGGGGTGCTCTGTTAGTCGTACTCGGTTTTGGGGCGATGCTGTCTACCAAAATTCCCGCCCTGGGATTCGCAGAAGTTGGATTTTGCGGCCGGTGCCATGCCATGGATGTGCAGGCGAGTACATATCTAGATTCTGTCCATGCCCAGGAGGCACATTGTGGTGACTGCCATGATCCGCACGGACTCGTGACTGGCAGCGCCTATGCTGCATTCACCGGCACCCGCGACGTCTACCGGGTAGTCACCAACACTACCCCCGAGGTGATAAAGGCCACCAACATGAGCAAGAACGTTTTACAGGGAAATTGCGTGCGATGTCACGCTGATGTACTTGGATTCATCGGTGACACAATGCAAAACAGCGGCCGTTATTGTTTCGAATGCCACAAGAAGATAGTCCATGATAAATAGCTGAGGAGGGTGATGATGTGCAATCGGATAAGATAAGAAAGTTGGTCATAGTCACGGCGTCGGTATTACTGGTGGCTTTGGTTGCAGTTATATATTTCTTCGACCGTCATAATAATATCGTCGTGCAGCAGCCAACGGTAGCGGTAACCGGCAACACGACTAGTTCCGCGACATGGGCTGGATTCTACCCCTCCCAGTGGGAAAGTTACCTGCAAAATGAGACCAATATTGAAAAGCCTTCCCATTTTGACACCAAGCCTTATATGAAGCCCATATATAATGGCACTGGATTTTTTGCCGAGTATAATGAACCCCGCGGCCATACTTATACCATTGAAGATATCAATGCCATCGATCCGGCCCGCAAAAAAGCAGGATCATCATGTTTCACCTGCAAATCTACCCAGGTACCAGAGCTGATGGAGAAGTACGGCGCCCAGTACTATCTAATGTCTTTCGACCAGATCAAGGGAGAGGTTACCGAACCGATTGGTTGTGCTGATTGCCATGATCCCCAGACCCTCGACCTGCGCCTGACCCGCCCGGCCCTGATACAAGCGCTGCAGCGCCAGGGACGTGACGTTAACCAATTGACAAAGCAGGAGATGCGCAGTCTGGTATGCGCGCAGTGCCATGTGACCTATTATTTTGCACCGGGTACCAAGGAAGTGACTTTCCCCTGGGACAAAGGGGTTAAAGCCGATCAGATTTATGCATACTATGATGAAAAGAAGTTTACTGAATTCACCCACCCAGTGGCCGGCTCGGGTTTGATCAAAGCCCGCCACGCCGAATATGAGACATTCATGGGCAGCACCCACCAAACTGCTGGAGTATCCTGTGCGGATTGCCATATGCCCTATACGGTTTCCGGAACCAGCAAGATAAGTTCGCATGTATGGCAGAGCCCGCTGAAGAATATCAATCAGAGCTGTACCCAATGCCATGGCGCTGACACCGAATGGCTGACCCAGAGGGTTGGTACCATTCAGGGCCAGGTGAAACAGAGCCAGGAACTGGCCGGCAATGCGGTGGTGGAAGCCATCAATGAACTGAAGATCAGCCGCGAGACTGCCAACGTAGATCAAGCCAAATTGCAGGAAGCCATGACCCTGCATCGCAAGGCCCAGTGGTATTTGGATTATGTGATGGTCACCAACGGTTATGGGTTCCATAATCCCACCGAGACCCTGAACAATCTAAGTATAGCTATCGACAATGCCTACAAAGCAGTCGATATAGCTAAAGCCGCCCGGGGTGCACGTTAAGCTCAAAAGATGATGTTGAGGGGTTCGATTCGTGCCGGATAGACAGAACAAGGGACATGGAAATCTGGTTTCCTGGTTATCCTCTATGAAATTTGCTATTTACCTGTTGATATTGGTCGGTGTCATAAGCGCCTTGGGTACGATTATACCCCAAGGCCAGTCACCGGCCTTTTATCTGCGCATCTATGGCGATGGAATCGGGGCCGTAATCAATCTCCTGTCACTGGGCAGTCTGTATCATGTCTGGTGGTTTTACTTGCTTATGCTTATACTCGGCCTGGCTATCCTGATATGTTCCTTCCAGCGCTTGCGCCATGCCCGTTCCCTAACCACCGTTGGGTCTCTTGTCTTTCACCTGGCCATCGTGGTCATCCTGGCCGGGGCGGTGTGGTCCCTAGGATATTCCCGCAGCGCCTTGGTGGACGTGGCCGAACAACATACCGTCGCTTTGGCTGATTATGGGTTTGAGTCAGGACAGCTTACCCTGAATACCTTTGCCATCGATTATTACCCTGATCTGCAACCCCGGCAGTACACTAGCGACATCAGCCTGGCCGGATATGAGCAGGAGGATTACAAGCTGAAGATCAACGTTAATAATCCTCTGCGGGCCGGTAATCTAAAGATCTACCAGAGTAGCTGGGGGTGGATGCTCAAAATCAAGCTTGTCACGAATGGCTCCACACAGATGTTGGATGTTAAGGACTTTGACGTTTTTCCTCTGAGTTCGGGTGAAGACAATGCTATCCGGGTCATATTCCTGCCGGACTACGCCGAAGACCAGCACGGGACTTTCAGCCGGACTAGCATACCCAACAACCCTTACCTGGGGTTGAGCCTCGTTCAATCAGGCCGAGTAGTTGATATGGTCTTGATGGCTCCCGGTGAGGAGGTACAGATGGGCCAATACAGCTTCACATTCGAGGGTTTTTCTTATTACTCCGGCTTGCAGATCAAATATGATCCCGGGGTAAACCTGGTCTTCGCGGGTTTCATCCTGCTTCTGCTCGGCTTGCTGGGCCGTTACTGGCATCTATTCTTTATGCGGGAAGGAGATTAGTTTATGGCCGAGCAGTTATTGATGGCAACCTTCGTACTGCTGGTGCTGGCGGTGCTGATTAATGTGGCCCGCTTATGGGCACCGATCACCTGGCTGAATATAGCGGCGCCGCTGACCATGTACCTGGCGGCAGGTGTACTGCTGGTGATTCTGGCCTTGCGGACTACTGAATCCGGACGTCTGCCTCTGGCTAACATGTATGAGTTTTCCGTATTCATGGTGTTCATCATTTTGCTGGGTTACTTTTTTATACGTCGTGTTTTGAAGGCTCCGGAGTTCGACTTGGCCGTGGCCCTGCTGCTCACTCTGCTATTTGCCATGCTTGCTTCCCTGCCTTCCGATCTGCGTCCCTTGATGCCGGCTCTGCAAAGCCGATGGCTGACTGCCCACGTTGCGACCGCTATACTGGCTTACTCAGCTTTTGCCATCGCTTTCTGCCTGGGGATTATCTACCTTTTCCGGACCAACCAGGAAGATGCAGCGCTCAAGGCAATCGACCGTCAGATATACCGGATGGTGGTGTGGGGTTTCGCTTTGCTCACCCTGGTCATAATCACCGGGGCGGTGTGGGCCGAGGAAGTATGGGGCAACTGGTGGAGCTGGGATCCCAAGGAAACCTGGTCGCTGGTCACCTGGGTAGTCTATGCGGCTTACCTGCATGCCCGTCGTACCAGGGAATGGATAGGGCGGCGCAGCGCCTGGTTGGTGGTAATCGGCTTCTTAGTGGTTCTGTTTACGCTCTACGGGGTAAGCATATTGCTGCCCGGCTTGCACAGCTATGCCTAGACCGGCAGATGAAGATATAATAGAGCCAGAGGGGAATAGCTGGACTGGCATTCGAAAGAGTTGAGGAAGGGAGTATGAGCATGGGAAAAGCAACCCAGGACTTAAGGAAAGAACATGACTCTATCCTGCATGTGCTGAACGTTTTGGATCACATGAAGGCGACCGCTAACATAAGTGATGCTGGCCGTTTCAAACATTATGGCGAAGTAGTGTACTTCCTGAAAATATTTGTGGATAGATGTCACCACGGCAAAGAAGAGGATCACCTGTTTCCGGAATTGGTTAGC
>CAZOMS010000054.1:0-11835 GCA_964580805.1 uncultured Syntrophomonas sp. | reverse complement strand
ACATGCTCAAACCCATGCTGGCCCGGGGCGAACTGCATTGTATCGGGGCCACCACTCTGGATGAGTACCGCAAGCACATCGAAAAGGATGCCGCCCTGGAGCGTCGCTTCCAGCCGATCATGGTGGATGAACCGACGGTTGAAGACACAATTTCCATCCTGAGAGGTTTGAAAGAGCGATATGAGGTCTTCCATGGGGTAAAGATCCATGACAATGCCCTGGTCAGCGCGGCGGTGTTGTCCAACCGCTATATATCCGACCGTTTTCTGCCCGACAAAGCTATAGATCTGGTCGACCAGGCCTGCGCCATGGTCCGCACCGAAATCGACTCCATGCCATCAGAATTGGACGAGATATCGCGGCGCATAATGCAGCTGGAAATCGAAGAAGCCGCCCTGAGCAAGGAAAAGGACCCGGCCAGCCAGGAACGGCTGCAGATTCTGCAGAAGGAAATGGCCGACATCCGGAATAAATCCGATTCCATGCGGGCCAAGTGGGAGGCCGAGAAGAACGCCATCCACAAAGTGACCGCCCTGAGGGAAGAGATCGACCGGATCCGTCAGGAGATCGAGAAGGCGGAACGGGAATACGATCTCAATCAGGCAGCCGAACTAAAATACGGCCAATTGCCGGACCTGGAGAGAAGGCTCAAAGCCGAAGAGGAATTTATGGCCAAGAAGCAGGGCCCAGTCAGCGTGCTCAGCGAAGAGGTCACAGAGGAGCAAATAGCCCGTATCATTTCACGGTGGACGGGAATACCCCTGACCCGACTGGTGGAAGGGGAAAGGGAAAAACTGCTGCATCTGGATGGGATCCTGCATGAACGCCTGATCGGCCAGGATGAAGCCGTTAATCTGGTGGCTGACGCCATTATCCGGGCCCGGGCGGGGATAAAAGACCCCCGGCGTCCTATAGGATCCTTCATTTTCCTGGGTCCAACTGGGGTAGGCAAGACCGAACTGGCTAAGACCCTTGCCCAGGCATTGTTTGATTCCGATAAGAACATGATCCGGATTGATATGAGCGAGTACATGGAGAAGCATACCGTGTCCCGCCTGATCGGCGCTCCCCCGGGTTACATCGGTTATGACGAGGGAGGGCAACTGACTGAGGCGGTGCGGCGTAAACCCTATTCGGTAATCCTCTTCGATGAGATTGAAAAGGCCCACCATGATGTCTTCAATGTGCTGCTGCAGGTACTGGATGATGGCCGCATCACCGATTCCCACGGCCGCACGGTTGATTTCAAGAACACCATCATTATCATGACTTCCAACCTGGGCTCACAATACCTGCTGGAAGGTATAAATGAGCGGGGTGAAATCAGTGAGACCGCCCGGGAGCAGGTTATGAACGAGTTGCACAAATGGTTCCGGCCCGAGTTTCTCAATCGAGTTGATGAAACGGTCCTGTTCAAACCCTTGACTTTACCGGAGATCGAACAGATCGTGGAGTTGATGGTGGACGACCTGCGGCAGCGCTTGCAGGATCGGCAGATCAAACTGGAGCTTTCCGAGGAGGCCAAACTATTCATCGCCGCCGAGGGTTACGATCCCGTGTTCGGGGCCCGGCCGCTGAAGCGTTTTCTGCAGAGCCGGCTGGAGACCCTGGTGGGCAGAGCCCTGGTCAGCGGGCAGGTGATAGATGGAGCGACTATCAAGGTGGACAGCCAGGATGGCAGGCTTACCATAGATTGGATCAATCCCTGATCCTTTCGGGCTTGATCGTTTAATACGGCGGGGCAGGGCGGTATGGACCTTGTCCCGTTTTTCTATTGGGACATTATATAACCAATGGTTATTTCAAAGCCTAAAATAGATATGATATACTTTGGTCGCGAAACGAGGTGATAGAGTGGAACACGTATACATGGACAATGCGGCCACATCTTTCCCCAAACCGGAGTGCGTATATGATGCCATGGACCATTTCAATCGGCACCTGGGGGGAAACCCGGGACGGGGTTCGCACAACCAGACCCTGGAGGCAGGATCGATCCTGCTGGATACCCGCGAAGCCCTGGCGGCACTTTTCAATATCGCTGATGGCGCCGACATAGCTTTTATGCTGAATGTAACCGAAGCGCTGAACACTGCTCTAAAAGGATGTTTGCATCCCGGTGACCATGTAATTACCACCAGTATGGAACACAATGCAGTAGCCCGGCCCTTGTTTTACCTCTCCCAAAAGGGAGTGGAATGGACCACGGTGGCCTGCAGCCGGGAAGGGTTTCTTGATCCGGCCGACATCACCGCGGCGATCCGTCCCAACACCCGCATGATATGCATGCAGCATGCCTCCAACGTGACCGGAGCCATCATGCCTATCGAAGAGGTCGGGGCCATCGCCCGCAGGCATGGGATCGTCTTCCTGGTGGACAGTGCCCAGACCGCCGGGGTGCTGGAAATAGACGTAGTACGACAAAATATTGATTTGTTGGCCTTTACCGGCCACAAGGGTTTGTTGGGTCCTCAGGGCACCGGGGGATTGTATGTGCGGCCGGGGATAAACATCGAGCCTCTCAAACAAGGCGGCACCGGGTCCAGTTCCGAGTGGCTGGAACAACCTGATTTCATGCCCGACCACCTGGAAAGCGGGACCCCCAACACGCCGGGGATCGCCGGACTGAATGCGGCGGTCGGATATGTCCTGACTACCGGCTGGGATAAGATCCGCCGCCATGAAGAGGAGTTGACGGCTCAATTGCTGGAGGGGATGCGATCCATCCAGCGGATGCAGATCTACGGCGGGATCGACAGCAGCCGCCGCACGGCGGTAGTGGCTTTTAATCTGGAGGGCATGGATTGCGGCGAGCTGAGCATGCGGTTGGAGAATGATTATGGTATTTTCACCCGGTCAGGATTGCATTGCGCGCCCCTGGCGCACAAGACCCTGGGCACCCTGGAGTTGGGCGCCTGCCGCCTGAGTCCGGGATTTTTCAATGCGGCTGAACATGTCGAACTGGCAGTGCGAGCCCTGCACGAGATAGCCCGACGGGCCTGAGGGCTAGTCCGAACCCACCTGTCGGTCCGTTATCTTGATAGGGACAGCCCGACGGGCATTAGGAATGGTTCCCAACCGCGGGCGCAGACAACCATAAATGATTTTCTGGTCCCTTCGCAGGGATTTAAGACCGTCAAGAGTCTAATAGCCACGGTAATATGGAATGCCCGTTGAATCGGCGTACCTCATGTATGCCTCAAAGCGGGGATTCCTATTCCTTATTATAAAGTGTTTTGGGCCCAGTCGGTCAGGATATAGACTTGTTTGATCGATGTTGGGATCAATATCAGATGTCATTATATAGTATAATAAAATATCAGGGCTGCATTTTTGGGATCAGCGGCCGGTAACAGGAGGCTTGCTATGGTTGACAAGACGGTACATTTCTTGAGAGAAAAATGCCGGGACCCGGTAAGCGGATTGACCCACCTGGGGGGCGCGCTTTTGGCCGTTGCGGGGCTTATATTGTTGCTGCGTTATGCTGTATTGTATGCTACCGTCAAACATGTAGTGGTTTTCAGCATATTCGGAGCTTCCATGATTATGCTGTACAGTTCCAGTGCCATCTATCACCTGGCCAAGGTCCCGGAAAAAGTCAGCGAGTTCCTGCGGCGGATCGACCACATCATGATTTACGTATTGATAGCCGGGACTTATACCCCCATTTGCGTACTGGCCCTGACCGGTGCCTGGGGTCGGAGCTTGTTGATCGCGGTATGGATTCTGGCAGCGGCGGGGATAATCCTCACTATCGTTTGGTTTGGCGCGCCCCGTTGGCTCACCACCGGTGTATACTTGTTAATGGGCTGGTTAGTAATCATTGCATTTTACCCATTGATAAAATCCCTATCGGCGGGCGCAATGGCCTGCTTGGTGGCCGGAGGCCTGCTGTATACGGTAGGTGCATTGATCTACGGATTTAAATGGCCGCGGATCAATTCCACCTGGTTTGGATTTCATGAAATATTTCATCTTTTCGTGATCGGCGGCACCCTGGGCCATTTTTGGTTGATGTTCAGATTCCTGATGTATTATTAGTTGACCGCGCAGCGTGTCCATTTTGGCCAGAGCATGGCCATAAAGGCCGAAGGCGGTCGCTTCGAAGGGGCAGGACGGCTGTTACGCCGTAAAGGCACTTGGCTGAAGCGATCCGTATTCAGGCCGAAGTACTATAAGAAGGTGTTTTTTTGAATCAGGATACTCATTTAATGCAGATTTCCCGCAATGACCCCTGCTGGTGCGGCAGCGGCAAGAAATACAAGAAGTGTCACCTGGCCCAGGACGAGCGGCTGGAGGAGATGGAAATGGCTGGCTGCCTGGTCCCATCCCGCGATTTGGTCAAGACCGATAGGCAGATCGAGGGCATCCGGCAGGCCTGCCGGCTGAGCAATGCCATACTGGATATGGTGGCAGCCCGGGTAGGGGCAGGGATTCAAACCAAGGAAATCGACCGCTGGGTTTACGATTATACCCTTGACCATGGCGCCATTCCAGCCAGCTTGAATTACCAGGGCTATCCCTGTAGCGTCTGCACTTCCATAAACCAGGTGGTTTGCCATGGCATACCGGATGAAACCCGTTTGCGGGATGGCGATATCGTTAATGTGGATGTGACCACCATCCTGGACGGTTATTACGGAGACGTGAGCCGGATGTTCATGATCGGTGAGCCTTCCCGGGAGGCCCGGGAACTGGTGCGGGTGGCGCGGGAGTGCTTATATATCGGGATCAAACAGGTCAAACCATACAACCGGATCGGGGATATTGGCTACGCTATCGAGCAATATGCCAATCAACACGGATATTCGGTAGTTCAGGACTATGGCGGTCACGGGGTGGGGCTGGAATTTCACGAGGAACCTTTCGTTCACCATTATGGCGAGAGGGAAGACGGGATGGTGCTGGTCCCCAATATGGTCTTTACCGTGGAACCAATGATAAATATGGGCCAATACCATTGCCTGCGCCTGGATGATGGCTGGACGGCGGTGACCCGGGATGGCTTGCTGTCGGCCCAATGGGAGCATACGGTGAGGGTTACCGAGGATGGGGTTGATATTCTCAGCGAATAACCCCAGGCCGGACCCGGCAGCGGATCTCATCGTTATTGCAACAGCCGGCTCGGTCGACGTACCGGCAGTACGCCTCAGTCGGCGGCTGTTTTCATGCCTCGAGCTACACTGCCGGGCCACGGCCTGGGGCCTGAGTCTGATCCGGGCAGCGGATCTCATCGTTATTGCAACAGCCGGCTCGGTCGACGTACCGGCAGTACGCCTCAGTCGGCGGCTGTTTTCATGCCTCGAGCTACACTGCCGGGCCACGGCCTGGGGCCTGAGTCTGATCCGGGCAGCGGATCTCATCGTTATTGCAACAGCCGGCTCGGTCGACGTACCGACAGTACGCCTCAGTCGCCGGCTGTTTCCACACCTCGGGCTGCCTGGCAATATTACTATTGATCATGCGATCACGGCCGGCCTGGCCGGTTCTACCAGCCTTTTTTTGACCCGGCTTAAGCCGGGCTCTCTTTCTTAAGCATCGACACCGGCAGGATGTCGGTAATTTTGAAAACCAGGCAGTTTCTTAAGGGGAAGCTGCCATAAGCGGTCTGATCCAGGCGGGCCTTGATGCGGTCGAAATACTCTCCCTCCTGCTGATCCTCCGCCAATTCCACATAAACCCGGATTCCATCCTTGGTGCGGTTGTCCGGGGTCAGCAAGACCAGGAACACCCCTTTGCCGGTTTCCTTCAGGTTGGCATAGGTCTTGTCGGCCCCGAATCGGGCACAGATAATAGTCTCGTCATCCACCATCTCCAGAATCGTGAGCACTGCTATGTTGACGTCATAGTCCTTACTGACGGTGCTGAGGGTGGTAGATATGAGATTGGCATTGATCAAAGCCCGTGCCTTTTCCACCAGTTGCTGGTCCATAGATACCTCCTGTTTTCTTATTCAAGGCAGTTTTTCCTGTCAGTGACATGATGGCGTAAATAGGGCAGGGTTTATGTTCATACTATAATAATGGCCCCCGGCAGTCAAAATAACCCGGCCGGACTCTGGCGGCCAATAGAGAGGCGGGGGCCAATTTTATCAATAAGCAGCCGCACTCTCTGCCTCGGCCAGGCTCCGGATGGGCCGCGGGGGCGGAGGACCGATTGTGCTGGCCGGGGGAAATTGATAAAATACTCATGTGAATAAAACGAAAGAGGGTCGAACCGTGCATAAGAAATTGTTCATACCCGGGCCGGTCGAGGTCAGACCGGATGTACTGGCTCAAATGGCCACTCCTATGATTGGACACCGCAGCAAAGACGCCTCCGCCCTGCAACACCGGATCAGCGACAAGCTGCGCCAGCTTTTTTATACCGATGAGGCCATTTTGCTGTCCACTTCATCGGGCAGCGGTTTGATGGAAGGGGCGGTGCGTTCCTGCACTGCCAAGCGCGCGGCGGTATTTTCGGTGGGTGCATTCGGCAAACGCTGGTGGGAAATGGCAGACGCCAATAATGTTCCGGCCGATTTGTATGAAGTGGAATGGGGGCAGCCTACCTTGTCCGAACAGGTCGGCGAGGTGCTGGCCTCCGGCCGCTATGACCTGATCACCGTTACTCATAATGAAACCTCCACCGGGGTTATGAACCCGGCGGAAGGAATAGCCCAGGTTGTCAAGCAGTACCCTGAAGTGGTTTTCTGCCTGGATGCGGTCAGTTCCATGGGCGGGACCAAAATAGAAGTGGACCGGCTGGGTATCGATATCTGTATTACCTCTACCCAGAAGGCCCTGGGCTTGCCGCCCGGCCTGGCCATATGTTCGTTCTCCCGCAAGGCCATAGAACGGGCCAAGAAGGTGCCCCACCGCGGTTATTACCTGGACCTGCTTTCCTTGTACGACTACATTCAGACCAAGGATTATCAGTATCCTTCGACTCCCTCCCTTTCCCACATGTTCGCTCTTGACTATCAACTGGACCGGATCATGGCGGAAGGGCTGGAAGAGAGGTTCGCCCGTCATGCGGCCATGGCTGAACACGTGCGGTCCTGGGCCCGGGAGAAATTCGCCCTCTTCGCCAACCAGGCCTATTTATCCAATACCCTGACCACCGTTGCCAACACCACCGGAATCGATGTGGCAGCCCTGAACAAAGAACTGGGCATCCGGGGTTATCAAATCTCCAACGGCTACGGCAAGATGAAGGACAAGACCTTCCGTATCGCTCATATGGCGGATTGCACCTTGGAGGAAATCAAGGATTTATTGGCCAACATAGATGACATCTTGAAATAAACGGGGAGCATTCCCGGAACAGCAGGAGGCTAGAAATCATGGCAGAGATAAGACCTTTCCGGGCTGTGCGGCCGGTACCGGAACTGGCGGACCGGGTGGCGGCCCTGCCCTATGACGTGATGAGCAGTGATGAGGCGCGCCGGATGGTAGAAGGCAATCCGTACTCGTTTCTGCATGTAGACAAGGCGGAAATCGATCTGGACCCGGATATAGACCTGTACGACCCGCGGGTATATGAGAAAGCCCGCCAGACCCTGGGGGAGATGATAGCGGAAGGGGTTTTTGCCGAGGAGACCAAGCCCTGCTATTATATCTATCGCCAGATCATGGGGGATCGGGCCCAAACCGGTCTGGTGGCCTGCGCCTCCATTGACGATTACCTGAACGATGTGATCAAGAAACATGAGTTGACCAGGGCCGACAAGGAAATGGACCGCACCCGGCATGTGGATATTTGTGATGCCAATACCGGCCCGATTTTTTTGACCTATCCTTCCCAAAGCGCGGTCAATGAAATCATCGCGGCATGGGTGGCCCGGGAATCGCTGTATGACTTTACCTCCGATGACGGCATACGTCATATCATCTGGGTCATCGACGACGCCCCAGTAATCGAGCGCCTGACCGGGTTATTCGCCGGGATCGATTACCTGTATATCGCTGACGGTCATCATCGCTCCGCTTCCGCGGTTCGAGTCGGGCAAATGCGTCGGGAAACCAATCCCGGGTATACCGGGCAGGAGGAATATAATTGTTTCCTGGCGGTCATTTTTCCCGATCAGGATCTTTACATTATGGATTACAACCGGGTGGTCAAGGACTTAAACGGACTGAGCCGGGACGAATTCCTGGCCCGGGTGGAGAAGAAGTTCACCGTCACGCTTTATGAGGGCAGCGGGCCTTACCGGCCGCAGGATAAACACTGTTTCGGTATGTATTTGGATGGGCAATGGTACCGGCTGCAGGCCAAGGACGGCAGCTATGATCCCCAGGATCCGGTGGCCCGGTTGGATGTTTCCATAATGCAGAACAATATCCTGGGGCCGATCCTGGGTATCGCCGATCCCCGCACCGACAATAGAATCGATTTCGTGGGCGGCATACGCGGGCTGGAGGAATTGGAACGGCGGGTTCAGGAGGGTATGGCGGCGGCTTTCTCCATGTACCCGACCACTGTGCAGGATTTGATGGATATCGCCGATGCCGGATTGATCATGCCCCCCAAGTCCACCTGGTTTGAACCCAAGCTCCGGAGCGGTTTGTTCATCCACAAGCTTTCCTAGGGGAATGGAACATGGCCGTCAGGGAAAGGTTCCTGTGTATTAAAAGAAGGGTACATCGTAATAAGCTCGTCTAAGCAAGACTGGGAAAAGGAAATAGGAATGTCCGTGATTGAGGCGTACATGGGGTACGATGATTGAACGGGCACTTTGTATCAATAGAACAGAGTCCCCGCCAGCAAATTGGAGTTGCCAGCGGGGTCTCGTTATTGGTGTGGTTATTAGATTCGGGCTGACTGCCTGGAACCGCAGCATCCCTTGTCGGTCCCTGTAATTGGAATGGCTGCATCCTTCCAGAAGTAACCAGGGGACACAGATCCTAGATATCCCGGGTCCAGAGGGAGGCCATGGCGGGCCCGCCGCCCACACAAAGGGATGCACCCCCCAGGGTCAAACCCAGCCGCTCCATCTCATAATACAAGGAAACGATGATCCGCAGGGCGGTGCAGCCGACCGGATGACCCAATCCGATGCCGGAGCCGTTGTGATTGATCCGATCGGGATCCAAGATGATGCCATGCTCTTCCTTGAGCATCCGGCCAACGCCTATGAACTGGGCGGCAAAGGCCTCGTTTATCTCCCAGTATTCGATTTCCTCTGGTTTCAATCCGGCCAGCCGCAATGCTTTGGGGATGGCTACGGCCGGACCCACGCCCATGATTTCCGGTGCTACCCCTTCGGCAACTATATTGATCATTTTTAGCAATGGTTTGACACCCAATTCGGCGGCCTTCTTCCTGGACATCGCCACCACTGCGGCGGCGGCATCATTAATACCGGAAGCATTGGCAGCGGTCACCACCCCGTCCTTTTTGAAAGCGGGGGACAGCTTGGCCATGGTTTCCAGGTTGGCATCGGGAATCATGTGCTCATCCTTTGAATAGTAGGTAACACCTTTCTTGCTTTTTATTTCGACCGGGACTATTTCGCGGTCGAATATGCCGTTTTGGTTAGCGGCAGTGGCTTTCTGGTGGCTGCCCAGGGCCAGGACATCGCATTCCTGGCGGGTGATACCGTATTTAACGGCCACATTTTCAGCCGTCAACCCCATATGTCCAGGCACCAGCATATCGACCAGGCCGTCATATAGCATGGCATCCTCGACACGGCCCGGTCCCATTCTGAATCCCATGCGGGCTTTGTTCATCATATAAGGAGCGTTGGTCATGCTTTCGGTGCCGATTACCAGGGCGATGTCCGATTTACCCAGCATGATATGGTCGGCGGCGCTCTCCAGAGCGCGCATACCGGAAGCGCAATTTTGATTTATATTACAGGCGTTGCTGGAAACGGGCAACCCTACTGCCATGGCCACCTGCCGTGAGGGCAGAGAGCCTTGAAAATGAGGGTAAACCTGCCCCATGACCAGCTCATCGATGATGCCAGCGTCGATCCCGGCCCGTTTCACAGCTTCCTTGCCGGCGATGATGGCCAGTTCCTTGCCGGTGAAATCCTTTAAAGAGCCCATAAATCTTGCTATCGGGGTACGACAAGCGCTGACTATGACTACCTCATTCAATTCCATTCCAGACCCCTCCTCAAATATTCTCGCTAACCCAGGCATAATAGAAATAAATATATGTGGATGTAATAGTTCGACCATAATGGAGTACGCAAGCTTGGTTCTTTTCACCCCCCCTATCACTCATGCGACCGATTGATTTTAAATTATCGAGCCAACCATTAAATCGGAAAACATCCACCGGGTTTTCCCTCTTTATTGGAGCAAATATCATGCCAATGGTTCCAGACGGAATTGCCATAGCCTGAAAATGCCGGTATTATGCCGTTATAAAGAAATATATCCTAATAGGGGAAACCAATGCTCTGGGTGCGCTTAGGAAGAGTTGGAGGAGAGGTAAATGGCCTGGTCGGGCCAAAAAGTCGGTCAGGCCTGGCTTGTGAAGCTATCCCAAAATAGGAGACCCGGTATCCCGAAACAGGTGAACGCTTCAGTCCAGGCCATATTTGGCCAGTTTACGATATAATGCGGAACTATGGATGCCAAGTTGTTTGGCGGTGCGGGACTTGTTGCCGGCATTCTCCTGCAGGGCTTCCTGGATCATCCGTTTTTCCAGGTCCTCCACCGTCTCGTTTAGATTGTGGCCGGCAATTACTTCGGGAGGTGCCGGTCTTTGCGCCAGGGACGGGAAATGGCGGGTGGTCAGATGTTGATCTCCCCGCATCCGGGCCAGATTGATAGCCTGCTCCAGCAGATTGTACAGCTCCCGCACATTGCCGGGCCAGTCGTATTCGTGCAGCAAACCGACTGCGCTGGGGTGGATTTCCTTAATGTCGGTTTTCAGGTCGTTGTTGAGGACATTGACGAAATATCTGATCAGCAGCGGAATGTCAGCCCGGCGTTGGCGCAGAGGAGGGAGGGCCAGCCGAACCACGTCCAGGCGGTAATAAAGATCCTGGCGAAACTGATTGTTGCGGATCATTTCCTCCAGGCTGCGGTTGGTGGCGGCTATGACTCTCACGTCGACTGCGATGGGTGTTGTTCCGCCCACACGCTCCACCAGCCTCTCCTGCAGGACGGATAGAAGCTTGGTCTGCATCAACAACGGCATGTCACCGATCTCATCCAGCAATATGGTTCCCCCCCGGGCCAGCTCGAATTTACCTGGTTTGCCGCCTTTGCGGGCCCCGGTAAAGGCGCCGTCTTCATAGCCGAACAGCTCCGACTCCAGCAGGTTGTCAGGAAGGGCCGCGCAGTTGATGCGGATGAAAGGATTGCAGCCGCGGGAGCTGGCGTTATGGATTGCCTGGGCGAAAAGTTCCTTGCCGGTGCCGCTTTCACCGGTAATCAGCAAGGTGCTGTTGGTTTGAGAAACAGACTCCGCCAGGGATTTTACCTCCAGAAATTCAGGGCACTGCCCGATCAGATTAGGGAACTGCCAGCGCGCCCGGTAAAAGCTGCGTACTTCTTCCTTGTATAGACTGAGTTCCTTTTCGGTCTCCTGAATCCGGTTGGTCAGGATGCGTACCCCGGACATGTCCAGGAACAGGCTTTTGCCGATAGCGCCTATGATCTCGCCGTTCTTGATGATGGGCAGCCGGGTTACAATAGTCTCCCGGCCTTTGATCATGAATATATCGGCTTTATCGACCCGGCCGGTAGTGAGCACCTCGGGCAGTTCTGAGGTAGGAGATATGTCAAGGATATGGGCGCCGATCACCTGTTCTTTGGTAAAACCCAGGATATCGATGTAAGTCTGGTTCATGGCCGTTACGTACCCGTCTTTATCAACAATCACGTACACCAT
>CAZOMS010000053.1:0-11877 GCA_964580805.1 uncultured Syntrophomonas sp. | reverse complement strand
AAAGCAGTGATTTTATTTTGGGCCAGCAGTAACACTGTACAGGGATCATGGGGAGGATATCTATGGGGGTTAGAAGAAGATATAGTGACGAGAAAAAACTGAATAGCCGCGCTTTTTTAACGTTTATAATCCTTGCAGAATTGTGCCGTCGTTTTTAATCTTAGTGTTCGCGGTCCAGCTCCTCGAACAGTTCGCGAGCAGAAGCATAGGATTTGGTCGGGATTTTCCTACTGGCAATGTCGTTGGCTTCCTGCATAGCTGCTTCAGTTTCACTGTTATAGCCGGGTTGTTTCATCTCAAAGGGCAGTCTACCCACCATCAAAGATTGATAGAGGAAAATGTTCATCGCGTCGGTAATTGTTATGCCGAACCTGGCAAAAAGCTGTTCTGCCCTCGCTTTAACTTCAAAAACGGCCAAAAGCTGACGATATGCTTGATCGGTAACTGAAAAGGTAATCCCGAGCATCCGCAGATTGAGATGCATTGACTGTAAGCGGATTCATCATGTTTGTGGGTACACTCTCCGCCCTTATGCAAGTTCAAGAGCAGGGCTGTTATTTGCTCCTGGGTCAAATGCTATTTCTCTATAAATATGATTTTTCACCTTAATCACTTATGTTTTTTGTACTAATAAAATTGATTAGGGTAATGTAAAAAGGATAAGCCAGAAAAATGCCAAACAATATCAGTCCTAATGCTGGAGAAGGGGCATCAATATCAGTCATAGGGATTAAAGATGACAAGAAATAATTTAAAACTAAGAAATATGGAATCCAAAGAATAGTTAATAAATGCCTTAACTTGCCTGTATTAAAGTATTTAGAGGAAAGTGAGACAAAAATAATTGTTGATACTATAAATATAAGAAACATACTTATTCCAATTGTCATCCTAACATCTTTAATAGGTATATTAGTTAATCTGCTAATGCGGAATATATTACCCATCAGCTCAGTTTGTATCACTAAAATAAGAGCATATAAAATGCCAAGTACATTAATTTTAGCAAAATACTTCATGAACAAATCTCCATTTATTGTAAGACTTACATTAATTTTTAAAATATGCTATTATATTTATTATTATGTATAGAAGTGAGGAAAATGTAAATGAAAAAATGGAGTAGTATGTTAACGCTTGCTATCTTAGGTGCTTTTATATTGAGTAACCTGGTATTAGCGGCACCAACCACAAAGGCGACCCCAAAATCAGATCGGACTAATTCTACTTATACTCAAGAGGAATTAGAACAAATCAGAGAAATTCACAGTGAAGCAGTGGAACAAGGGGCGGTGAGTTTGAATGAAGAAGGCACTATTACGGTCAATACTGACTCCGCCAGATTAGGAGTGAACAAGGGTATATTTAAAAAATATATTAAAAGCGTGGGGAACATAAACGATATAGTAGAATTAGGAGTAGCATATTTTGATGAAAACTTTGATCTCAAAGTCGCATCTGCGGATGAAACTATAAATATAATTTCTGCACGAGATAAAAAATTACAGCAGAGTGGTACGCCTAGCACTAATAGATTTGATACGCAATTTATAATGCCAGCAGCATTTCCGGTCTTAGATGCCTATGCAATTGCAGATGACAACTATCAAACAATTTCAGATTATTTCGATGCTATTCAAGTTTACGCTCCTTGGAGTGCTTATCCTTCGACTGTGGGTTATTGGATTTCAAAAGTTCAAGAAGGTGGTTCATGGGATTATAAAGTGAAGTCAGGATATACTCCCTACAATAAACAGTGGCAAACCCTCACATTGTACACTTCATCAGTTAGAACGTCTGAATGGTTTGGTAACTATAACTACGGTTATACTGGAAGGTTTTTGTTTTCCCTAAACATTTTACATGCCGGTGGAGATGGCGTAAGCTATATCTTTAACCATACAATGGATGACCAGGCGGACCATGACGCTGTGACATTTGGGTATGACGATTGTGGTTACGTTCATTAGCACTTATATTATGCTTTATGGAGATAAACGTCTTTAGGGGATGAGATTCATCATGTTGTGTGAATTAATATCAGAGAGAAAAAGATAAAGTTATTATTTCATGCGTTTAGTACTACCTGTTCATGAAAACGGTACCGTTGATTCACGCCAATGATACCGGCGGTTTTTAATTGGATACCGCTCCATTGAAGAAGCGGTATCCGCTGAGGTATTATGACCGCTTGGCGAGAAACTCGCGCATATTTATGTTTCCCGAGTAGAGTTGATGAGATTTGTGGATGATCCGCTCCATGATAAAGTCAGCTAGGACTCCTCCTCCCAGTCTGCCGTGCCAATCTTCCAGCTTGTATTGTGTGCAAAAGATTGTGGAAGCGGCATCATATCTACGCTCAATCAATTCAGGTCTGAATAGTCATTCAAGAGCCATTCATCGAGTGTTGATGCTACCCTAATATTAGGCCAGATGCTGGAATAAAATCCTGACGCCTACCGGTCCATTTTTTAATTATGTCCATCATGGCCATGTATAGCATTTTTAACAGGCTATCGTCAGTCGGGAAAACAGATTTGCTTTTGGTGACCTTGCGGAGCTGACGGTTGAATCCTTCGATGGAATTGGTGGTATAGATCAATTTTCTGACTTCTTCGGGGTATTTGAAGTAGGTTGATAAATTCGGCCAGTTATTGCGCCAGGAGATGGGTATCTTAGGATATTTCCCGCCCCATTTATCTTCAAAGTTGTCCAACTCGTAAAGAGCGGTCGGTACCTCAATGGCAGCATAGACTTTTTTAAGATCCGCCATCAGCATTTTTATGTCTTTGTAGGACACAAACTTGTTGGTATTGCGGATCTGGTGGACAATGCACTGCTGGATTTCGGTTTGCGGGAATACAGCTTCAATGGCGCTGGTAAACCCGGTCAGTCCATCCACGCAGGCAATCAAGATATCTTCCACACCCCGATGCCTTATACCGTTCATGATAGATAGCCAGAACTTTGCACTCTCATTCTCCACGACCCACATACCCAGGACATCCTTGATGCCGTCCATGTCTATGCCAATGGCGACATACACGGCTTTCTTTACAATCTGCCCTTCACTGCGCACATGGAAGTGGATGGCGTCCATGAAAACCACTGCATAAATGCTTCCCAGTGGACGGGCCTGCCATTCCCTGACCACCGGCAGGATTTTATCAGTTACTCGGCTAATGGTGCTGTCAGAGACGTCTATGCCATAGATGTCCCGGATGTGGGTCTCTATGTCGGCGGTGGTCATGCCTTTAGCATACATGGACAGGATCTTTTCTTCGATATCACCAGACAGGGTAGTCTGTTGTTTCTTGATGAACTGGGGATCAAATTCGCCTTTCCGATCCCGGGGGACGGCCAGATCATATCTCCAAAACTAGTCTTCATGGTTTTCTCGCTGTAGCCGTTGCGGCTGTTGTCGGTCTGTTTGTTGCGATAGTCATACTTGCTGTAGCCGAGTTCTTCGTCTAACTCTGCTTCCAGGGCATTTTGCAGGACTGTCCCCACCATTTCCTTGAACAACTCCTGCACCCCGGCTACATCATTGATGCCCGCGTCCTGCAACATTTCCAGCAACTTTTTCCTCTGCTCTCTTCTCTCGGGTGTGATTCTCCTCTTAGCCACTAAAAAAACCTCCCAACAGATGCTCTCATTTTACATCCTTCGGAAGGTTTACACAAAATCTGAAACAGTCTCAAACGCCTTATCGCACTTCTACTATTCAAAACAGATCAGAGTGGGTCCCGGTCCTGGACACTATCAGAAATAGCATCTCACTGTCAATCTGATAGACTAGCAGCCAGTCCGGGAGTATATGGCACTCCCGGAAGCCAGTATATTTACCCGCTAGTGCATGGTCCCGAAACTTCTCTGCCAGCGGTTTTTCCTCTATAAGCAATTGCAAGACTTCTTCCAACAAATTCAGGTTAAAGCCACGCTTTCTTAACCGCTTATAATCCTTGCGGAATAGTGCGGTCGTTTTTAATCTCAGCATTCGCGGTCCAGTTCCTCGAACAGTTCGCGAGCTGAAGCATAGGATTTTGCCGGAATTTTCCCACTGGCAATATCGTTGGCCTCCTGCATAGCTGCTTCAGTTTCACTGTTATAGCCGGGCTGTTTCATCTCAAAGGGCAGTCCACCCACCATCAAAGACTGATAGAGGAAAATGTTCACCGCATCGGTAATTGTTATACCGAACCTGGCGAAAAGCTGTTCTGACCTCGCTTTAACTTCAGGATCAATGCGGATGTTGATGTTTGCGGTCTTAGCCATAAGCTCACCTCCTTGCACTCCCTATTATATCCCATTGTACGCACGACACCAATACAATGTGAAGCCGACTTTTGGTCAGGCCAAGCTAGCTTGAACGGTCGGATGGGTACAATTGCTGTCCCAATGGGATGGCCTCTTTCACATATGCCCTTCCCGGGCGAAAACTCCTGGCAGACAAAAAAATATCCCCAAGAAAACCTTCCTGGAGATATGGACCCTGCTGTATTTACATTAGGTGGCGGAGAAAGACATTGACGCTCTGATCCAGAACTGATAACCTCTTTCAAACTCGAAATGACTCGATACGAACCACCTGTACAGTGAACCGATTTATTTAAAAAAGAACCAAATAGCGGGAAGGCAACCAAGTCTCATTTAAACCCAAGATACTGGGGATCCCAAGCTCTCCGCCACCTGACTCAAGTATATAAGAGCGATAATACAAATGCAAGGGAAGCCGGTTCGATTTTTCCGACAGGGAATGACAATCGGCTCTTACTCCTCTACCCGCCAGTATTGCTTTTCCCGGTCCCACCCAGTCATTTCCGTGAATTTACGCGGGGGACGGGCTACGGATGCCTCGCATTCGGCGCACAGCGTGCCGTCGGCCAGGCGGATATCCGCTCCTACCCTCGCAAAGCGGCTGTAGCGCTTGATGATCCAGCCAGTTACACTCAAGGGCTGGCCGGTAGGGGTAGGCTGGTGATACCTTACCTCCAGTTTGGTGGTTATAAACATGTCATCGAATTCCCGGTTGAGCATCAACGCCCGGCCGGAGGTCTCATCCAGGATAGCGGCCACGATGCCGCCATGAACTACACCCGGGTAACCGTTGAAATGCTCGGCCACGGTCACCTCGGCTTTGATCTGCTGAGCTTGGTAGTCGTTGTGCCAGGTCATATGCAAACCCAGTTCATTCTCACGTCCGCACATGAAACAGGTGCGGGAGGTTGGCTGCTTCTCCATATTTACTTCGTTTGCCTCCTTTGTTATACTGGCGGCTGGGCCGGGTATCTCGTTCAGAGACTGGCCGGTTGCCGCCTCTTCTATGTTACCATAAATTAGAAAGCGCCCCCATCGATAATAATCCGGCCGCCAACAGCATATGCAGGAATGTAGGGAGTCCATCCCGAAATATTTGCCAAATTAAAAATGGAGGTTTTTATGAGCATCAAAATTGTAACCGACAGTACCGCCTATCTCACCGCCGACCTTCAGAAAGAATATGACCTGACCGTTGTGCCCTTATCGGTGATTTTTCCGGATGAGTCGTTCAAAGAGACCGAGGTGGACTATGATTATTTCTACAGCAAAATTGACCGGGAGGGCATAATACCGACCTCATCCCAACCCTCCCAGGGTGAAATGGAGGATGCCTTCAACCGCCTCCTCGATGAGGGGCATGAAATCATGGCTATTTTTATTTCCGGAGATTTGAGCGGAACTTGTCAGTCTGCCTACGGAGCCCGGCAGGCTATCCTCCAGGTTAATCCGACCGCCCGCATTGAGATTCTGGACTCCCGCACCACCTGCATGGCGATGGGATTTATAGTGCTGGCCGCAGCCCAGGCGGCTCGGGAAGGGAAGTCCCTGGAGGAAGTGGCCGCCGCCGCCCGAACCATGCAAGGGCGGACCGGTATCTACTTCGTGCCCGCCACCCTGGAATATTTGAAAAAGGGCGGACGGATTGGCGGGGCCGCCGCCCTGTTGGGCTCACTCCTGCAAATAAAGCCTATCCTCTACCTATCCAATGGTAAAGTGGACGTGCTGGAAAAGGCCCGCGGTACCAAGGCCGCTTTGGAAACCATATTTGAAGTGGGGGACCGCGAATGCCAGGCCCGGGGCTTGAGCCAAGCGGTGGTTGTCAATGTGGTGGCTGAAGCCAAAGCAGCTGAACTGGCTGCGGAAATACGCCGTCGTTACGGATTGGAGGCTTCCATTACGCCCATCGGGCCCGTGATCGGCTTGCATGTCGGGCCGGGCACGCTGGGAATTGTGTACGTGACCCAAAGGGACTGATACCTGCTATAATTTAGGCAATACTAAGCGTCATATTAAGGAGGGATTGGGTTGAAAAAAGCATGGCTTATTGTATTGGCAGTCATACTTTTATTGGGCGTTTCCGCGGTAGGCAGCTACAACAATTTGGTCAAGATGAATGAGACCGTCAACGGCAATTGGGCCCAAATCAATGTGCAATTGCAGCGGCGGGCTGACTTGATACCCAACCTGGTTAATACCGTCAAGGGCTATGCAGCCCACGAGCAGGAGATTCTTAATAACCTGGCCAACGCCCGCGCCAGCCTGATGGGAGCCAAAACCCCAGCCGATGCAGCGGCGGCCAACGATGAACTGAGTTCAACCCTGTCGCGTTTGCTGGTCATTGTAGAAAACTACCCCAACCTTAAGGCGGATGCCAACTTCCGCCAGTTGATGGATGAACTGGCCGGGACGGAAAACCGTATCGCGGTGGCCCGCAAGGATTACAACGATTCAGTCCAGACTTTCAACGCCCGGATCAAGAGTTTCCCGACTACGATATGGGCGGGCATGTTCGGATTCGATGCCCGTGAATACTTCCAGGCCGATGAGAGTGCCCAAACAGTTCCCCAGGTGAATTTTTAAAAAAGAGGAGCTGTAGGCGATGAACCGGATATGTTCCTGTTCCCGACCGACAACCTCGGGCCATGTCGTCCGCTGGCTGACTGTTATCCTGGTCGGACTGGTCTGCCTGGCCGCTGGACTGGGGGCTGTTACAGGCTTGGCCCAGGCGGCTATCCCGGCGCCCCCGCCGGAGCTGTACGTACTGGACCAGGCCGGGGTGATGAGCAGCGACACCAAATCGGCCATCATCGGTACCAGCCAGGAACTGGCCCGCCAGACCAAAGCCCAGGTGGCAGTGGTCACTTTAAACTCGTTGGATGGACAAACCATCGAAGAGGTAGGTCTGCAGATCGGCCGGCAATGGCAGCTGGGTGATGCCCATCTCAACAATGGGGTGTTGATCCTGGTGGTGCCATCCGCCCGGCAATCCGGCATCGAAGTGGGATATGGTCTGGAAGGAGCCCTGCAGGATGGCAAGACCGGGCGCATTCAAGATGATTACATGCTGCCTTATTTTCGGATCGACGACTACGACCAGGGCCTGCTCAACGGCTATAAAGCGGTGGTAGCCGAGGTCGCCCGTGAGTACGGTGTGACTCTCAATGTCTCTCCGCCCCAGCTCCCCGAGGTAGATACCAGCAGCCGGTCGGCACCCTGGTGGGTTACGGTATTATGGATCATAGGACTGATCTCCTTGTTATGGGTCGATCAGCGCTTTTTCAATGGCTTTATCCTGGGATTCATTTTAGGCACTCTGTTCCGCGGCGGCGGCAGAGGGGGAGGGGGATTCGGAGGCGGCGGCTTCGGCGGAGGCAGTTCCGGCGGCGGTGGTTCCTTCGGGGGAGGCGGCAGCAGCCGGGGCTGGTAGGTTTTTTTACACCAAACCACTATTTATTCTTTTCTGAGATTTGTGTTTCTGGCTTTCAATGATCTTTATGATTTTTCAAGGACCATATTAAAGCAAGAAACCAGCCAATAATGGTCCAACCAAGAAACATATTGAATAAAAACACCTTTAGAGTATCGGGGCGTTTTCTAACAATAGCTATCAGTGAAGGAAGATAGTATATTATCTGCAAGATTAAGAGGCTAATTGGTTCACCACTCCGCTAAATATACCCTCCCTCCCGCATTTCTTAACCCATCGAATTCTTTTCTCTATCATCCAAACCCTTCCAAATGACGTGAATTGCCCCTTTTGCGACGTGGATACCCGAATGCAAAAAGGAACCTGGCTTATAGGAGTTGATATCCTGTTGGCCGATTATAAACGAATACGTGCGGCTTGGAGCAGTATGCCATCAACGTGACTTAATAATATTAATGCAGAAACCCCGGCGGTCACAATACAACCACTCCTAAATGCCGGCCACTTCTTTCCCAGCATGTATAACCCCAAAATTCCACAGGCTCCTATCAGTGATAATAATAATAATATCAAGCCGGGATCGATAGCGGGGCGGGATTTGGAACGGCGATACTGGCTGCCGCGGACGGCTACGATGTCAGAGGTTGAAGCATAAATCACGGTTGAGCTCGATGATTCTGTCACAGGCTCCCGCGACATTTTGATCGTGCGTTACTATAATAATCGCCTGACCCGCTGTATTAAGTCCTCTTAAAAGTTTCATCACCTCATCACGGTTTTGGGCATCCAGGGAGCCAGTAGGTTCATCGGCCAGGATCAACTCACTGGGCTTCAGAAGTATCCTGGCTATAGCCACTCTCTGCTGTTCTCCGCCAGAAAGCTTATAGATCTTTTGCTTGAGCGGTAAATCTAAACCCACTTGTTCCAGGGCGGCCTGCTTCATTTCCCGTTTCTGCTTCCGGCTCTTTTTCGCATAAATCAGGGGAATTTCCAGATTATAGTCCACATTGGCATCATCAATTAAAGCGCAATTTTGAAAAAGATAAGAAAGCCTGGTTCGCAGAAGCCGGTTGGCACCCCGGGAACCAGTCCTGGGGGCGGCTTGCCCAAATAACTTGACCTCCCCGCTATCAGGTTTTTCCAGTAACCCCATAATATTGAGAATAGTGGTTTTACCGGCTCCGCTTTTACCGGTTATGGCCACCATCTCTCCCGCTTCAATAAACAGGTTTATACTGTCTAGCACCACGTGATCCCCATAGCTTTTTCTGACATCAACCAGTTCACAGATCTTTTGCATAGAATTTAGACCCCTTCCTTCAATACGTTAAGCTTGTTTCTACGCTCTATGGTTATTAAAGCAATGGCTGATGCCAGAAGCTCGAAAGCTATTATCCCGCCTATTATAGTTGCTGAACCATAGTCTGAAGTCTTTTGCACGATACCTATACTCATCAACCCCACACTATTCTTATAGCTCAGAATGCTGCAGAGCAGTATCTGCACCGCCCAGCCCCCGCAGAAGAGCCAAAGGTATTCTTTATAGGTTTTGAAAAAACCCGTCCCTAATAATCGTCGCACAATAAACCGATAGCGGTATTTGTTAAAAAAGATTGCCAGGTTTTGAATCACCAGAAAAAGCAATCCTGCCAGCAAACCCAGGCTGACCATAATCAGTTGGTTCAGGGCTTCCTGCAAGTGGTTTATCTCCTGCAAGACAAACTGGTCAACCGTGACGATTGACTTTAGATTGTCGTCCAATTTCAACCGTTTTAATTCGGGCACAAGATCCTGATAGGTCATCATACTGTCTCGCTCAATGAGTCTGATCTTTAAAGGATCGCTGGCTCCCGTACCCAAAATCGCATCCCGATCGATGAGCAGGCTGTTTTGCTCGGTGACAACTTGAATAATAGGATCGATAATGAGGTTCTTTTCTGCGGGAAATACGTCCGGGTCAAAACTAAATACCTTTTGATTATCGGCCAGCCAGATTATTTTGATTTGTTGATTTTTTACTTTATCCGGAACCGTTCTATGAAAAATGCGTTCTTCGCCTTGATGCCAGCCCTCATAACCTGTTGCCCCAAATCTGTCTTTATAAAAAAAATCTAAAATTTCCGTCTCATGGGCTCTAAACTTTTCCGGCACCAGCAAAATCCAATCACTGCAATCTTCCGCTATCTGAACCGGTTTTTGCTGTTGGTCATAGATCGGAAAACGCGTTAAATAGTTGGGGTTTACTTTAATTGATCGGACTCCGTCCCAGTTTTTATTCCGGATTATCCATTTCTGATCATACATGAAGGTGTTTATCAGCAGAGCCCCTCGTTGATTGAGATAGCGATAGAGATCGTCGCGAATGCTTGATTGGGCGGCATCAACATAGCTTATGTTCTCATCATACCCGACGAAAAAATTCTGAATTACTCCATAATCTTTGCTGAACTCCCAGTTTTTTAGCCTCTCTTGTTTGGTTCGTATAACTCCGAACTGATTCCAGATAGCAAAGCAGTATAGAACCAGGAGAACCGAGCAGCCTATCTTTAACAGGCTGTTTAACGCAAAGATGCTGTTGGTGTCTTTGCGGTTTTTTATAGCGTTTCCAACTGCAATTCGTGCAATATACAGGTAAGCAGCCATAGAAAGAAATAGCATACCGGCATAGATCTTAAACTGATTGAGCAGGATGCCGCATAAAAATGGCAGGCTCGTATTATAAGTATCCAAGCCGGCCGCTAACGCTGCCAAAGTAGTAAGCACAAATAAAATCACGATAAGCCGCCCGGCAATGATAAACCACAAGCGTAATTTTGCAATGCCGTGCATTTTCATGATGCCTATTCGTTTGGATTCATTGAATATGTAATAAACCAATAAAATTAGGACAATTATGAGTATCAACTGATTAATAAAATTGAAATGATCTACTGATGGATTGAACAAAACGGTTCCCAGTCCTCCACCCCATAGCGCTTCTATACCAGTTCCCCTATCAGCCGTACCATCGATTTCAACCACCTTGGAGTAAGTAGTAAAATCCTTATAAGAATAGGTGGATTCCTGTAAATAGGATTTATAATACTCATTGATGCTGTCCGCCAGCGTGTGGATGAATTTTTGGAAAGCTGCATCGTTGGCCGCTTCTACAAAATACGGCCCTTCCACCGAAAAATGTTCGTAAGAGCTTTTCAACGGTTTTAAAGTGATGAGGTGGTTCCCCCCGAAATCGCTAAGAACTCCTATCTGGTTTTTATCTCCGGTGTTTATAGTCGATATAAAAAAATCATTATATTGGGTTTCCTCTGGTTCAAAGAACCTCCCATTCTTTAATCTGAGGCTATCAAAAAAACGAGTGTCGCGAATCAATAACAGGTATTTTAGTATCTCTACCTGATCATCTTCCTTATAAACCAGGCTGCTGCGAAAGATGTTTACATCAGACTCAGCAGCCGCTTGGCAGAGGATAAAATACATCGCATCCGGGTTAGTCAGTAGAGCATCTAGGGGAATTACAAATTGCCTGGCAATTGTATTTTCCAGCGTATTTATTTTTTTTATTTCTTCCTCATCGATTTGATAATATACAGTGGCAAAGGAAAAAACAGACGTTAGTAAAATAAATAGTATAAGTATCTTTTTCAAAACCCAATCTCCTCGGTACTAGAAATTTTATTAGCTCTAAATAGTATTTGAGTATCCCTGACTTCAAATAAGTTGCCAGGGATACTCGTAAATGTTAATGATTAAAGGTCGATGACATATCCACAGATGCTATCTCTTCCATAGGTTGGCCAGTCGATTTCTGATTCCATTTGAGGTCCCACATATTGACCGAAATGATATTCGCTTCCGAACCTCACATATGCTTGATGGTCATAATCTGGATGCCAGTAGTGTGAACATACCCATTCAATCGAATTGTACCAATAAGTGCCATGTTCCCAGTATCCACCTTCTGACCACTCACCAACTACGCTTCTAGGCATTACACTAACCTGTTCGTTGGTAAGTTCTCCCGTTATGCCAGAGGAAACCGCAATTTTCTCCACAACTTTTCCTTTAGCTATAATATCGGGTGGGTGATATAATTTCGGACAGTTTGATAAGATACGGTTAAGAAAGAAGGA
>CAZOMS010000052.1:0-12433 GCA_964580805.1 uncultured Syntrophomonas sp. | reverse complement strand
ATGAATACAGCCAAAGAGCCAAAAATCCAGAATTCCAGGAGGAATACCGAAAGCGGGCCAAGGTCGAACCCAAGAATGCAGAACTGAAAAGATTCCATGGATTGGACCGAGCCAAAGGCTTCGGTCTACGAAGTATCCGCATTCAGGCCAAATTAACGGTCCTGGCGGTAAATTTAAAGCGGATAGCCAGGATGGTATCCGCTTCGAAGTCTTCAACTGCACTTATTTTTAACCTTTTCGACCGTTGGTTGATGGTTAAGCCACAATATTGGACTAAAGCACACGCCAAGGCCGCTTAAAAGGGTACTTTATCAGTGGTCTCGAACTGTCCTCAAGTTAGTGGCATCAGAGATGTCCCAAGTTAGTAGCCCGGTGAAGTGGAGTTTAACCCCCAGTTCTGCGCCTTGGTTTATGATATCTTCACCATATTACCCTTTATCCGTATTGCTAACCGTTTTACAACCGGGCATAATTAAGGCAAAAGGTGGTATAAACCACGGCTGAAAAAACCGAAAACGTTCTCGCCCGCGTTAAGCCGCACATCAAGGAGCAGGCTGAATCCATCATGGCCCAGCTCGGCATTCCGGCTTCCGTTGTAACAAACATGCTCTATAAGCAGATCATCATGACGAAGGGGATCCCGTTCACCCTCACCGTTCCCAATATACAGGCCGCGTGTGGAAACACTCCGGCTGACCGCGCTGAAGAATCAACATTGATCCGGGATGCAGCGCAGGCTGTTTACCCCAGAAGTTAAAAGATCACGAGGAAGGGTGTTTCAATGGAGAGGTCAAAAAGCATAATCTACTGGCTGGGATTGGCCGTACTGATAATAGGGATGGGATTGATCTTTCCCACCGTAATACAGGCTGCGGAGCCTGCCGATGAGGCATATACAGAATTTACGGAAGTCGAAACCCAGGAGGTCTATGTCAGGGGCGAGGTAGTCCGAATTCTGGGCGAGGAAGAATTGGCCGACGCATTGGACTGGGAAATGAACCAGGGCATGATCATGCAGATAGTCGAAGTCAGTCTGGCTGATCCCTATGCCGGTCAAAAGGTAACAGTTGAACACACGGCCTCGAAAACCAATCCCGTTCTGGGATCCAATTTGACGGCCGGGGACAAGGTCATCGTATTTGCCAATGTGGATTCTCAAGACCAGATTGTGGAGGCTTTCATAGCCAATCCGGACCGCAGCGGCACTGTGAAAGCTGTTGTCCTGGCGTTCATGGCGGTGCTGATTATTCTGGGGGGAAGAAAAGGTATAGGGGCTCTGTTCACCATCGTACTTACCGGCGTGCTTCTCTGGTTCTGGCTTATACCCTCGATCCTGAATGGCGCCAGCCCGACCTGGTGCGGGGCTCTGGTCTGCGCCGTGGTGGCCCTGGTCGGCACCCCGATGATCAGCGGTTTCAACCGGACTTCCATGGCCGCCATATTTGGCAGTATTGCGGGGGTAATACTGGCAGGTGTTCTGGCCAGTTTAGCCGGGGGCAGCGCCGACATCATCGGCGTGGATTATGAAGACGCCAATTTGTTGCTGAGCATGCCAGCCACTGCCAACCTGAACCTGCAGGGTATATTCCTGGCAGGGGTACTGATCGGTGCTCTGGGCGCAGTTATGGACACCAGCATTTCGATCGCCTCGGCAATCAGGGAATTTGCTGAAATCCATGGCAGTCCGACCCGCTATAATCTGTGGCGGGCGGGGATGAATGTGGGCAAGGATGTGATGGGGATGATGTCCAGCACGCTGATCCTGGCCTATACCGGAGGAGCGCTGGCGCTGCTGCTACTTTTGGTGGCCAACAACATACCTGCTCTCAACATTATGAACTGGGACATGATAGTCAGTGAGATAATTCGCTCCCTGGCTGGGTCCATAGGTTTGTGTTTATCCATTCCAGTCACGGCCCTGGCCGCCTCATATTTGGTCGGCAAGAAAACAGAAGAAGGGTAGGTCCATTTCGGCCTTAATTGTAATAACTGGACAGCGATGTATAGCTACAATACAATAGTTGCCCGCTAGTGATCAGCGCGAAGGTTTTGACCACTCCATTTACACTAATTGATTTCGTGGGTAGATATCGATTTCGAAAAATATCGAAAAGCGCATGATTTAACTACTATGCGAATCAATGTATGGGTCCCTAAATACCTGAAAACCCTGGACGATGAAGCCGGTATAAATTTCTCGCAAACCCTGCAATAAGCTTAAAAAAAACAACTGGGCATTCAAGAATAGGAAGCTGGGGGCTGTCTTAGTGCTTCCCCGCCAGATATCACAGGGATAATCATGCGCAGCAGGTTTTAGTGATTTATCGGTTTGACCCTCTGGACAGTAGCAACAAATGGCTTCCGGTCCCCTGTAATACGGGCAAAGCATCGTACAATTCCATGGGCAAAGGGTATAAAAGGCACTTTTCCAATTTATATTCTCTAGCGAGGGAATCAAAATCAGCTCTTGTTCTATGATACCGTCAACAGTTTTTCCCCTGTCGAACAAATCAAGGTAGACCAGGCCGGCCAAACATCCTCCTGACCCCGATGGGCCTCATTCTTCATTAGGGACGATTACTTCTGCAGCTATAATTGCAGACCTGGAATCATCCTTAAAGTCTTCGTAGCGCCGGCTGGCTATTTTAAAAACATAATCGTCACTGCGATGCTCAATAGCCAATATATAAACAACTCTTAGTACTTCAACAATTTCATCAGTAACCCGGAAAATAATCCGCACCCCAGCATCGCGAAGCTTCATTTCCTTGCATCCAGCTAATCTATTGCTCCGAGTATTATGAAGCGCTAAGAAACTTCATGAATGCAATTACCTGCCTTGTCACCGTGTTACTCATCTTGACTTCCCAAAGTTATTGCCGAACATCTGCTCCTGATTATATGTTATAATGGCTATATAAAGGCGTTTATGCTGTTGACAGGAGCCGCAAGGCAGAAAGGATCGGTGATAATCACGAGGATCGAGGAAATTCACGAACAGCTGGTGGCATTCTACCCCGTTTATGGTGACCAGGGCAGCGAAACCAGGCTGCTCTACGCGGGAAACGAGTCGGATACCGAATCGGAAGGATGCGACCAGCGTCAGGTTGAGAATGTCAAGCGGGCCCTGGCCAGATGCTATGCGGTCGATCTGCAGGCCCAGGCCAAATTACTGCGGGAACGTTATTACCGGAAGTTCATTATGCATTTCTATCTGCCCCATGGACGAGTGTTTGTCCCCTTCAAGATGCGCAAACTGCGGGTGCGAGGCGATGCCACCTACGGATATGTGGCACTGGACAAAATAGAACGTCTGCTCCCCGGCGCTGAACCATCCATCCAACTGCGTTCAGGCTCCCATCTGCCCCTGTACAGCAATATCCAAACCGCCCGCCAGGCCCACCTCCTGGCCACCGAGATCGCCGGTGATCTGGCCCCTGCCCCGGTCGATAGCACCCATGACCTCATCAATGCTCTATCCATCTTACGGGAGCTGTTTATTGCCCCTCCCCCATCCGCCAGTCCCCGCCCACCCCGCCTCGACCGCAACAGATCGATGGGCCTGCGGTAACGGCAGCCGCCGCCCATTTCTCCCCCCAAATCCGCAAAACGCCCACCGGGTACCTCTGTATATACTTCCTGCGCCTCGCCTGACTGACTCAGTCGGCAATCTCCGCACCTATATTTCGTATATCTCAGTCCCCTCAGCTCAAAAACAGCCCAAAAAAAATAACTTGGTTTACCCAAGTTATGTCTTCCCTATTCTGCTCGTACCCAATTCCCGACCGAATTGAAACCTGGCAATCCCCCGTCCCACCGTCGTTACACTGGCATTTTAGCTCCAATAACTTGGGGGACTGTCCCCAAGTTATTGCCGGGCCGGAGACAATGTTCAGATGCTCATCATGGTGTCACCGGAACCGGTTACATATTCTCCGTGCCGCCGTCCCGGCCCTGTCCTCGGGAAACCTTGCGCCAGTCTTCCCCCTCGACCTTTACGCCCTCACACATCTCCATTATCCGAGACACCGACCGATCCCCGATCTGGCTCTCCAGTTGCTTCAGGCTGCAGTTAGTGGTAATGATAGTGCTGCGCTTCATCCGGTAGCGCAGATCTATTAACGCATACAGCTGCTCCTCCACCCAGTCGGTCGGTTTCTCGGCCCCGATATCATCCAGGATCACCACATCATCTAACTTGCAGCGGCGGATAGCATCCATCACATAATCCTTCTGGCGTTCCCGGCTGCGATAAGACTGGCGCAGGCGCTCCAGCAACTCGAAAACCGGGATCATAAAGCACCGGTAACCATTATACTCCTGCTCCCCATACACCAGGTAGCGGCTCGCCGGCCGCCCGAAGCGTCCCGGGTTGGATTCCACCATCGCCCTTACAGTCGCGACACTGAGGTGGCTCTTGCCGGTGCCCACCGGCCCCTGTAAGAACAGCCCGTTTCCCTGAGCGATATTGTCCAAACCCTGGCCGGCAAAGATCCTGCATTTCTCCACAGCCCGTTCCTGTTCCGCGCAACCCGGTATGTAATTATCCAAGCTAGCCTCAGCCAACCGGGACGGCACCCCGATCGACGGCCACACCGCCCGCAGCCGCCTCTCATCCTCACTTAAAGTAGTAATCATACTCGTCCCCATCATCCAGTTCCGCCTCCTTTCTCCCTCCCTTTCGGGCCCGAATCGAAACCTCGCAATCCCGCGTCACACCGTCCTTACCTTGGTATTTTACGTCCAATAACTTGGGGACTGTCCCCAAGTTATTGCCGGGGCGGAGACGGCGCTTGAGGTTCAGGCGATCATAGTACTTGTACAAGCTGTCCATGCTCATGATATTGGAGCACCAAAAAGGATCCCCCTGGGCATAGAGGATAACCTCCCGCACCTCGTCCGGCTCACGCTTATCCAGCCGGATCATCCGGTCCATGATCTCGGCCCATTTTTGTATATCCGGAGATTTATAATCAGGCAAATGCTCCTTTATCTTCAACAACAACAACTGTGATAATTCCAATTCAATAGAATCCGGCGTATATATCCTTCTTTCTTTCTCTTTCTTTAAACCTTTCTTTAGGGACGCGGCCAGCCCCGGCGCCTCCGGGCTTGGGACCCGCTCAGGGGTTACTCTATCCGATAACCCCACCCTTGCCGGTTCAAATAACCCCTCCCTTGTGGCAACCGATAATCCCCCCTGGTCACCATTGGCCCCCGGCGTTCCCTCGCCCCCGCCAGCAGCCAGAGCCAAATACCCTTCCACCGAGCATTTGTATAATCCCCGCTGTTGGTTGCCAAACAGCCAGGCCAGATCGATACAGCCGCTATCCCAGGCGGCCAGATTAGTGACAAAAGCATAGACCGGCGTCTTCCCCCGCCTACACTCCACCCGCCGGATGATATTCTTCCTCAGCAAATCTTTGAGCAGCCTGGAAATGTATGTTTTATTAGTCCCACAGGCATCGGCAAAGTCCCCCAGAGGAATAGCATCATGGTCCCGGTGCCAGCCAAAGGTGCGGCGCCAGATAAACAGACAAATACCATGCTGGGTACTGTTCATAGTAACCAGCGGCAAGGCCTCCAGAATCAGGTTGGCGATGCGGGTGTACCCGTTTTCACAGTCCGCCGCCAGGCTTCTCTCATCCGTCCCGTTCACTAATGCACCCCCTTCACCATGAAATCCCGCACCGGCATGAAACCCTTCAATGCCTCGCAGATCAACCGGGCCCGGTCGTAATCGTTGCTGCTGCAGATAGGATAGAACGCCCGGGTGCGGCGGTTACAGCAGCCCACCTGGAAATCCTCGCCGGTCAGCCTGATTATCCAGCCCCATTCATTCTCAGGATTGTATCGCACCTTCATCATTCGCAAACCCTCCTTTTTTATCGTTGATCATCCTTCCGCCAGGGTATCCTTATTAAATACCGCCCCCTTTCCCATTTCAAATATTGCGCCGGCACTTTGTACATCATGTTGTACGCCAATAGGCAAAAAAATATCTCCGCCCATCTTTCCCGGCGTCGAATCCAGCGGAATTCCCCAGGGACATTCCGTTTTATGTAAGTAGTATAAGAAATATACAGAATATAGTCAACAACATGCTGGACATTTTCTATCATATTCGCTAAAATATTTCCCAGATAATACAAACAACGAAGGAGCGGAACAGCAATGGACTACAAACTGGGTAAATACATAAAGGACGCCCGAGACGAGAAAGAGCTCTCGCTGCGGAAATTAGCCACCCTCACCAGCATAAGCGCTTCGTATCTCAGCCTGCTGGAAAAAGGAATCGACCCCCGCAGCGGCAATCCCCCCTCGGTAACTCTGGCCGTCCTGCGGAAGTTGGCCGCCGGCTTGGATTTGCCCCTGGCCACTCTCATAAACGCCGCCCAGACTGGTAACGGCGGCGCGGTGCTGCCTATCGAGGTCACCGAGCCCAAGACTGCTGCTCCTCGTTTGATGAAAGGAGAGGATATTGTAATGATCCCCGTTATTGGTGAGTTGACAGCCGGGCAGAAGAGCCTGAAAGACATGGAGGTGGTAGACCAGTGCCCCGTCAATGTGGCGGCGCTCAACATCCCGAAGGACGAGATCAGCAACTATTATTGGATGAAGATGGCGGATGATTCCATGGCGCCCAACATCTGCCCCAGTGATGACCTCTTGATCAGACAAGGGCCGGTCAAAGACGGCCAGGTTGGCGCTATCATCTGCGCCGGCGAGAAAGGTTGTATCAGGGAGATCACTTACGCACCTGAGTCGGATATGGTGGTTCTGACCGCTTTCAATCCCACCGTCAAACCGGTCATCAAACGCATGTCCGACTGCAAGGTACTCGGCGCCGTGGAATGGAGATTTGGCCCCCCGCTCTGTAAATAAAATGGTGTCCCCAAGTTAGTGGTCCGTCCCACTGCTTCGCTTCTCAAGTTAGTAGCCCCCTGGGTCAGTCACGGGGACATTCCTGTGCAGCAGGTGTGTCCCCGTGCATCACCGAGAACTCAGACTAGTAACTTAGGGATGTCTTGGGGACATTTCTCCGCAAGAGATGTGTCCTCATGACATCCGACCCCGACTACCCGAACGCCAGTAACTTGCGGGACTGTCCCCAAATCCTACGCCCAGCGGCAGCTCTACGTTATGCTATATGATATACTTAATGTATCGAAAATTATCTGTTTTCAACCTTTGAGCATACTAGCGAAAGGATGATGTTGCTTGAGTATAAAGACAAACGATTTAATATCCATTATAGAATCCATGCCGATTGACGTAAGAACCAACCTTGTTGAGATAATTCTAGCTAGCCTGCAACCCCTGCAGAAAGATGTTGATGATATGTGGACAAAGGAAGTCGAAGAAAGAAGTAGTGCATTAGAATCAGGGAAGGTTCAACTGATATCAGGAAATGAGGTCTTCAAAGAAATAGCGGAGACTTTTGTTCGATGACATACTTTTTCCATCCCAAGGCAAAGGATGAGTTTATATCAGCGATAGACTACTATGGAGAATGCAGTCCCGGTCTAGGCTTGGAATTCTCTAAGGAAATCTACTCAACGATTCAAAGAATCATCTGCTTTCCGAATTCAGGTGTCAAATTCTCAGAGAATACCCGACGCTCTTTGGCGAAAAGGTTTCCGTTCGGTGTTATCTATAGGTGTTCTGAGGAGAAGAATGAAATTATCATATTTGCTGTCATGCAACTAAACCGCGCTCCTGATTATTGGAAAACCCGAACCGATCATAGATAGATTTGCATAAATTGGGGGCTTTCAGCAAATGCAGAGAACCGAATAACGAAGCCAGTGATTATGTTGACAGAAGAACCCATGGAGCCAAGCGTCGGGTTGAAGCTATGATGCCAAAGCCTGAGGTTATACTTCAGTGGCCCGGACGATGGACACCCGGAATAACATGGCCAGCTCACCCCAGCTGCCTGATAAAATCAAAACAAGAAAGGAGATTAACTTAGAAATCATATTTGCACCATCAGGTGCATTGATACATTGTACAGGAGGAGACTTTTTAAGCGGTTTCCAATTCCGGTACATTGATTTCCACTAGACCGGAATCGTGGTTTCCTGTCACTGGACAGGCGGTGTAAACTGCTCCGGAATACTCAGAAGGAAACCGCTACGGCCATCCCCATGAGGAGACTCAGGCCAGGCTGGAGGGACTCGGAGCTAGAATTTTTAGGACCGATTTAGAAGGGTGCATCATCATGAAAACAGACGGTTATATGGTATTTTTCCTAGAATAGCCTTCCAGTGCTTCAGTATATATTTGCCCGAACCTGTCGGCGAGATGGGGAGGACTGATTATCCTGGCGTCCTTGCCGAATTTTATAAAATAGTATTCGATTTGGATTTCAGTACACTGGAACTCATAAACACTGTCATCAATGACACTTATGCACGGCGGGCGCAGATGCAATTGGTTCTTGAATTTTTCTTTCCCGGCGGGGGTGAGAAAAACCCGGATACTCTCGCTTTCATTGGTCATGAACTGAGGGCCTTTTTCTTTAAGCCCTTCATCCAAGGCTTGTTTCTCAGCTGCGGTAAGCCGCCCGCTTTTGCTCAGGACCACCTGACACTTCAAGAGATTGGATATTCGAAGCGATGCACTCCTTTTATGCAGATCAGAGTCACCCGGTTTTACTGGAATGGTATAACCGATCAGATAATTATATGCGGTACCTAGGCTTGGAACGATTTTATATGGATAAACATAATATAAGTCCCTGTTTGAAACCTGAACCTTAAGCAGCATTGCGTTCTCTATAGCTTTGCGGATTTTTTCGAAGTAATCCTTATGGTATATTTCTTCCCTATCGAGATAGGGTTTCCGCGAATATTCTTCGATCACCGCTTTGAAGTATGGTCCGATTCTGGGATAGTACATATCTTCGCGGCATTCAGAGTGATCTGCCGTCAAGTATTCAAAATTACTTTGGTTTATGCGAAACTTAAAGCCCTCATATTTGGGACAGGTCTTATTAACCTGCTCTAGTCTCTCCCTATGTTTGTCAAGCAAAGCTTTCACTGATGCGGTGCGAGCCCCTTCAGGCAGCCTCGTTAATGCTTCTTCCAGTCGTGCTTTCTCCCTTGTAAGCGAGAACGAAATTGAGGCTTCAGCGTCGTATACATAATTAGAAAACACCTGATTGAGGAATCGGGAACGAGAAGGAGTGTTAAAACACAGCATGTCATTCTCCATAACTTGAATCGCGGTGGTGCTCAGATTGAGATGTTGCTTGTTGTCTGCGCTTCCAGCCTCCAAAAATGCCATAACTTATCCGCCTTTCCAGGCCCAAGCCTGTTTATCAGATGGGGCTCAAAGAACGCTGGCAAACTCGAATTCCATACTTGCGTGGGAAAAAATCAAAAACATTATTGAATTGACCATATTGTGGGTACAGAAATATTATAACATGACTGCAAATGCATTGAAAATAGGAACAAAATATATTTTGTTTTGTTCAAGGCCAGGCCCCTCTTCGCGCAGTATTATTATAAGTGCAATAAGCAAACGAAAGGGGAATGGACATGAAGAACACGGGAACCGTAACCGCGGTATCACGAGAGGCATATGAGGTGAAGGTTGGCATAGAAGCCGTACAGCGGGTGGGCAACAACCCGAACCTCAAGGGAGTGGTCCATGAGATCATGGCAAAGGATGCCGTCAACCTATCACCGTCCAATGTAGTCACCCAAGCAAAGTGCGTGCTGGCCAAGTCTCCCACAGCGGGTCGGGATGACCTTTTGGTGATGCAGGCGGGTAAGGTGATTAAGAGAGCCCAACTCAAGGATACTCCGGCCTCCATCGGAAAAACCGTCAAGCAAGTCACATCATCCAAGTACCGGGGGACAAACCTGATGGGGACCAAGGAGACGGTTAAGGCCTACAATGAAGCCGTTGCCAAACTGGCAGACAAAGGTGTCACTGTCTCCCAAAAAATGACATCTACCAGGATATCGTCCCAGGACACTGCCCGGATCGCAACGAAAACACTGGGCACGTCCGCGGGCAGGCTGACAGCCGCTTCGGTAGGCCGGGTCGCAGTATCATCGGGAGCGGCAGGAGCCGTCATTTCTTGCGGGATTGAAACGGTCAGTTCGGGCATCAGGTTTGCAAAGGGAGAAATTGGAGGTGATGAGTTCATGAGTAACGTTGCCAAGGAAACAGCCAGTGGTGGTTTGGCTGCTGCCGGGGGCACTGTGGCGGCAACGGTAGTGGCTACCGGTGCTGCAACCGTTCTGGCGACCACCACTGCTCCAGTGTGGATTCCCGCCGCGGTTGGAGTCGGGGCGGCAGTTGCAGTAGGCACAGGTATCAAACGTCTCTGGGATGGGTTGTTTGGATAGCCGGGATTGGAGTGAAGGGAGGTGATGCTTGATGGGCGACCAGGATATACGGCTCTAACGCCTGGAGAAAAAGGCCAGTAGATCATGAGGGGGATTGCCTTTGAAAAAAGGTGATCCCCCGTTCGTGTCCAAGAGAATGGGTGGGTCCCCGGCCCAGATCGTCCAGCCTTCGTACAATCCCCGTTGATTTTTAGCCATAATTCTACCCTACACAAATACGTTTCTAGATTATTCTATAAACAAACAGACAATTCATTCCAATAAAACAAGCTATCTGGTAATTGGTGGATATAATTTGACGTGGTACGCGGTGAAAAGGAAAGCAGGGGTTGTATGGAATATTTGTCACATGCCAACCTAATGTTGAAAAGTGTGTCAATTATTGACATGTAACAAAAATTTATCTATTATATTCTGGGATGGGTATGAAAGGAGAGATTTACTTGGAATTGACCGAATTTTCATCATTGGATAGAAATTGTGTTGATTATTTTCGGATTATGATAGGGGAAAAGGAAGAAAACCTTCCCGAGGTTCGGCAACTTCTTTCCGAGAGTTTTAAATCGGCATATGAAAACGATGCTTTAATTTACGTTGATAAATCAGGAAAAACGACAACCAACCCAGATGATGCTATCTTGGCAGTCTTTTTTTCTGGTTATGAAAATAAATACGGAGAGGAAATTTGGGCACGTTTTGAAACCCATAGATACATACAAACACCTAAATGGTGGGGAATATTTTTTGAGGAAAAGTCCCGGTTAATGAAGCGATTAAATCCCGATTCATTCTTAATTGGAAAAATGTTCTTTAATGTTTTTAGTGACGGAAATGATTTCCTACGTCGTCTTGGAGGCGATGCTATACCAGAAAAATGGCAATATGCGAGTTATACTTCGGGGATTGTGAATCCAATACTAAAATCATACCTTGAGAATACGCTCGATAGATTAGAATATGAGGGCAAACTCATATTAGAAAACAATAAGATGATTTTCAATACTGGTCTGATTAGTAGGTTTTACAAGGAAATATATGTTATATGTGATGTTGATGCGGAAGCCGATTCAAGTTTTCCTAGTTTTACTAATCCTCGCTATTGTTTTGAAACGGATGATTTATTCAGGGATAATTTCCACGAAAAACCGCTTATGGCCACTTTCTTTAAAGAGTTTGATGAGGTAGTGTTTGATTCAAATTTGGAGATTGATTTGCAGGATGCACATATTTTTATAGATAATAAGAATAGAGTAGGTGAAAGTCTACGTTCTATTGGACTCCTAGATGAATCAATGATACAAATGCTGTTTGAAAAGGGTGTCGACAATGCAAGAGTTTTGGCCCGAAGGAATTATAAGTTGGTTATTCCACAATATTGGAGGAAAACCAGGAGTATTCAATTTTTAATGCCTATATACCTGTCCAAAGAATTTACGAGGCCCAATGCCGCATTGGTACTTGAAAGAAGAAACAATCGATATAAAGGTACCACTGTATTAACGCTGGACATGGCCTATCAAAATGCTCGATTGATTGCCACACCTGATTCCTTTTGGTTAGATCCAAAAAATATTTAGGAATTCTCTTGACTCATTGATTATATTTTGGTATTATCGCTTTATGCTAGATTAAATAAATTATATGTACTGCTTTAAGATTATTTAAATTATGGAATAG
This sequence comes from uncultured Syntrophomonas sp., assembly GCA_964580805.1. GTDB lineage: Bacteria > Bacillota > Syntrophomonadia > Syntrophomonadales > Syntrophomonadaceae > PHAA01. The sequence continues at coordinate 389 of CAZOMS010000052.1, read as the reverse complement.
CTGTCTAGCACCAGTAACTTATATTTAGGTTAAAAGGTAGAATAAAGCTCGCCCCAACAGGGCGAGCTTTTACATTTTAAGCAACTTTCATACTACGAATACCAATCAGTACTTAACATAGGTTAAGTGCTGTTTGCAATAGAGCCACGCCCCTCCGCACCCGGCGTTTCTTATCCGCGCGTCGGGACTGTGTCCTTTAGCACGCTCCGGGGCTTAACCTCCCGGATCGTGGAGCGGCTCCACTCGGCCGGATGGACCTCTTTTGTCGGGTTCCGCACGGTCGCTCCCTGCTCCGGCTTAGATTTCCCCTTATTCCGCCCCGCTCCCCGATATTTATAATGCCCCCCGTTGTCAAGACACGATTGGGTGATTTCTAAGTTAATCTCCTT
>CAZOMS010000051.1:0-12620 GCA_964580805.1 uncultured Syntrophomonas sp. | reverse complement strand
AAACCGTCCTTAAAAAGGGCTTCGAACTGCAGGCCCAGCAATCTCCCTTTGGCCAGCATGCCGCCGCGCTGCTTGATATGGTAGCGGAAATCCTTTTTCAGGTTGTCATTTGAAATAACTACGGCTTCGCCAAACAGGGCCCCGACTTTGGTGCCGCCGATATAGAAAACATCGCATAACCGGGCCAGATCCGGCAGGTTCAAGTCATTGCCCACCGCCGCCAAACCATATCCCAATCGGGCCCCATCCAGGAAAAGGGGCATTCCGTAATCCTGGCATACCACGCTGATTTCCTGCAATTCCTTTTTACTGTAGGTGGTGCCATTTTCGGTAGGATGAGATATATAAACCATGCCGGGCTGGACCATATGTTCATGGTCAGGATCCGCCCAGTGGGCATCGTAAACGTTTTTCACCTGGGCGGCGGTAATCTTTCCATCCTCACTGGCAACTGCGATGACCTTGTGCCCGGTAGCTTCGATGGCGCCGGTCTCATGGACATTGATGTGCCCAGTGGTAGCCGAAATGACCCCTTGATGGGGGCGCAATACAGACGCGATAACGGTGGTGTTGGCCTGGGTCCCGCCGACCAGGAAGTGGACCTCCAGGTTGTCGTTGGCGCAGGCCTTTTTGATGTACGCGCGGGCCTGTTCGCAGTGTACGTCCGTGCCATATCCGGGCGTCTGCTCATAATTGGTCTTCACCAACTGTTCCAGGATCTTTTCATGAGCCCCCTCGGTGTAATCACTTTCAAACCGAATCATTTCAATACTTCCCTTCCTCGCATATGCATGAAACGAGTTTACCTCAGCCCCGCGACTGCCCGTTTTTCATCGCCTATATATACCCTAAACCATGACTATTACATAGAAAAACATTGACATGGTTTTATCCTGTCCATATTACCGCAAAAGCTCCCTTCAAAACAGAGGGGAGCTGATTTACGGGAAATCAGATGTATAAAGTTTTAGGGGGATACGCCCCGGTGGGCCGGGTTTCAAGGCAAAAGAATCGTCCCCCTGCCCCGAGATGATACATTCAGGTTGACCGCATTTCGGGGCAAAAGAACCGTCCCCGTGCCTTACGTGCCTTAAGGGATCTTGATTCCATCCCAGATGGGCAGTGCGGCAAAAATGATCATCATCCGCAGGGAATATCCTCCGACCAGGACCGCCGCATCGGTGATGATGGTCAGGTAGGAAAGCTGGTGTTCTTCTTCTCCGGTCATGGCAATTTCTCCAGCCGCCAGAGCCGCATTCTCCATACCTTGGTTGGCAGTCCGTAAACGCAGGGTATAGACTACCAGTGGGAATAAAAGCCCCAACCCAATGAATATACCCCAGAACACGACAGCATACTTGCCGGAGATCAACATGGCCGCCGACTTCTGCGCGACCGCCCCATTGGCACCGGAGACCATCAGTCCCATGAAAACGGCTACTGCGGCCAACTCGACCAGTATAAGGCCCATATGGATGGCATCCTCCCGGCCGTTTTCGGACTCGGTTTTTTCGAGAATGTGTGATAATAATACCGTTATCGACAAACCGGTAGATAAGGCCGATACGAAAAATATGACCGGAATAATGCCTGAACTCCAGAAGGGAATCGCATCAATAACCGAAACCAGGAATCCGGTATAGGCCCCGGTGGCTACCGCCAGCAGTGCACCGAACCAGGTAACGGCACTGGGAGCCGGCTTGTTTATGAATGCAAAGTATCCTTTCAGGACTCCCACCATGATAAATACCGCCAGGACAATGGTGCCCCAGGTCATGACCGAACTCATATTGGTAATCAATCTCCACAACAACCATGGCTTATGGAAGCCCTGTCCCAGGTCAAATACTAACAAGGCAGTGCCGAGGCCTACTATCGGACCTCCTATGAAATAACCCATCTTTTTAAGGTTTGAATTCTGTCCCAGCCAACCCATTTCGGCGGCGAAGGAAGTCAAATAGGCGCCTGCCCCCAATCCGCCCAGGAATAAATAGGTCACTACCAGCCAATTCCAGTACATTTCCATGTTTCTTACCTCCTAACCGTTACTTGGGGATGACAACCAGCGACGGTTTTGTAATTTCGGGCGCCGGCAGCCATTGCACCTGGGCCAGGGCTCCCTCGGTCTTTTGCAGATCGATCAGGCGGCCGAAGGTCAGCGAACCGGTAGGACAAGCCTCCACGCAAGCCGGCTTCTGCCCTTTTTCCTGGCGTTCGTAACAGAAATGGCATTTGGTGATCCGGCCAGCTTCTTCACTGTATTGAGGGGCATGGTAGGGACAGGCATACAGACAGTATTTGCACCCTACACAGATTTTGGGATCATGAACGACGATCCCATCCTTGTCTCGTTTCTTGTAGGCCTTGACCGGGCATACCGATACGCAGACCGGCTTTTCGCAGTGATTACAGCTCATGGAGAGGAAAACTTCCGGCCGCCCGCTGGCAATGACCCGGCGCCATTTAGCTCCCTCATCCCATTTGTTGACAGTCTTGCAAGCAGTGGCGCATTTACGGCAACCGATACATTTTTGCTGATCATGCATAAAACCCAACTGGTTTGGATTTCTGGGTGTATTAGAATCCGCTTCCGCCAGCTGACCGGGGGCAACACCGACAGCCAGTGCACCTGCGAACACAGCTCCCATTTGCAGGGCGCGGCGGCGGCTAATAGCCAATTTTTCTGAGTTACTCATTTCTGTCTCCTTCCTCCTGCCATTTTGGTTATCCCATTAAGGGTGGCAGATTTTCCTGGATTTCTTTCCTATGCGGCGGAGATCTGGTTGGTACTGACTGGTTGCCGGGCTACCGGCATTACTGTCAAAATCCCCTTGTCGCTTAACTCTTCTACCGCCATCTCTCCAATCTTCCCGGTGATATAACCGGTGATCAGCGCGGATACCGCCAGGATGGGGAGATAGTAGAATACTATAAACTGTCCCAACAGCAACGAGGCCACGAAAATCTGGGTGGTATTATGAACCAGTGCGCCCAGGATACTGATCCCTTTGAGGCTGAAATAGCGCGATAACTTCCGGTAAATCAGTACCATGATCAAAGCGCTTAAGATGCCTCCGCTCATACTGAAGGCCAGCATCATCACGCCTCTGGTCAACAACGCTACCACAAAGCAGCGGATGGCAACTACGGCTATAACATCTGATAAAGGCAGATAAACCAGAGCTATTAGGGTTATGATATTGGCCAGGCCCAGCTTCACCCCCGGAACCGGAATCGGCACCGGGATAAGGAACTCCAGCAGGGATATCAATATGGCGTTGGTAACTAAGATGATGAGAACCGCGTATCTTCTGTTTTTGCTCATCCTGGATCCGCTCCTCAATTAGATAGCCTGGAACTCGTCTGGTAAAAATGAGGGTATCCCAGTCAGTAAATCGGTTATCATGTGGGAATACCCTCTTCTTGAAATCAGTTGTAATGATAGCTGTACTCCGGTTGGCGTTTAGATGTCGAATTTCACTTCCTGGCGGTTGTCATAGGCTTTCTTCAGGGCGCCGATGAAATCGCCGTGGGCGTCTTTCAGACTGATGCTGGCGCCTGAGGTTACATCGGCCAGAGCCTGTTTCTCAGCATCGCTGAGCTGGCTGTATTTGGCCTGCTCACCGGGATCAGTCGATTCTGCCTTCAGGGGACGACCGGTTTTGTCGGATGTGTTGCGGGCAAACCACTGTTCAACCTCAGCCATGGTTTTGCCTACTAAGAACTTCTCATAAACGGCATACTGTTCCGACACGTTCATGCCATAAGCTTCGTCACCGCGTTCCAGCTTGGTCTGCCATGCTGCTACGTCCTTGGCAGCGGTCTCATTGGTGCTCCCCGCTGCGGTCAAATAACCGGCTTGTCCGGGCCAACCTGCGAAAACGGGCACCCCTTCGTGTTCAGCATCGTTGGGCGAAAGAACTTCCAGGGCATCAAAGCGTACACTCAGAATTTTGCCATCCTGGTCAAAGGTGGCGTCAGCAGTTGCGGTGGAAATTGAGTAAATCTGTCCGTCGTTGGCATCTTTACCGGGGCCTACCCGGAAAGTCGAGCTCTGTCCGGAGCCATTGTAGATAGTTACTTCTTTCGGCAGCAGCGTGAATCCGGCGACGCCTAGAATCGCTGCTATAGCCACGACTACGATAAGCACTTTGGACTTAGACATTAGAAATCCTCCCTCACGTTTTATGATTACTTCCATGGTCCATTCTACGCTCCGGGAGGATATTTGAAATTCTGATTTTTGTCCCGCTGATAGGGACATTTGTCCCTAAACCAGGCTTTTGGTCCTGATCCAGAAGCTGGCGGCTTCGGTCCGGTTGGTCACATTCAGTTTCTTAAAAATGGTGCTGATATAATTACGGACAGTTTTTTCCGATATATCCAATACCTCGGCAATCTCGACATTGGATTTGCCCAGGCTTAATATCTCCAGGATCTCTTTTTCCCGGGCGCTCAGACTGTGACCTTCGGGAGAACCTTTTGATTCCAGACGGCTGATGTTGTTGAAAACACCCTCGGTAACTGATGCATCCAGGACATTGGCGCCTTCATAAACCTTGATAATGTTATCTATCAATTCCTGGCTCTTGATATTTTTTAACAAGTAGCCATCGGCGCCGGCCCGGATCGATTCCAATACCACATGGTCTTTCGCAAACGCGGTCAGGATGATGATCTTGATTTTGGGGAACCGCCGTTTGATGGCCATACAACCATTGACGCCATCCCCGTCCGGCAGTCGGAAATCCAGCAAGACTACATCCGGGTGGACTCCCGGGATGGCATCGACGGCTTCCTGGAGGCTGCGGGCTTCGCCGCAAACCTCGATACGCTCATCCAATCCCATTATCAGCCTTAGTCCATCCCTGACGATATCGTGATCGTCTACAATAAACACTCTTATCATGATGATGTCTCCTAACAGGGTATCTTAAGCTCGATGCGGGTCCCTTTCATCAATTTATCAATCTTCAGGAGTCCGTTGACCCGGCGGGTTCTTTCCTGCATGGAGCGGATACCGAAATGACCCTCCAGCGGTATATCGTGCTGCGAAAATCCTTTGCCATTGTCCCGGATAGTAATATAGATGCTGTCATACCTTCCTTCCAGCAGGATTTCCGCATGATCAGCCTGCGAATGTTTGGCGACGTTGGTGATGGCTTCCTGCACGATATAATAGATCTGGGTAGCCTTTTCCGGCGATATATTGTCTACCAGGTAGGGTGAAATCCTATACGCCAGCTTTATCTTTACGCTTTGACTGTCATTGTATTTTTGCACCAGCCGCTCCAGTTTATCTTTTAAACTGTCCAATTGGATTTCATCCAATGCACTAACCGATATACATTCCCTGATCTTGTCTATGCTGCCGCTTAAATGGTCTTTCACCTCATCCCATAAATCGTGTCCGGCAACACTCCCGGGGCCGGTGGACAGATACTCTAGTTTTAAACCCATGGCATATAGATCCTGGATAATGCCGTCATGTATTTCCAAACCCATCTTCCTTCTCTCTTCGGAGGCAATCCGGCTCTGTTCCAATTGCTGCAGCCTTTCTTCCTGCTCCCAGCTGAAGGTATCGATGACCTTGATCAGCAAATAGTTGATAACAAAGCCAGCCATGGCTTTAAATGACAGGGTCATAAGGCCGAAGTAGGCCGGGAATATTTCCTTATGAATGATATTGGCCGGAAAATAATCAGCCTTGGCCACCAGCAATCCTTCGATCAAGCCATAGGCGATGATGATCAGGGCCAGGTTTCGATACCGGCGCGCTATCTCCAGCGACTTGGTCATCCCGATCAACCGGGCGTTGAAATAGAGGGCAGCGGCCGCTGTCATGCAACTGGGCAAAGCCAGGAAGTAACGAATAGTTATGGTGTTGAACATCGTGTTGTCCAAGTGATATTCCGCGCCCCCGCTCCATTCAAGCAGGAAGAAACCTGACAAATAGGCCAGGAACACGGCCATCGGTATCCAGACCAGTATGCGCTTGTACTTGTCCCGCACCGGCAGCAGGTCCAGTCCAAAATGCAAGAGAAAGACAAAGGACAAGGCTTTGAGAATCATATTAGTGTAATGGACCTCGATAATAAAGTAAGGATGACACAGGTGCAGTTTCTGTATCACCGTGATCCACTCGGTCATACCATGGATGATCGCAAAAAAGCCTAAATATTTGAGGGATTTGATTAAACTGATATTCATCAGCCGGGAATCCTTTTGCATCACCGCGAAGATCCCCATGGTGATCATGGAAAACCCATAGATGAGGTATAATAGAAATTCGATGATGCTCATATAATCCACCCATTCCCTCTTTCAACAACGTAAATCATGAGCAGCAGCAGCGAGAGGCTGGATGCTGCCATCCCCTCGCGCAGGGTCATTCGGAAGCGGTAATTGAACAGTTCCTCGGCCTTGGCTTGGGCAATGGTGTTTTCCACTTCATCAAGCTTTTGGAACGAGTCCACCAACACCGCAACGATGATCTGTGACAGTCCCCTGATTTTAGACCTCAGCTGGCTGGCCTTGCCACCGACCACGTTCCGGGCATTGCCCAGGAAGCTCGCCTTGGTTTCTTCTCCCTTGCCCTTGAGTTCCAGCACGATGCAGCCCACCACTTTCAGGTAGTCCTGCACCGGCAGTTTCATCAGCTTTAAGGGGAAAAGCAGCCGGTCCAACAGCCCCAGGATGGTTTCCATGGGAGTGGTGTGGAAATACAGGATGCTGGCGTACCAGATTATGAACAATCTGAACAAACGCAGGATCATCTCCTGATATCCCTGCTGCAAAATAAAAGCCTCGCTTCTGGTCAGATAATATAACCCTGCATTCATCAATATTCCGAACAGATATGGGATCAGGACGATAATTCCATAGGAGGCCGCACTGAATAACAGGGTACGGTAACGAATGCCGGACGCCAGCGTAACCACCACCAGATAGGCCAGGAATATCCCGTAACTGGTCTGCTTCTCAAAATGGAACGGCAGGGTGGCTATAATCAGCACTAGGAGGAATTTGATAAAACCGTCCAAGTCGGCAAATATTCTGTAGTTTATGGCTTTATCCATGAGATCTCTCCTCTGGTCATCCCAAGTCTTATTCATCCAAAATCTTGACAATTGTTTTACTGGGCATGCAGATCGCTTGTTGACCTGGTTCCGTCAAGGTTCCGGTTTTAACACAAATCTTATCCGGGCAATCGGCCTCCACGAATCTGATCGAACCGTTTTCGGCCACGATTTTAACATGAATTCCATCATCAAGTGTGAATTGGCGGGGCTCTGTGATCTCATTCAGGTCCAGCTCAGCTATTTTATTTCCATCCCGGGTTATGACCGCGATGCGCGGGTCGTTTTCCTGGCCCCGGGCCGATCCATTGTTCAGGTACGCCCCGATCAGGGCAACTACCGCCAGCAGGCCGATGACCAACAATAACAAGTCGCCTTTTTTGGTGTCCTTCTTGTCTTTCATATCGCAAATCCTCCGTTCCCCAGATAGCTAGGGCTGATACACATACCCGCTGTCCGCACCCAGGAACTCGAAATTAGCCTTCAGTCCATCAGTAACATAGACTTTCTTATCGATGGTAACAAATATCGCCTCCACCCCTCCGTACTGGCGGAGCAATTCCCGGCCTTGGTCCAGGCCCAGGATGTAGACCGCCGTGTCAAGGGTGTCCGCATCCAGCGAGGAATCAGTGACCAGGGTAACACTCATGAGATCGGAGCGGGCCGGATATCCGGTGGCGGGATCCAGAATATGGTGATAACGCTGCCCCCCAGCCAGGAAGTAACGTTGATCGTCACCCGCGGTTACCACGGCTTTATCAATGACCTTGACTATGCCCAGATCCGGTCCCGGGCCGTTTTCCGCCGGTCGCGGATCTCGGATGCCTACCCTCCAGGGACTGCCATCGGGCTTATTGCCCAGGGTCACAACATTGCCCCCCAAATTGACGTAAGCGGATGTAATGCCACGCTGCTTATAAACCTCGATAACCGCGTCCCCGGCATATCCCTTGCCAATGCCGCCCAGGTCGACCATCTGCCCCTGCTTGATACTGACCATGTTATTTTCGATGACAACATTTTGATAACCAATCAAAGGCAGTAAAGCATCAATTTCCTTAGAAGACGGAATTCGCTCGCCGTCGGTTCCGATCCCCCAGGCTTTTACCAGCGGGCCTACCGTTATATCGAAGGCTCCGCCACTCAGCGCCGCCACCTGCTGGGCTTTTGCGATGATCCTGACCGTCTCGGGATCCAATTCTACATACCCGTGGCCGGCATTTTTATTAAGCCGGTAAATGTCGCCCTGGCTGTCATTGAAGGTCAGCAGCCCATCCAAATAGGAGATCCTGGCCATCGCCTCATCAACTGCTGCTTGTCCATCCTCTCCATACACCCTTTGCGAAATAACGGTACCCATGGCAAACGAGTCGGTTGTGAAGACCGGACTGTCCGCTTCAATATTGGCATTGGTTCCAGGACCAGTCAGCAGCCACGATGCTATTACCAGGACCAGAGCCAGCGCTATCAGTCTTTTTTGATTTGGCGACTGCATATTCATCATCTCCCGCTCTCAAGAGAATACAACTGCCTGCATTTTTCGGCGCAGGCAGCTCGTATTCTCGATGTTTTTAAACCCGACCAAAACAGTAGTGTTTCCAGCCTCTATTGTAAAACCGGACATGCTCCAATACAACTGGAACATTGTGGGTGTTACCGCAATATTCCCGCAAAAATAGAGGGTTTGCACCCTCTATGGCTTGTTGATTTTGTTTTGGGCCGCGCCTCCCTTGCCGGGACCAATCGCTGCTCAAGTCTCTACTGCGCGAACGGCAACCGATACAACCCGGTGGGCTAAGTCGGCAAAAGAACCGTCCGTGGCCACTGAAAGTTTCTATTTTGCCGATATGCGGAATGCATAATATACTGGCTTCCACGCTATCGCTTAACGGCCTCCAGTATATTATGCATTTCCCAGAGCAATATTACATTTTCAGCGGTCTCGAACTGCCCCCATGCTGCACACTATAGGTTTTAAGGGTAATTCGATTCCTTTTCCGAAGCATTAATGTTTGACTGACAGGTACCTTTCCCTGCACTTTAATCCGTAATTCCCGACCGGGCTTGGCGGTATTGGCGGCAGGCCTGCAGGAAATTGACCACCGCTCTTTTATTGGAGCGCAGGTGCAGATGGACATAGGATGCCAACACCTGGTCCTTGTTGTAGCCATCGTATCCGGGAGTTGACCGAATGCCTCCTTCAATAGAGAAGGCATAACAGGCGGGGTCCAGGTCTTCCTCGACCGAAAAATGGAATTCGTGGCCCCGCAGCACATCCCCTTGGGTGGCGATGATAGAATCCCCCAGGGCAGTGGCTTCTATATAACCCAAGGCCTGCAGCTTCCGGGTCATCCTGACCCGGGCGGGTATGATGCCGGCCGCCTGCCAACTCTTACCCTCCCAGTCGGAGATCTCCCGGCACAGATACATAAAACCGCCGCACTCCGCCCATATTGGGGTTCGGGTATTAAAGACCGTCCGGATATGTTCAGTCATGCCCTGATTGGCGGAAAGTTCATCCAGAAACATCTCCGGGAACCCGCCCCCGATATAGAGACCATCCACAGGTGGGATAGATTGGTCGTCAAGTGGGCTGAAAAATACCAGTTCGGCGCCTAATTCCTCCAAGAAGTCCAGACTGTCCTGATAATAAAAACTAAAGGCCCGGTCCCGGGCTACCCCGATGGTAACCTTGGGGCCGGCTGTTTCGCGCTGGTATTCCCAATCCAGCTCGGGGGCATCGGCAGCGATCTGCCGGATCGCATCCAGATCCAGGTATTGGGCGATATGGTCGGCCATGCCGTCGATGCGCTCCCGCAATTCCTGGTTTTCATCGGCGGGGAGCAGCCCCAGGTGTCTTTCCGGCATGCAGATCCGGTCATTATAGGGCAGACAGCCGATCACCCTGACCCCTAACTCCTCCTCCAGAACGGGGCTGATCCAGGTTTTATGGTATTCTGTGGCCCGGTTGAGGATGACCCCCCGAATCTGCACTTCGGGGTGGTAATCAATGAACCCCTTGGCCACGGCAATGCAGCTCTGGGCAGCACCACTGGCATCCACGATCAAAATGACGGGAGCCTGCATCATTATTGACATCTCGGCGCTGCTGCCCTTGATGCCTCTTTCCCGGCCCCCGTCATAAAATCCCATAACCCCTTCGATCACTGATATATCCGCCCCGGCGGCATTCCTGGCAAATACGGCTTCGACCACCTGCCGACCGCTCATCCAACCGTCGAGATTGTGGGACCGGTTGCCGGCCGCATGATAATGAAGCCCCGGATCGATATAGTCCGGTCCCACCTTGAAGGGCTGGACCTTCATCCCCTGCCGGTGCAAAGCCTTCATTATTCCCAACGAGATAGTGGTCTTGCCGACACTGCTATGTACTCCGGCGATCATCACCCTTGGACACTTCATATACATCACCCGCTTTACAGTTTTTAATTATCACCGATACGGTGGTTGCCTACTGCTACTTGTAATCAATCCAAAAAAAACGGAGGGCGTAAACCCTCCAGCATGATGCCCGCATTTAATCCACGACCCTCTTCCCCGATACCAGCCAGGGAGAAGGAAACGGTTCCATCATCTTCTTGCTGTTGACTCTGGTTACCTCAACCCGGATGGCTTCCGTACGTTGTATATCATTTTCTCTGAATATTGCCGGAAGGGAGGTCAGAACTTCATAATCAAGCGTGTAGATGACAAAATTCATGTTCGGATTGACCTTGAGCAGGCTTTTGATTTCGCTGCCAATACGCTGAGAACCCACGATGAAGGCGATGTCGGGCACCGGCCGCCCCGCCAGGATGCCGTTGTCCAGGGAGTCTACGATTATCACATTATTCAATCCGAATTTATCAATATTGCATTGCATGGTGGTCCGATCCTTGCGGTCATATTCCACCGCCACCACACACCCCTCGGAAGCAGCCATGGCGGCCTCCACCGCAATGCTTTCCCCGGAAATGATGCATATGTTTTCCCGGTCCCCCAGGTTGAGTTTGTTCATTATAATGGCCCGTACCTCCCGGCATACATATTGGACCGAACCCGGGGAGAAACGGCTGTTCTCGATGCCAATCTGATAATTGGTGGCCGCGTTGGGATTCAGGACCAACATAGCCGCCGAGGCATTGATGCCCCGGTTGATCATTTCCGCGACCTTATCGTGCTTCATCTCACCCTGCGGGTCCGAGCCCTCGTTGTACCAGATGACACAGTCGCCCAGCTCCGCATTCCACATGTCATAGAAGATTTCCGGGTGCCCGGCGTCGGTGAATACCAACACCGCCCGGTGGGTCATGATGGTGGGGATCAGATTCTTGTTTTTGCCGGTGATGTCCAGCATCTTCAGCTCGGCCAGGTTTATATCAACATTCTCCGAAAAATAATGCAGCCAGGATAAAATGACCTCGTTAGTAAACATGGTCTGTTCCACAGGCAAAACCCCTTCCTTAACGGTATAATACCATATCTGCCGGCGTCATTGAGTATAGGCGGCGACTTAAGCGCCGCAACGCTCCAGCAAGCGGTCCCACTTCTGATCCACATACTGCTGGGCCTCTTCCAGCATCCATTCATTGCCTGGCTGGAACATGTGCCGGAATCTGCCCTGGGGACGGAGAAAGTCCTCCACTGGCCGCTTTTTACGAGGCGTGTAGGTAAGGCGCCACACCCCTTCCTCAACTTCGAACAGGGGCCAGACACAGGTGTCCACTGCCAGCTTGGTGATCTCCGCCAGCTTGGCCATGGGGTAGTCCCAGCCGCGCGGGCAGGGTGACAATATATTCAAGAAGCACGGCCCCTCGGTATAAATGGCATTGTAAGACTTGCTGTGCAGATCCTTGAAGTTTCCCAGTGGCGCAGTCTGGGCCACGTAAGGGATGCCGTGAGCCACCATGATCTCGGTCAGGTCCTTTTTGTTCTGTTTCTTGCCCTGCTGTACCGAACCAACCGGGGTGGTGGTGGTGCGGGCAAAGCTGGGAGTCGAAGAGGAACGCTGGATGCCGGTGTTCATATAGGCCTCATTGTCGTAGCAGACATAGACCATATCGTGACCGCGTTCCATCGCCCCCGACAGGGACTGAAAACCGATATCATAGGTGCCGCCGTCTCCGGCGAAGGTAATGAACTTGACTGTTCCCTCCACTTTGCCGCGCCGCTTAAGGGCATTATAGGCGGCTTCCACCCCGGAACAGGTGGCCGCCGAATTTTCAAAGGCGGAGTGGATGTAGCTGTCGGTATAAGCGGTGTAAGGATACATAAAAGTGGAAACCTCCAGGCAGCTGGTGGCGTTGACCACTACCGCCCGGTCCTCGGTATTCAAAGCGCGCAGAACTCCCGATACCACCACCCCGGCCCCACAGCCGGCGCAGAGACGGTGCCCGCCGGTAAGACGGACCGGTTTCTCAACTTGTCGCTTCAGATTATATACGGTGCTCATGCGTTATCCTCCTTCGACCTCTGGCCCATATGGGTGTATACCGGACCGGTCTCGCCGCTGGCCGCGATGTGGGCCAGACGGGCAAATAC
>CAZOMS010000050.1:0-12636 GCA_964580805.1 uncultured Syntrophomonas sp. | reverse complement strand
TCAGGGGTTCAAATCCCTTCGCCGCTACCATATGGTTCTGGTAAGGAGTGGGAATAATATCTCACTCCTTTTAATATAGGTTGGTTTTGGGTAAAATATTTGTGTATGCCGACAGGCTGGGAAAAACCCTAATATAAGGAAGAGGAAAGGTGAAAGGGAATGGCAAAGGCGAAATACGAAAGGACGAAACCGCATCTAAACATAGGGACGATAGGTCACGTTGACCACGGCAAGACCAGTTTGACAGCCGCGATAACCCTGGTACTGTCCAAAGTTGGAGGAGCGGTAGCGACCAGCTATGATGCAATAGACAAAGCCCCAGAGGAGAGAGAAAGAGGAATCACCATCAATACCTCCCACGTAGAATACCAAACCGAGAAAAGGCACTATGCTCACGTAGATTGCCCAGGGCACGCCGACTACATCAAGAACATGATTACCGGAGCCGCCCAGATGGACGGATCAATACTGGTAGTATCAGCTGCAGACGGCCCCATGCCCCAGACCCGTGAACATATCCTCCTGTCCCGTCAGGTAGGCGTGCATTACATGGTGGTGTTCATGAACAAGATCGACCTGGTCGATGACGAAGAACTGTTAGAGCTGGTGGAGATGGAAATCCGGGAACTGCTGAGCATTTACGAATTCCCCGGAGACGACATCCCGGTAGTAATGGGATCAGCCACCAAAGCCCTGGCCTGTGGCTGCGGCAGCAAAGACTGTGAATGGTGCGGACGCATCTGGCAGCTGATGGACGCAGTAGACGAATACATTCCCGAACCGGTAAGAGCCACCGACAAACCCTTCCTGATGCCGATAGAAGACGTATTCACCATAACCGGCCGTGGCACCGTGGTAACTGGCAGAGTAGAGAGAGGCCAGGTAAAGGTTGGAGACGAAGTAGCCATAGTGGGAATGAGAGAAGAGATAAAGAAACACATAGTAACCGGAGTGGAAATGTTCCGCAAACTGTTGGACTATGCCCAGGCGGGGGACAACATCGGCACCCTGTTGAGAGGCTTGGACCGTAAAGACGTAGAAAGAGGAATGGTATTAGCCAAGCCAGGCAGTATCAAGCCATTAACCGAATTCAGCGCCGAGGTGTACGTATTAACCAAGGAAGAAGGAGGGCGTCATACCCCATTCTTCAGCGGCTATCGTCCCCAGTTCTATTTCCGCACCACCGATGTAACCGGAATAATCAAACTGCCGGATGGGGTGGAGATGGTAATGCCGGGGGATAATATCCAGATGGCGATCACCCTGATAACCCCGATCGCAATAGAAGAAGGCCTGAGATTCGCTATTCGCGAAGGTGGCCGTACAGTCGGGTCTGGAGTAGTAACCGGCCTCGAACTCTAATAACGGCAAATTGAGTCACTGCCGGAAGCGTTGACATTAAATGAGGCGATGTGCTAGAGTGTTATAGTATTTTTGCGCACAGGATGGAGGTTACGTGGTGAGGGTTGGAATTACATTGGCATGCACAGAATGTAAACAGCGCAATTATAGAACAACCAAGGACAAGAAGAAGAATACTGAGAAGATGGAAGTAAGGAAGCACTGCAAATTCTGCAATGCTCACACTATTCACAAAGAGACCAAGTAAAGCGGGAGAGTGAACTTAATGGCCAAGGACAGCGTTTCTCCTAGCAACACCGCCAACGTCAAGAACTGGTTTGAGAGTGTTCGGACATATTTCAATGGGGTCTACCATGAACTGAAAAAGGTCCATTGGCCGGGCAGGGTACAGTTGATAGCCTACACCGGGGTAGTTTTATTATCGGTTGCTATTATTGCCGTGATCCTATGGGTATTTGATAGCGGGCTTTCATTATTGTTGAACTGGCTGACCGGACTGGTTGCCTAAAGAGGAGATGGTTGAGATTACCACCGAACAAAATATGAACCAAGCTGAATACAGTGACTCAGAGAATCTGGCTCTGGAAGCTGAGGAGACCATACCGGAGAGGAAGGGCGATTGGTATGTAGTCCATACCTATTCCGGCTACGAGAACAAAATCAAGGTTGACCTCACTAAGAGAGTTGAATCCATGAACATGCAGGATAAGATATTCCAGGTGATCATACCTGAAGAGCAGGAAGTCGAGTATAAAGGCGGCAAGAAGAAGATAACCACTCGGCGGGTCTTCCCTGGTTATGTGATTGTCAACATGATAATGGATGATGATTCATGGTATGTGGTTCACCACACCCCAGGGGTCACCGGATTCGTGGGCAGCGGGACCAAGCCTATTCCATTAATGGACGAGGAGATCAACAAGATCCTTACCCAAATGGGATTGATGGGCAAAAAGCCGCGGGTGATAAACCTGGAGGTAGGAGAGAATATCCGGGTCAACAGCGGTCCCTTCGAGAATTTCGAAGGAGTTGTCAAGGAAGTATTGCAGGACCGGGGCAAGGTCAGAGTGAACATTTCCATGTTCGGCAGGGAGACCCCTGTAGAGCTGGATTATGAGCAAATAAACAAGATATAAGGAGGTGTAAAAGTGGCCAAAAAGGTTAAGGGCAAGGTCAAACTGCAGATAGCCGCAGGTAAAGCAACTCCGGCACCGCCAGTAGGTCCTGCCTTGGGACAACACGGGGTTAACATAATGGGATTCTGCAAGGAATACAACGCTAAAACTGCTAATCAGACCGGATACATCGTACCTGTAGAAATAACCGTGTACGAAGACCGCTCGTTTACTTTTGAGATTAAGTCGCCACCGGCTTCTGATCTTTTGAAGAAAGCAGCCAACGTTGAAAAAGGCTCGGGTGATCCTAAAAAGAAACAAGTCGGCAAGATCTCCCGGGCTAAATTAGTAGAGATAGCGGAAGCCAAGAAAACAGACCTGAACGCCGCCGATATTGATGCCGCAGTCAGGATGATCGAAGGCACGGCCCGCAGCATGGGTCTGGTAATAGTTGACTAAAGAATTAATATATTTGTACAAGCATAAATGTGGGAGGATTGCCATCCGCTTGACCACAAGGAGGATTGTTTGATGAAGAGAGGCAAAGCTTACAAGGGCGCAATTGCGAAAATAGACCGGACCAGGCTGTACGAACCATCGGAAGCCATCAAACTGGTCAAAGAAGTCGCCACCGCCAAATTCGACGAGACAGTTGAAGCTCATGTTAAACTGGGGGTAGACCCCCGCCACGCAGACCAGCAGGTCAGAGGTACCGTAAGCCTTCCGCATGGAACCGGCAAAACTCTCAAAGTATTAGTATTTGCAAAGGGTGAGAAGGTAAAGGAAGCCGAACAAGCCGGAGCTGATTATGTAGGAGCTGAAGACCTGGCAGAAAAGATCCAGGGAGGCTGGTTCGACTTTGATGTAGCCGTGGCTACCCCGGATATGATGTCAGTTGTGGGCAGACTTGGAAAGATATTGGGACCAAGAGGGTTGATGCCCAATCCTAAGGCGGGCACCGTGACCTTTGATATCGAACGTACTATCAAGGAACTTAAAGCCGGCCGTATCGAATTTCGCGTTGATAAGACATCGATTGTCCATGTACCGATCGGCAGGATTTCTTTCGATGAGGCGAGACTCCAGGACAATCTGAACGCTTTTGCAGAGGCTCTCATCAAAGCCAAACCGGCTGCCGCCAAGGGGCAGTATATGCGTTCAGTAAATATTTGTTCTACAATGGGGCCTGGTATTAAAATCAATCCCTTGATATTGATCGCGGCCAATAAATAAACAAGTTCCTAATTAAAATCGAAGAAAGAAACTGTAGACAGCCGGTGGCGAGAGCCTTAATAAATTGCCCGCTGAGGTTTATTTGGATAGAGTTCATCTTTATGATGCAATAGTCTGAAGACCTCTGTGTGCAAGCGCAGAGGTCTTTTGATTTGGTTTCGATAGACCCAAAATCATCCACCTGGTTTGGCTGGCAGGGAACCCAGGGGGCCCAGACTACAATACATTTTAATAAAAGCCGACGATATGAGTTAAACAAGGAGGTGAGACATGAATGGCAAAGATAGAAGAGAAGAAACAAGTAGTTGAAGACATCAAACAGAAACTGGATGCGGCAACGCTGGTTATTTGCACAGATTACCGGGGGCTCAATGTTGAGCAGGTAACCCAGTTAAGGAACAACCTTCGGGCACCGGGAGTAGAGTACCGAGTGCTAAAGAACACCATGTTTCGTTTTGCCCTGCAGCAATGTGGTTATGAGGATATCGCTGCCCAGATAACCGGTCCTAATGCGGTAATATTCAGCAATGAGGACCCGGTAGGGCCAGCCAAGACTATAACCGAATTTGCCCGCACCAATAAACAACTGGAAGTAAAGATGGGGATACTGGAAGGCAAGTATCTGTCCGCCGATGCGGTCAAAGACCTGGCCAATCTGCCTTCTCGTGAGATACTGTTGGCACAGGTGGTGGGAACCATGCAGGCGCCCATTACCTCCTTCGTAAGAGTTCTGAATGCCAACCTCACAGGTTTGGTCCGGGTTCTTGATGGCGTCCGGGAACAAAAACAAGCTGGCTAGCGAACAGCCGAGGCTGGAAAGAATCACATTTACCGCAACCCATTAATTATGAAGAAAGAATAGGGAGGTTATTTATTAATGAGTAAAGTGCAGGAAGTAATTGAAATCGTCAAAGGGCTTACCGTATTGGAGTTGTCCGAATTAGTCAAGGAGTTAGAAGAGACTTTCGGTGTTAGCGCTGCTGCTCCCGTAGCTATGGCCGCCGCCGCACCGGCTGCTGCTGCCGCACCGGCCGAAGAACAGACAGAATTTGATGTAATTTTGACAGCAGCTGGTGATAAGAAAATCAATGTTATCAAGGTAGTTAGAGAGCTTACCGATTTGGGACTTAAGGAAGCTAAAGCCTTGGTCGATGAAGCTCCCAAGCCTGTAAAAGAGAAGATTACCAAGGAAGAGGCCAACGCCATCAAGGCCAAGCTGGAAGAAGCTGGAGCCAGTGTCGAGGTAAAATAGTATTCTCATTAAGAGGAGTGTATGGAACACTCCTCTTTTTTTATGGATTAATGGGCTCTTTTAATATATTATGAGGTATAAAATGGGATAGAAAGGAGACAATCACATTGAGGAAGCACTTATTATACCTCACCTGCCTGATATTGGCGCTTTTCTGGGTAATGCCCTGCCAGGCAGCCAGTCCAGTAAAGTGGCAGTTGCAATGGATGGAAACCGGAGAATTGGTAGAAGAGGTGAGAATGCCGATAGAAGTCGCGGATGCTCCCGCTGACAAGGCGTGGCAACGCACCCAGGCCGGCGATGAGTGGATTTACCAACGTGAAATTAAGGGCTGGTCAGATTATCAATCCCATAATGATGGACTCCCTGTTTTAGTCTCCGAAAATAAAAACATACTTTACAGTCTCACCGAGATAACCAGCAATAAACAATCATCCCCGGATTGGTTTGAGCAGGTGACAGGGTCCCGTGAGTTGCAGTTGACCATTGAAGTTCCCGGTCTGATTTTGGCCAGCACCGCCGACCAGCGTAATGACTTGTTGTCAAATTGGTCCTTTGTCCGTGGTTCCGAGTTGGGCAGTGAGGGAGTTCTATTGAAGGTTGTGCGGGTTGATGGATTGGTCATGGGGATTGGAATAGTAGTCATAGGGTTCGTCCTGGCCGTAGTAATATTCTATCGGCGTCTTAGGAGGGCGGAACAGATTATAGCTGAAACTTACGCAATACCGCCAAAGGATAAGCAATCCTAAACATGAAGAGATAAAATAGGGATCCAGCAGATACCAAAGAAAATGCATATAAAATAGCATGTTTTCTTGACTACCTAGAATGGCTGTGATAACATTAGTAATTGCCATCAAAATATTATTCTGGAAAAGAATGCTGTTGACTGATATATATAGGTTTTCTCATTAAAAGCGAGGTTTTAGGTTAGCCCCGCTTTTAACACGTTGGCTAATGCTAATTATGTAAAGGGGTGGTTTGATGGCTCATATCGAACGATATGGGAGTACCGAGAGGCTCACTTATTCTCAGATTAAAGAGGTAATTGAGCTGCCCAACCTGATCCAAATCCAACTGAGCTCTTATGAATGGTTCCTAAATGAGGGTTTACGTACGGCTCTCCAAGAAGTTTTCCCTATCTCTGATTTCAGCGGCAACCTGGAACTTGACTTTGTCGACTACAGCCGCGGGGAACCCAAATATTCAGTACAGGAATGTAAAGAGAGGGATGTCAGTTACCAGGCACCCTTGAAGTTGAAGGTGCGACTGACTGACAAAGAGAACGGCGAGATTAAAGAATCTGAAGTTTATATGGGTGATCTGCCCTTAATGACTGAGAATGGCACATTCATAATCAATGGCGCCGAGAGAGTGGTTGTCAGCCAGTTGGTCAAATCACCCGGTGTCTATTTTAACGAAAAGTTAGATCTGGCGGGGCATTCACTGTTTGGGGCCACTGTAATACCCAACCGCGGAGCTTGGTTCGAGTTGGAAATGGATAGCGCCGGGGTCATATACACCCGTATCGATAAGACCAGAAAAATACCGGTTACCGTTTTGTTGCGCTGTTTTGGTTTCGAATCTAATGAGGCTATCTTGGAGCTTTACCATGATCATGATGCAATTAAGCGCACTCTTGAGAAAGATACCACAGCGAACAAAAAAGAGGCCCTGATTGAATTTTACCGCCGCTTGCGTCCGGGAGAGATGGCCACCGAGGATGCCGCCCAACAATTGCTGAAGAATCTCTTTTTCGACCCTCGTCGTTACGATATGGCCCCCGTAGGCAGGTATAAGGTCAATAAGAAACTGGGGCTGTCTTTTCCGGAAGAAGTCCGTCACCTGACTATCGAAGATATGACGGCCACGATCGGTTACATTTTAAAACTAATCGATGGTGAGGGCAAAACCGATGTTATAGATCATCTTGGCAATCGCCGCTTGCGCTCCATCGGCGAACTGCTGCAGAACCAGTTTCGGACTGGCTTGGTGCGCATGGAGCGGGTGGTCCGGGAGCGGATGAGTATCCATGATGTGGAGACTCTAACCCCGCAAGTGCTGATTAATATTAGGCCGATAACCGCTGCCGTCAAAGAGTTTTTTGGCAGTTCCCAGTTGTCACAATTCATGGACCAGACCAATCCCCTGGCCGAACTCACCCATAAACGGCGCTTAAGCGCACTGGGCCCTGGTGGACTGACCCGGGAAAGAGCTGGCTTTCAGGTCCGCGACGTACATCATTCCCATTATGGCAGGGTCTGCCCGATAGAAACGCCAGAAGGCCCCAATATCGGATTGATTGGCTCGCTGGCCACCTACGGCCGGGTCAACGATTTCGGTTTCATCGAAACCCCCTATCGCCGGGTGGATAAGAAGGCGGGACGGGTAACCAATGAAATAGTATATCTCACCGCCGACGAGGAAGACGAGTATTATGTGGCCCAGGCCAATGCCCCCCTTGATGAAAATGGCTATTTTAAAGATGATCGGGCCGAAGTCCGTTACTTTGAAGAGATTTTGGAATTGCCGGTCAACCAAATCGATTATATGGACGTCTCTCCCAAGCAAGTATTCAGTGTGGCTACTTCATTGATACCATTTTTGGAAAACGACGATGCCAACCGGGCCTTGATGGGTGCCAACATGCAGAGACAAGCCGTCCCGGTGATCAAGACCGATTCTCCTATTGTGGGGACCGGGCTGGAGTACAAGGCAGCCAAGGATTCCGGGGCAGTAGTCATCGCCCGTAAAGCTGGTGTGGTAAAAAAAGTAAGCGCCTCACGTATCGTCTTGGTGACTGACGATGGTCAGACCATTACCTATCCTTTGCTCAAGTTCATGCGCTCCAATCAGGGCACTTGTTACAACCAGCGGCCTATAGTCAAAGCAGGGCAGCGCATCGAAGCTGATACAATAATCGCTGATGGGCCCAGCACAGATAACGGTGAACTGGCCCTGGGCCGAAATGTCCTGGTTGCTTTCATGCCTTGGGAAGGTTATAACTACGAAGATGCAATCCTGATATCCGAAAAAATTGTTAAAGAAGATGTATTTACGTCTATTCATATAGAGGAATATGAATGCGAAGCCCGGGACACCAAATTGGGACCGGAAGAGATCACCCGTGACATACCCAACGTTTCGGAAGAGATGCTTAAAAACCTCGATGATCAAGGTGTCATAAGGGTTGGGGCTGAAGTAAGACCTGATGACATTCTGGTGGGGAAGGTGACTCCCAAAGGAGAAACTGAACTGACTCCGGAAGAGCGCTTGCTCAGGGCCATATTTGGAGAGAAGGCCAGAGAGGTGCGCGATTCTTCCCTGCGGGTTCCTCACGGGGAAGCCGGCAAAATTGTGGCTGTTAAGCGTTTTTCGCGTGAAAACGGCGATGAACTTCCCCCCGGCGTGAATCGTCTGGTCCGGGTTTATATTGCCCAAAAGCGCAAGATTTCAGAAGGCGACAAAATGGCTGGACGCCATGGCAATAAGGGGGTTATTTCCCGGATCGTCCCGGAAGAGGATATGCCTTTCCTGGATGACGGAACCCCAGTACAGATTGTACTGAATCCCCTGGGAGTGCCGTCCCGAATGAATATTGGTCAGATCCTGGAATGCCACATGGGCTGGGTGGCCCATGAACTCGGCTACAAAATCGCTACGCCCATTTTCGATGGGGCAAACGAAGACGATATAAACGAATTGCGGTTACAGGCCAATGTTCCAATCAACGGTAAGGCCCGGCTCAGGGATGGACGCACCGGGGAACCCTTTGACCATGAAGTTACCGTCGGATACTTGTACATGTTGAAACTGGCCCATCTGGTCGATGATAAGATTCATGCTCGTTCCATCGGGCCCTATTCGCTAGTAACCCAACAACCGTTGGGAGGCAAGGCCCAGTTCGGCGGCCAGCGTTTCGGAGAGATGGAGGTATGGGCGCTGGAAGCATATGGAGCAGCTTATACATTACAGGAGATATTGACAGTTAAGTCGGATGATGTGGTAGGACGATTAAAGACCTATGAGTCGATCGTGAAGGGGGACAACATTCCCGAACCCGGCGTGCCGGAAGGGTTCAAGGTGCTGATCAAGGAACTGCAGAGTTTGGCCTTGGATATAAGAATGCTGGGGGCGGACAACAGCGAGATCCTGATCAGGGATGATGACTTGGACATCAATGAACAGGAAAAGGCGCGCGAGTTGGGAATGGATCTACCGGAAGTAGCCTTCAGTGCAGGAGGGAATGTGGGCAAAGCCCTTGGCCAGCAAATTGAGAATGATGATTATGAAGCCCATGACGAGGAAGAAGATGTAGACCTGGTCGATAGCGAACTTAACGAAGATGATGATTAGATAATAAAAGATCCGTGCTGGGCTGCTCGCTTAGGAACCAAGCAGCCTTCTGGAAGGGAGAGTATGATTTGTCAGATATCAATAATTTTGAGCGGATCAAAATATCCCTGGCTTCTCCGGAACAAATACGCTCATGGAGCAGCGGAGAGGTAAAAAAGCCTGAAACTATAAATTACCGAACCCTGCGTCCGGAGAAAGAGGGACTATTTTGCGAGAAGATATTCGGTCCTGTCAAGGATTGGGAATGTCACTGCGGCAAATATAAGCGGGTGCGGCACCGCGGCATTGTCTGCGACCGTTGCGGGGTCGAGGTTACTACTTCCAAAGTCAGAAGAGAGCGCATGGGCCACATCGAACTGGCTGCGCCGGTCTGCCATATTTGGTACCTAAAAGGAATACCCAGCCGGATGGGTTTACTTCTGGACATGTCTCCCAAGGTTTTGGAAAAGGTAATATATTTTGTCAACTATATCGTCATTGATCCAGGTGACACGCCGCTTCTTAAGAAACAACTCTTGAACGAGCGGGAATACAGAGAAAACCGGGAAAGATATGGAGATGCCTTCATAGCTTCCATTGGAGCGGAGGCCGTCAAGGAACTGCTGATAGAGGTGGACCTGGAGACGATGTCCCAGGAACTGAAAGAAGAAGTCAACACCACTACCGGCCAAAGAAAGGGCCGGGCCATCAAACGGTTGGAGGTTACCGAATCTTTACGGCTGTCTACCAATGATCCCGAATGGATGATTTTGGACGTCTTGCCGGTAATACCTCCGGAACTGCGTCCGATGGTGCAGCTCGACGGAGGACGTTTTGCCACCTCCGATTTAAATGATCTGTACCGGCGGGTAATCAACCGCAACAATCGTTTGAAACGGTTATTGGATTTGGGAGCCCCCGATATCATTGTGAGAAACGAGAAGCGTATGCTGCAGGAGGCGGTGGACGCACTCATCGATAACGGTCGCCGGGGCAGACCGGTCACCGGACCGGGCAACCGTCCTCTCAAGTCACTGAGCGATATGCTCAAGGGCAAGCAAGGCCGTTTCCGTCAGAACCTGCTGGGGAAGCGGGTCGATTACTCAGGCCGTTCGGTTATTGTGGCCGGTCCTCAGTTGAAGATGCACCAATGTGGCCTGCCTAAAGAGATGGCCTTGGAATTGTTTAAGCCTTTTGTAATGAAGAAACTAGTCGATCGGGGCATCGCTTCTAACATAAAGAGCGCCAAAAAGATGGTGGAAAGAGGACGGGAGGAAGTTTGGGATATCCTTGATGGAGTCATCAAGGAACACCCGGTCCTGCTCAACCGTGCTCCGACTTTGCATCGTCTGGGTATACAGGCATTCGAGCCGGTTTTGGTTGAAGGCCGGGCTCTGCAGTTGCATCCCCTGGTCTGTACTGCTTATAATGCCGACTTCGACGGCGATCAGATGGCAGTCCATGTCCCGCTGTCTGCCGAAGCTCAAGCCGAATGTCGGCTGCTCATGCTGGCCAGCAACAATATATTGAATCCCAAGGACGGCAAGCCGGTATGTACCCCGACCCAGGATATAGTTATAGGTATATACTACCTGACCTACATGGATCAGAAAGCGGACCAAGATGGACCTGTACGGGCTTTCAGTTCGGTTGCTGAAGCTCAGATGGCTTATGAAATGGGCGGAATTGGCCTTCATGACCGGATCAAGGTCAGAATGAAGATGCCCCATAAGACCATCGGCCAAATGAAGCATTCTATCCCCCAGCCGAATGACATTGTTACAGTAGAGACCTCAGTGGGACGGGTTATTTTCAATGAGATCATCCCAGATAGTATGGGTTACTATAATGAAGTCATCGATAAGAAGAAGTTGGGTAACGTTGTCTACGACGCGTATCGTATGGAAGGGAACGCTAAAACCGCAGAAATGCTGGACGGCATTAAGCGGCTGGGTTACAAGTACTCCACCCGGGCCGGTATCAGCGTGGGAGTTACCGACTTTGAGACTCCGCCGGAGAAGGTTGAAATATTGGCGGAAGCGGACCAGATAGTTGATTCCATTGAAAGTGATTTCCAGGTAGGCTTGATCAACGAAGATGAAAGGCATAACCAGGTGGTTGAAGTATGGAGCCAGGCCACCGACGATGTTACTGATGCATTGAAGAAGCACTTGGATGAAGACAATCCGGTGTACATGATGGCCACCTCCGGGGCTCGCGGTAATTTTCAACAGATTCGCCAGCTAGCGGGGATGAGAGGCCTAATGGCCGACCCCTCAGGGAAGATCATAGATTTACCCATCAAGGCCAATTTCCGAGAAGGGCTGACGGTATTGGAGTACTTCATCTCCACCCACGGTGCCCGAAAAGGTTTGGCAGATACCGCTCTCCGGACCGCTGACTCGGGCTATCTTACCCGACGCCTGGTGGACGTCTCCCAGGACGTCATTGTTCGCGAGTATGACTGCGAATCGGTTGAAGGCATCTGGGTAGGGAAGATCATGGAAGGCTCACAGCTGATCGAACCGCTTAACCAGCGGATCATCGGCAGGGTGTCGGTAGATACAATTTTCCACCCTGATACCGGTGAGATTTTAGTTGAAGAAAACCAGATGATCGACGATGATACGGGTTATTTCATAGAAAGTCTGGGAATTGAGCGGGTCAAGATCAGGACTACCCTCACCTGTAAAACCAAGCACGGGGTCTGTACCAAGTGCTATGGCCGCAACCTCGCCACCGGTTATGATGTAGAAATTGGTGAAGCAGTCGGGACCCTGGCTGCTCAGTCCATCGGCGAACCCGGAACCCAGTTGACCATGCGTACATTCCATACCGGGGGTGTGGCCGGAGAGGATATAACTCGAGGTCTGCCCCGCGTCGAGGAGCTTTTTGAAGTACGCAAACCTAAAGGCCAGGCGGTGGTGGCGGAGGCTTCCGGTAAAGTTCGGTTTGGGGAGAACAAGGGGCGTCGGGAAGTGGAGATCTTAGGTGAGAACGACGAAATTGCAGGTGCCTACCCGGTTCACTATGGTTCCCGCCTCAAGGTGAGAGAAGGCGACATGGTTGAAATCGGTGATGCCCTCACCGAAGGTCCGCTGAATCCTCACGATATATTAAAAACCCAGGGACTTCAGGTCGTGCAGAGATATATCCTGCAAGAGGTACAAAAGGTATACCGCTCGCAGGGGGTGGATATCAGCGACAAACACATTGAGATAATGATACGACAGATGCTGAAAAAGGTTCGGATAGAGGATTCCGGGGACACGACCATGTTGCCAGGAGCTTTCATTGACATATCTTTCTTTGAGGAAGAAAATCTGCGCACAGTTGAAG
>CAZOMS010000049.1:3596-13017 GCA_964580805.1 uncultured Syntrophomonas sp. | reverse complement strand
TCGTGGACGAAGCCCACCTGTTGGACAAAGAGATGCTGGAAGAGGTCCGGTTCCTATTAAATTTCAAGATGGACGCTAAAAGCCCGATGGCCTTGATCCTGGTCGGCCAAAATGAACTCTGGGACCGGCTCAAACTGCAATCCTATGCCGCTATCCGGCAGCGTATCGATTTGCAGTGCAAGCTGCCTCATCTGGATCGTTCCCAGGTCGGGGAATATGTAAAAAGGCACCTGGCTTATGCCGGCGCCCAACACGATATTTTCTCGGATAATGCGGTTGACGAGATATTTAAGTTTTCCAGCGGAGCAGCAAGAATGGTCAACAAGGCCTGTACTCATTGCCTGCTCTATGGAGCCCAAAACAATCGCAATATCATTGATGATCACATGGTCAAATTGGTTGTGCAGGGAGAGCTGAATTAGTTCTCCCTCCCCCCCAACGGGGAGACTTCTCGGCCAGTAATTCCGTCAACTTTTGGACAACATACGCCGTCTATCTCCGGACATTATGGGCTGGCAGTAACATCATATATTTTATTGAGGAACATCCGGACTACATCAATGAAGTATCCGATATATTCGAGAGAACAGCTGATGGAACTGTCCAGGTGATTACGTCAGTTATCTCCTTGATAGAGGTTTTATCAAAACCATATAAACTTGGGCAAAATGACATAGCGGATATTTACAAAGACTTTTTCGCGAAATCAAAGGGCTTTTCCGTCATGGGTATTGATTCCGGAATTGCAGAACTTACTGCAAAGATAAGGGCAGAATTTGGATTCAAGATTCCTGATGCTCTTCAACTAGCTCTCTTTGAACATAATGATTGTGATTATTTCATAACTAATGATAAGCAACTTAAGAGTTATGATAAAACCAGGGTTTATATTTTAGGGGGAAACATTTAAATTTTAAGTCAGCGCCATCCGTGGCGCTATGGACGGAATCAACCTGGAATCCAGTCACCGGTTGCACCAGGATAAGTGCCGGGTGCCAGCACTGTTATGCGGAGCGTTTGGCCTACCGGCTCCAGGTCATGGGACAGCCGAATTACGTCAATGGTTTCGAGATCACAACGCACCCCCAGATATATGACCGGGATTCCGGCTATTGAAGAGTATAACAATCATGAGAAAAGAACATAGGCAGACTGCACATCGGGATGGCATTAAATAGCCATCCTTTTTTCTGGGCAGCGCTTGGCATAGCGATTACCCAAATAGAATTAAAAACCGACATAAACAGACTAAAGACAAAGAAGTGTTCAAACAAGTCGTTGTTTTATGTTATATTAAAAGGTGTTAAGTGGACCTCCGAGCCGTTTGCTTAAGGTACACATTTTGGGGTGGGCCATGACCCACCGGCAGAAAAGATAGATGAGATGGTGAAAAGCATGTGGGATATCTATGATGAACTAATAACATCAGTGCCGCAGAGTTTGACTGTCCGGGACTGCATGGTGGGTTTGCATTGGACCCTGGTCCGTTCAGAAGTGGGACTGGGGGCGGCCATGACCGTAAAGGGCGGCCAAGGGGGGAAGGAATTCGCTGATTTGGTCGGCATGCCGCTGCAAGAATTGGCAGCCTGGATCAAGTCCTGGAATATGGTCGAAGCGTCCATGGGACAGGCGGCAATCAACGCTGCCCTCAACCGGGTGGAAAACATAGAAAAACTGACCGGGAGCCCTTTTGCTAAAACCAATAGTCCGGAACAGGCCAATGGGTTTGCTGAATTTCTGCCCGCCCTCCATGGTAAAAAGGTTGCGGTGATCGGGCATTTCCCCAAAATCGAGGAATTGGGCAAAATATGCCAGCTCTCCATTCTGGAGAGGAATCCCCAGGAAAACGATTATCCCGACCCGGCTTGCGAATATATCCTTCCCCAACAGGATGTGGTCTTCATTACCGGCACCGCCTTCATCAACAAAACCATGCCCAGATTACTGGAGGTTTCCAGGCCGGCCCGGATCGTTCTGATTGGTCCCAGCGTTCCTATTTCACCGGTGTTGTTTAAATACGGGGTTGACACCATAGCCAGTACGGTGCTCCTGGATGAAGAACGATGCTGGAGAACGGTGCAACAGGGAGGTAAAATGAATCTCTTTAGAAATGGCGGCCAGATGGTTTGCATACCCCACTAGACCGCGACGAAACCATTGAAGCTGGAACAGATGAAAGTCATGAGGCGGCAAAGGGGAGAGCAGCTCGTATCCGATTAGGGTTATTGATTCTTTTACCTATTGCTGCTTTTCTATTTTCTTTTACCATCGGCCGTTTTGGCATTACCATACCGGAGCTTTGGGAGACGATAGGGTCTCGTATATGGGGCGATGGCGCACTCCGGCAAAGCAACCTGGATACCGTGGTATTCAACATCAGGCTGCCCCGGATCGTAGCTGCCATGCTGGTGGGAGCAGGATTATCCTGTGCGGGAGCGGCTTACCAGGGGATGTTCAAGAATCCCCTGGTCTCACCCGATATCCTGGGGGCATCGGCCGGAGCAGGATTTGGCGCTTGCGTGGCCATCTATTTCTCGGCCTCGGTAACAGGCATCCAGTTGGCTGCGTTTGCTTTCGGTCTGGTGGCGGTGGGATTTGCCTGCCTGATAAATGCCAAGCTCGATTATGATCCCATCCTGGGTTTGGTCCTGGGTGGAATACTTATAAGTTCATTGTTTTCGGCTGCCACCAGTGCGATCAAATATCTGGCCGATGCCAATGACAAACTACCGGAGATCACCTTCTGGCTGATGGGAAGTCTTTCATCGATCAACATGAGAGACGTGGTCAGTATATTGGCGCCGATGATAATCGGCTTCGTGCTGCTTTTTCTTTTCAGGTGGCGTCTTAATGTGCTGGCTTTCGGCGAAGAAGAGGCCAAAAGCCTGGGGGTAAATACCAAACGGCTGCGCTTGATCATTATTGTGGCGGGTACACTGCTTAGTGCGGCAGCGGTGTCTATCAGCGGCATGATCGGGTGGATAGGCCTGGTGATACCTCACTTGGGCCGGGCCATCGTCGGACCTGATTATCGTATCCTTATGCCGGTTACCGCCGTATTAGGAGGAACATATCTGCTGCTGGTTGATGATCTGGCCCGTTGTCTGGGCAGTGTCGAGGTGCCTTTGGGTATACTCACCGCAATTTTAGGAATACCCTTTTTTGTTATCATCTTCAAGCAGAACATGAAGGGGGAAAAGTGATGCTGGAAATCAAGAATGTCAGCTGCGGCTACGGAAAAAAGGAGATCGTACACGATATTTCTTTCACCGTGGGAAGAGGGCAGGTTGTTTGCATTTTAGGACCCAACGGCTGCGGCAAGACTACCCTGCTCAAGTCCATACTGGGGATCCTCCACCCGTTTTCAGGAACCATTGTACTGGAGGGGCGCAACATAAGCCGTATGCGTGAATCAGAACTGGGGCAGGCCCTAGGCTACATTCCCCAAGCCCATACTCCGCCTTTTCCTTTCACGGTCCTGGATGTGGTTCTAATGGGGCGGACCCCTCATCTATCCACCCTTTCTCTGCCCAAGCGACAAGATAAAGAGATTGCTCTGGCCGCCCTGAATGAGCTCAATATAGCCTACCTAAAAGATGAAAAATATACCCGCATCAGCGGTGGTGAGAGACAGTTGGTGCTGATTGCGCGGGCACTGGCCCAACAGCCCCAGATGCTGGTCATGGATGAACCGACCTCTAGCTTGGACTTTGGCAATCAATACAATGTGCTGGAAAAAATCAGTCTGCTATCCCGCAAAGGTATGTGTATACTGATGGTTACCCACAATCCGGATCATGCATTGTTATGTGCCAATAAGGTGGTGATGATGAAAGACGGGAAAATGTTGAGGAAAGGCCTGCCGGAGGAAATTGTCAGCGAGGAACTGATTCAGGTTATTTACCAAACCAAGGTCAAAATAGAAGATATCCGCTTGACCGACGGCAGGAGCATACGGGTATGTGTGCACGTCCCATTCTATTCGGACCAGCGCCTGGGAGCCTGAAAGCAGAATAACATAGTGAAGGAGGAAGAATACAAAAATGAACATATTTAAGAAATACCGTACCATGACGGTTTTGGCCCTGATATTATTGATGCTGTCCACTGTTTTGACCGGATGTGCCCAGAAAGG
Source organism: uncultured Syntrophomonas sp. (assembly GCA_964580805.1). Classification (GTDB taxonomy): domain Bacteria; phylum Bacillota; class Syntrophomonadia; order Syntrophomonadales; family Syntrophomonadaceae; genus PHAA01. The sequence goes on along the minus strand of CAZOMS010000049.1, from coordinate 8,882 downwards.
GCCTGAAACTCCGGCGCCGACTACAAAGACCATAACCGACCAGGCGGGCCGGCAAGTGACAATTCCCGCTGCTATCGATAAAGTGTACTTCACCAACCCCATCGGCCAAATCATGGTGTATGTATTGGCCCCCGACAAAATGGCCGGCTGGACCATGCAATTATCCGATAACGAGAAGAAATATATCTTGCCCCAATACACGGAACTGCCTTATCTGGGCGGCATGCAGATGAACGCTAAAATCAATACCGAGGAATTGGTCAAGGCTGCTCCAGATGTGATATTTAACGTTGGCACCGAACCCGCCAACGACAATAGTATCACCAGCTCGGACAAGCTGCAGGAGCAGATAAACATACCGGTTTTATATGTTGATGGCCGCCTGGAAAACACTGAAGCGGCTCTGACCTTCATTGGAGATCTGCTGGGGGTGCCGGACCGGGCCAAAGAAATCATCGCCTATTGTAACAAGACCTTGGATGAGACCACCACCGCCACCAAAGACATCCCGGCCGACAAAAAGGTGCGGGTCTATTATGCCGAAGGTCCCAAAGGGTTATCGACCGAGCCCAGCGGTTCGCCCCATGCCAGGCTGTTGGACGTCCTCAATATTACCAATGTAGCCATGGTGGATATAGCCGGGCAAACGGGTATGAGCGCCGTTTCACTGGAGCAGGTATTGGCCTGGAATCCGGATGTCATCCTGTCCTGGGGGGCTGACCGCGGCGGTGCCTACGATCTCATCCTCAGCGACCCCGATTGGCAGAACATAAACGCGGTCAAGAACAACCAAGTCTATGAAGTTCCCAATTATCCTTTCAATTGGTTTGACCGGCCGCCTTCCATCAGCCGTTTCCTGGGCCTGAAGTGGGTTGCTTCCACCATTTATCAAGATTATTATCAAACCGACATGGTCAAGGAGACCAAGGATTTCTACAAACTCTTCTATCACATTGATATTGGTGATGACGAGGCCCAGGCATTATTGAAAACTTCCATCCACTCCTCCTAAAGGGTGAATCCCCGGGTGGTGCCTTTGGCATCGCCCGGGGCTTTACTCCAAGGCAGGTAAACGACATTCATTTTAGACAGGGGAATCAGAAATGAACAAAACCGATCCAATCGAATTCGAGGTTATCGCCCGCGAGGTGTTCGCTCCCATATATCCGGTAATTGCAGCCGAAATCCTGAAGCAAACCGGCATCAGCCAAGGCAAGTGTCTGGACCTTGGTACCGGGCCCGGTTATCTGGGTTTGGAGATAGCCAGAATTACCAGTTTAGAAGTTTGGCTGCTGGATATCTCAGCAGAAATGCTCAAGTATGCCCAGCAAAACATCCAAGACCGCCAGCTTGGCCAACGAGTCCATACGGTAAGCGCCGACGTTCACGAAATCCCTTTTGATGATGATTCCATAGACTTGGTGGTCAGCCGGGGCTCGGTTTTCTTCTGGGACGATCTGCCCAAGGCCTTCAGTGAGATTTACCGGGTGCTGAAGCCGGGCGGCATGACCTATATCGGCGGCGGGTTCGGTTCTGAGAAATTGAAGCAGGATATTGAACGGAAGATGCGGGAGATAGACGAGAATTGGGAGGCGAAAGCCAGGAAGCGCCTGGAGCATCCTAAAGCCAGTGAATATGCGGACATTTTGAAAAACCTGGGTATCAGCGGAGAGATAAGACAGTCCAATGGGCTCTGGATCACCATCCGCAAAGAACTGTTGGAGCAATAAGTGTTCGGGTAGCCTCCGGGAACTCAAATGCAGCGTTAAATTCAGCCAGGGGCATGAATAGAAACTCACCTCCATAGGTACCGGCGATTTATTCAATGATAAAGATATGTTCCTGTCCACTTTCTGTATCAAATACCGTCACGCTATCGCCCGGCTGTATGTTTAACTTTCTTGCCAGCGGCACAGCAGCAATATTTTGTTCCGGCCGGAGCGCTTGTCCGGCTGTGTTTTGCAGCCTGATCTTTTCGGTGTCAAGCAGTACACCGGTGACATAAAAACTAATGTCATCATTAAACATGGCGCAATGAAGCCTGGCCTTCCTTACCGTGGTGGGGGTGCAATTCACTTGCCCTACGCCCCGTAAGTTCCGGTTGACAAGAGACCGGTATCCACTTTCTCGTCGGGGAAAGGTACCACCACCGGGATGCCCATGTATTCGATGATATGAACGTGGATCCTATACACTTCTTCGATGTTTTCCGGAGTCATTACTTCCAATCCGCCATAGTCAAAGACCCGTGCGTCCTTAAGAAATATGAAACGGTCACAGTAACGGATGGCGAGATTAAGATCATGAATGATTATGGCCACACAGATATTGTGCTCCTGAGCGATCTCCTTAACTCTCTGCAGCACCTCATGCTGATTGCGGGGGTCAAGATTGCTGGTGGGCTCATCCAGCATCAGGAGCCTGGGTTCCTGGGCCAATGCCCGGGCCAGCATCACCTTTTGCAATTCGCCGCCGGAAAGCTGCCATACGTTGCGTAACGCAAAGTCCTCCAGATGCATCTTGTGCATGATGTCCCACACTATATCTCTGTCCTCAGTAGCAGCATCCCACTTTATATATGGTTTTCGCCCCAGGAGTATGGCATCGAACACGGTCATATTGACGGTTTCATTATGCTGCGGCACGTAGGCGATATTCTGCGCCATCTCATTCTTGGACATTTTATAGACGTTCCGGCTGTCGACGTAAATCGCCCCTTCTTGGGCCGGGCAAATACGGTCCATGCATTTCAGCAAGGTGCTTTTTCCGGCTCCGTTATTGCCCAAAATAGCTATACATTGATTCTCTCGTATCGCAAAGCTTATATCCTTCAGGATATTTCTGGCGGCCTTATGGTAGGCAAAAGTAATTTCATTGATCTCAACCATTGTACTTAAACCCCCTAAACAAAAGGTAGAGAAACATAGGAGCACCCAAAAACGAGGTGATGGCTCCGATCGGCAGGATGACCGGCGCTATTATGAGCCGGGCAAAGGTGTCGGCCAGTATGAGCAGCAAGGCTCCGGCCGCTGCCGAGCAAGGTATAAGGAAACGGTAGTCGTTGCCTATGAACCGGCGCATTATATGGGGAGCTATCAGTCCCACAAAACTGATGATACCTACGAAAGATACCGCCACCGCCGAGGCCAGAGAACTGATGACCATACTTATCAGCAGGACCGCTCTGGTGTTTACGCCCAGACTATTGGCGGTATCCGCTCCGCTTTCCATGGCATTGTAATTCCAGCGGTTGAGCAGGAAATACAGCAGCGCCGCCAATAATACCACCGCCAGGATCAACAGCTCGGTCCAGCCGGCCGAGCCCAGGTTCCCGAAAGTCCAGAATACCACCGAGCTGATTTTGGTTTCGTCGGCGAAGTATTGCAGCAAGGTGCTGCCGCCGCTGAACAAAGAGCTTAGAGCCACCCCGGCCAGAATCAACCCGACCGGATCCAGCTCCTTCTTGAACTGGGACAGCAGAATGATCACCATGGTAGACAATGAACCAAATACAAAAGCGCACAAGGTCACGATATAAGGATTGTTTATGGTCACCGCCGTGGCGGCTGAGTCGGAATTCACTACTCCGCCCCCAAATACTATGATCCCCAACGCCGCGCCGAAGGCGGCGCCCTGCGATACGCCCAGGGTCGATGCCGAAGCCAGCGGGTTTTGCAAAACACACTGCATGACCGCACCGGCCACCGCCAAAGTGGCCCCCACCAGGATAGCCGCGGTGACTCGCGGCAGCCTGATGTTCATGATGATGGTCTGGGTCTGGGGCTCACCTTTTCCCAAGAAGGTATTGATTATTTCCGCTATGGGGACCTTCAGAGAACCGGCGCTTACTGCGAAAAGGGCTATTATGAGGGTGACAAAAACAGAAATCCCCAAGACAATCTTTTTGCGTTTAATAAAAGCGCTATAAGCTTCCCGGTAAGTTATACGGTCATCGGCCATCAGCGGTCCAGTGTTACTTTACCGTAACCAGCCCCGGCAGCTTCAAGTTTACTGAGATAATCGTCGGCGCCCAGGAAAAACTTGAATATTTGGTTGGCCTTATCCTTAAAGACCAAGTCCTTGAATTGTTCCGGATAGAGCAAGCTGCCCGCATAATAGCTGTTGACAATAGGGATCTCCACGTTGGAATAATAGGAGGTAGAACTAGGGTACTGATAAAGGTTTCCCTGCTGAACGGCGCTAAGGTGCGCATAAAAATCCGGGTTTTCCCGGTAGTCGTTCTTGACCAGGCCTACGCCGCCGCTGTCAAAGAAAATATACTGGGGATTCCAGCCGATGACCTGCTCTTTGTCGATCAGAAAACCGCCGGATTTATCGGATATGCCTTCGGTGACATCATTGGCGCCGATGGCTGTGAATACGGCATATTTGGTGTAGACCCCCTCAATACCATGAGCGCCCTTGAAGGTGGCGGCAGCTCCCAAAACAGTAGGTTTGTCCGCATCGGGAACACCGCCGGTTCGGGTTTGGAGGTCATCGAGGCTATCGTTTATGTAGGAGATCACTTCCTCGGCCCGGTCTTTAACGCCGCAGACATCCCCCAGCAGACGCAGGGCGTCCTCATAATCCGGCGCAAACAAGGTTCCCATGGGCACGGCCACCACTGGAGTCCCCGTTTTGGTTTGGATCTCATCGGCCAGCTCGGCTGTGTATGAACATAGTATAACGTCAGGCTGAACACTGATGATTTGTTCCGGATAGTAATCGGTGGCTCCAGCCGCATCCGTGCCGACCAAGGGGACGTTGGCCCACCGGTCTTTGGTGGCATAGGCATAGGCGGTGACCGGGGTTATATTGTCAGCCTTCATTCCGCCAATTCCCACTACTTTATCGGCCAGACCCAGATAGGTGATCATCCGCGGGGTATTTCCCAGGGGAACAATCCGCTCTATCGTGGCGGGGATCTCCACTTGCCGTCCCAGGCTGTCGGTTATGGTTCGGGTACCGGATTCTGAGCCTTGGGGGGCGGTCTCAGCTTCATTGTTGCTTCCGCAGCCGACCAACAGGCCAACCGCCAGGGCCATGACCATGACTAATATCATGGGATTACTTAATCTTTTCATTAGTCCACCAACGATCTGTTCATCGTCCGATACGCCGATCCCCAATTTCTCTGCCGCTGCCTGGCAGGCCTTAAAGCCTATGTCCAGACCGGGGCATTCATGCCCGTGAAAGGCCACTGATTTTCCCCAAAGTTCATTGTTCATCCGCTTTCCTCCTCTTTTATTAATTCCAGACCGACTAAAAAAGGCCAAAAAGTAGCAA
>CAZOMS010000049.1:0-3586 GCA_964580805.1 uncultured Syntrophomonas sp. | reverse complement strand
TCCCACTTTATTAATTTCGGACGAGCTACACTTCTATTAGTTCCCGAGCAAATAAAAAAAAGGCCCCAACGCAGCAAAAACTACATTTCAGCCTTCATGACCTGATTGTAAGTATTAAATTGATCTTATAAACTCGCTAATCAAATGGCGCAGATTTCTATCTGCCATAGGCATTTCTTATGCATATTTAACTTATACTACCCAAAATAAATCTTGCCGTCAATATTATTTGATAGCTGACCCCGAGACAAGTTTCACCCTAGCCGGCACGGGACGAAATCCCGGGCGGTGATGGAGTCGGCGCTGACCTCGCAATCCAGGGCGATTATGTTTACACCTTGCCGGGCGGCCCTGCCCAAGGCCGCGCCGAAAGCAGGGTGGGTCTGGTGGTTGGGAGCGAAATAGCGGACATCTTTCATCTGGATGATGAAGACCAGGTAGGCCTCGAAGCCCTCTTGCAGCGCCCGGCACAGCTCATTGATGTGCCTGAGGCCGCGTTCCGTAGGGGCATCGGGGAACAGGGCCACCCCGTCCTCCTCCAGGGTGACGCCCTTGACCTCGACCAGGATCCTGCCACCGGTCGCCTCCAGGCAGAAGTCGAAACGGGAGCTGTGATACCGGTATTCCGGTTGGATGGCTTGCAGAGACGGGAAATAACCGCTGCCCAGCACCCATTCATGGAAGACTTTGTTGGGCGCTTGGCTGTCGATATTTATCAGCCGGTCACCTTTATGGACTCCGATCAGGTCGTAGGGGGTCTTGCGTTTTCCGGGGACGGCCGCCTGGACCAGGATGGGGGCGCCGGGGAGCAGCAGTTCTCTACAGCGGCCGGTATTCTTCACATGGCATATCTCCTGGCGGCCATCGATCTCGATATGGGCGATAAACCGATTGGGGCGGCACAAAAACCGGGCTTCCCTGATATTGGTGTACTGCATAGCACAATCCTTTCCGCCCAATCAAAGAGCTGATGTAGGGGTTTATCCTTGCAATATTTTCTGCAATGCATGTAAGCAGTATTTTAATACTTGTATCCAAGCAATGAAAATCCGGCTGGGCCTCGGGGTAATAGTAGCCCGAACCGGGCATCACCGGCAAGCAAGAAAAAGCAAGGTATGAAAAAAGGTGAGGTTATTGCCCACCGTGCGATGGTCATTGGCTTGGTGGTATTCTCCGGCATCTATATCCATGAGCTACCAAGAGGCTTCAATTTTTCCTGTCAATAATCATGCGCGGGGAAGTAAAGACTACTAAAAGATTCAAACTTTCACACGGGAGGGTTATTGTTTCGCCATGGCAGATGAATGGCGGGGGTCTTTGAGAATGATGATACCATTTACGGCAAGATAACTTGATACGATGATTGAGCCTATGATGTCAGCCCATTGCGCCGCCTCTGAAAAGGGCGCGATCATCACGATGAATAGCGCGATGAATACGGAGGCGTCGACAAACGACTTGGAGCGGTAGAGCCGGCTTTGCACCGCTAGAATGGCGTCTCCGCTGTGACTGGCAAGCCTCGCGTAGCGCAGCCAGAACCACGAGTTGGTGGTTACGCCGAGAAACGCAATGACAAGTCCCGGTATCACATTTCCTTTTTCCGGGCTTCCGCCAAGCAGGGCGATGAACAGCATGACAAACCCCGAAAGGCACATGGCCGCACCCACGCAGAAGTTCGCCGTACGCTCAAGCCTGGCTTTGTGAAGCGTTTCCGGTACTGCGTCATCCCGATGCAATCTGTTATAGATTATGTACGACGCCAGGATAGCGCCCAGTTCCACCGACCGGCGCACAAAGTCGGCCAGCTGAGTAGAACTTCGCCCCAGAAACAGCCCGATGCCGACGACGATAGGCCCGGGCGAACTCAACACCAGCGACATGAGCAGTGTCCGAGCACCTGATTGTTCGGCCTTTTTCATTAGTACCAGCGGGCCAATTGTCTTAGGACCGGACGGGTTTGCAAATCAGTTGATGGTGGCTGCACACGTAAATCAAATGCGGTCATTGTCGTTTCCTCCTGGATATAGGTAGTATAGGGCCGGTTTTTACCTATGTAAACATGACGCAGGAAAAAGTCCTTTCCACCTTCATGGCCGCGGTGGAGGGGACCATCGTCATACTGGCCACGCCTACCATTGCCAGGGACCTGAGCGGTTTCGCCATGATAAGCCTGGTCTTTTCGGTATATCTGTTGGCGGCGGCCAAGTTAATCAATGGTCTTAATTACCTGATCGTCCATCATAGGCCGCCCAAAACCTTATTAATGGCGATGACCACCATGAGCAGGAAGACCACTACGTAGACCAGGGAGTAGATCAGCACCTGATTGTATTTGACGGTGGAGTCGACCGTGTAGTGGATGATGAAATAGGGGATTATGGCATAGGCCAGGGCCTGCCCGCCCAGGCGCGTCAGCCATAACAGACCCAGCAGGCGGGGCACAATCAATGTCACCGCTACTATTATGAGAATCGCGATAAGGGTATCGCCCCGGGCGGTGGTGAAAAAACGCCTTTGTATAAAGATATTTTTGGCCAAGGAATTTTACCCCCTATGTATTTATTGAAGGTGGCTTCGGCTTCGCTCAAGCAGCCAGAATTGTTACTCTGAACTCAGTGAAGCGTCCCGCCCAGGGCAACAATGTCACTCAGAGCGCAGCGAAGAGCCTGTCACCTACCATTCTACATTTTCCCCACAGCCTTTTCCATCTTGCGGTCTTGACAGTACAGTCATGATACCTTACATTTAAGGTATCATAATATGAGAGTAGGGGTGATGTCATGGCGTTCAGACACATTTTGCTGGGAACGTTGATGGATTTGCCTACCCATGGCTACGATATGATCAAGAAGTGTTTCTCCGACTTTACCCCGGCCGATCCTAAAATGAATGAAGGCCGGCTTTACAGCACCTTGAAGGTATTGGATAAAGAGGGGTTGGTGGAACGCAGCGTCCGTCGCCAGAAGGATGTCCCCGATCAGAAGGTCGTCAGCATTACCTCCCGCGGGACCGAAGAGTTCTGCCGCTGGCTGGAGTCGAGCCAGGACGAAGAAGGCCACGCCAAGTTCGACTTCTTCACCCAGTACCCTTTCCTCACCAAGGTCAACTTTTTCAAGTTCCTGCCGGAAGAAAAAATCAGGCAAAAGTTATTGGAACAGCTGCACATTTCGGGTAAGCGTCTGGACCGCTTCTACCAGGCTCAAGAGGAGATGGTACAGAAAAGGGTTGATGAATATCGCATCCGCATCATCGAATATGGTATCGAAGTGGAGAAGATAAGGTCGGCGTGGCTGCAGGACACTCTGGCCGGGCTTGGTGAAGACCAATAACGGAGGCGAGGAGCGATTTATATGGACAATATGCAGATCATGAAGGAAAAAATGCTGCAGGCCGGATATATTTGTGATGACAAGGTCGCCACCGTGCTTTATCTGGCCGGAGCCATGCAGAAACCAGTCCTGGTGGAGGGGCCGGCCGGGGTAGGGAAGACCGCTATCGCCCAGGCTTTCAGCCAGGTTACGGAGCTGCCCCTGATCCGGCTCCAGTGTTACGAGGGTTTGGATGAAGCCAAGGCCCTGTATGAATG
>CAZOMS010000048.1:9188-13361 GCA_964580805.1 uncultured Syntrophomonas sp. | reverse complement strand
GCATATTATGTATTGATATACTCTGAGGAGGTTCTTATTATGGTTTTGGTGCTTAAACTGGTTAGCTTCGCCATTTGGTTCATAATAATGCTATTCATTGTTGGCGCGGCGATCCGCCGTAAGAGAGGTCCTCTGGGGAGTCTCGCCGTTTATCCGCCCGGTCATGGGAAATCCAAATATTCGACCAAGAGCGATCATCACCAATCCGGTTAGATTTATGTTATTATAATAATATATTGTCGAAATTTTGGTGCAGGTGAGCTGAGAGTGTCCGGGCTCCCCGACCGCTCCCTTATCACAGTTGCAGGTGGTCTGGTGAAAGAGGTGCTGCAATGCTGGACCCAATTCTTGATGTGTTGTTTCCTCAGGGAGCTTGCTGTATTTGCAGGAAACCGGGACGCTATGGAAGCAGGCAGCCCTGGTGCCGGGAATGTCTCGATACCATGCTGAATCTGCAGCAATCCGGTTCCAACTGTGAAAAGTGCGGAAAATATTTGGCAGAAGGCGCTGCCCTGTGTGCTGATTGCCGGTCCAAGCCGCCGGGATTCGATATTGCCCGGGCGGTGGGGCCATACGAGGATCCATATCGAATCTCCACCAAAGTCTTGAAATTCATGGGCAGGAAACACGTGGCCCTGCAGATGGGGCATATGATGGCGGAGAAGATAAAGAGCGAGCCTCGCTTTGGCCAGATCGACATGATCGTACCGGTGCCAATTTCTAAAAACAGCCTGCAGGTACGGGGTTTTAACCAGACCGAACTGCTGGGGCGCAAGATAAGTAAAGAATTGGGGATCAAAATGGAATGCGGGGTGCTGGTCAGGACCAAGGATACTCCCCATCAAACCGAACTTTCCAAGGAGGAACGGGAAAGGAATCTGGCTTGTGTCTTCCAGGTGACCGACCCCGCTAGAGTAGAAGGCAAAAATATTCTGCTGGTCGATGATGTTTACACTACCGGAGCTACCAGTAAAGAATGTACCCAAGCCTTGCTGGACGCCGGAGCGGGCAGGGTGTGCGTTATTACCTGGGCTACCGGACGGGGTTTCTAATACCCCTTCTGCCCATCGGAGCATTAATCAAATGTGGCTTCCGGAATCATCCATAGGTACCGCCAATGGGCTATGGGACGGGATGCCGAAAGAAGCGGGGACCAATTCCCTTGCTATTGGATAGCATTTCTTTTATAATAATTTGTACAAGTCGGGGAATAGGGTTTTTTTTGTAGGTCTCGACAATTTTTCAAAAAAGCGAGGGATTTTTTCACATGTTCGAAGACAAAGTATTGGTATGTCAGGATTGTGGCCAGGAATTCATATTCACCGTTGGAGAACAGGAATTCTACCAGGAAAAGGGTTTCGAAAATGAACCCAAGCGTTGCCGGGAATGCAGACAGAACAGACGCAACAACAGTGGAACCAGGGCCCCCCGCGAGATGTTTACCGCTGTTTGTGCCGAGTGCGGAGCCGATACTGAAGTACCCTTCAAACCAGTGGAAGGCCGTCCGGTTTTTTGCCTGGAGTGCTTCCAGAGGCAAAAACAAGCATCGCTATAAAATAGACTCATACCGGGCTTCGAGCCCGGTTTTATTTTTTCTGGGTTGCACCGATGAGCGCGAATCAAATCGGGTGAGGGATAATTGAGTTCAGTATTTTCGCCAAAATGAGTATAATAAGGATACAGGAAGGAAAGGAGTGGTTGTATGAAACTGGATATCAGAGGAAGGAATATCGAGGTAACTGATGCACTCAAAGACTATACCACTAAAAGGCTTTCCAAACTAGACAAGTACCTGGATGAAACCAGAACCGCCCAGGTGGCCATGTCCCTGGAGGGGGAGAAGCATAAGGAAAAGCACAAAGTGGAAGTAACCATACCTTTGAACGGCCTGATGATCAGGGCTGAAGTCGGCGCTGAGGACATGTACGCCGCTATTGATCTGGTGGTGGAAAAGCTGGATAAACAGATCGACAAGCATAAAACCAAATTATACCGACGTCACCGGGGGGCAGGCCTGCGGCAGGTGGTAGCCGAGGAGGCCAAACCGGTTAATTTGGATTTGGAAAAGGAGTACGGGGATCGGTTCCCGATCGTAAAAACCAAGCGTTTCGTGATGAAACCGATGGACACCGAGGAGGCTATCATGCAGATGGGTCTGCTGGGCCATACTTTCTTCATGTTCTACAATGCCAACACCGGTTCCATAAACGTGGTTTACAAACGGCTGGACGGTAACTACGGGTTGATCGAGCCCGACTAGGTTGCTGGCGCCGGGCAGAAATGCTACTATAAAAAAGTATCCATATGATTGGGAACCTTAATGGTTCCCCTTTTTTTGAAAAGAGGTTTAGTTAGAGTGATCAAGGATTTCGTAAAGCGTTTGATCGATGAGAGTGAACGGGAAGTAAAGAAGCTCAGCCGTATTGTGGAAGACATCAACCGGCTTGAAGACCAATACCGCCAACTGGCGGATGAAGATTTTCCCCGCCAGACCGAACTGTTCCAACAGAGGCTGGCCGAGGGCGAAACCCTGGATGATATTCTGCCCGAGGCTTTTGCGCTGGTCCGGGAAGCCTCCCGCCGGACATTGGGAATGAGGCATTTCGATGTTCAGCTGATTGGCGGGATGGTTTTGCATCGGGGTAAAATAGCCGAGATGAAGACCGGCGAAGGCAAAACCCTGGTGGCCACCCTGCCGGCTTATCTAAATGCCCTAGAGGGTAAAGGCGTCCACATCGTTACCGTCAATGACTACCTGGCCAGCCGTGATGCCGGATGGATGGGACCTATATATGAATTCTGCGGCCTGTCGGTAGGCCTGATCGTCCACGACCTGACCTACGCCCAGCGCAAAGCCGCTTATGCCTGCGACGTTACCTTTGGCACCAATAACGAACTGGGTTTCGATTACCTGCGTGACAATATGGTGGTGGCGGCCGATAACATGGTTCAGCGTCCCCTCAATTACGCCATCATCGACGAAGTCGACTCTATCCTGATCGATGAGGCCCGTACCCCGTTGATTATTTCCGGGGAAGGCGACAAACCGACCGACCTCTATATGCGCATCGCCAAATTTATTCCCCGCCTGGTTAACGAGGATGACTATATTGTCGATGAAAAGGCTAATGTAGTGACCCTGACCGAGGAAGGGGTCCGGAAGGTCGAGAAGCATTTCAATATTGAGAACCTATCCGACAACATGGAAATAGCCCACCATGTCAACCAGGGCCTGCGGGCCCATACCCTGATGAAGCAGGATCGGGATTATGTGGTCAAGGACGACCAGATCATAATCGTGGACGAATTCACCGGCCGCCTGATGTTTGGCCGCCGCTACAGCGATGGGCTGCACCAGGCCATTGAAGCCAAGGAAGGGGTTAAGATCGAGAAAGAATCCCAGACCCTTGCCACCATAACCTTCCAGAATTATTTCCGCATGTATAAGAAGCTGGCCGGGATGACCGGGACCGCCAAGACCGAAGAAGAAGAATTCATGAACATCTATGGGATGAGCGTAATAGCGGTGCCCACCAACCTACCGATGGTACGTGGTGACCGGGCAGATTGGGTATATCGAAGTGAACCGGGCAAGTTTAACGCGGTGGTTGACGATATCGTGGAGAAGCACAAAAAGGGCCAGCCGGTCCTGGTAGGCACTATCAGCATCGAGAAATCGGAAATGCTGAGCCAAATACTCACCAAGAAGGGTATCAAGCACCAGGTACTTAACGCCAAACATCATGAAAAAGAGGCCCAGATAATAGCTCAGGCCGGGCAGCCGGGTACGGTGACTATCGCTACCAACATGGCCGGCCGTGGTACCGACATCGTGTTGGGTGAAGGCGTGCAGGCTATGGGTGGTCTGTACGTGCTGGGTACGGAGCGCCACGAATCACGGCGCATCGACAATCAGTTGCGGGGGCGTTCCGGTCGCCAGGGGGATCCGGGGGAATCCCGTTTTTATGTCTCCCTGGAAGATGATCTGATGCGGCTGTTTGGCTCCTCCAATATAGAGGGATTGATGGACCGCCTGGGTATGGACGACACCATTCCCATCGAAAACAAGATGATAACCAGGGGTATCGAAAATGCCCAGAAGAAAGTGGAATCGCGTAACTTCGGCATCCGCAAGAATGTTCTGGAGTATGACGACGTGATCAACAACCAACG
>CAZOMS010000048.1:0-9088 GCA_964580805.1 uncultured Syntrophomonas sp. | reverse complement strand
GCTTTTGAAGCTTTTCAGGACATGGTCTACAGCATCAAGGAGGATGTGGTGCGCTACGTGCTGCGGGTCAAGGTAGCCGCCAAACCAGAGGAAAAAAGAATGGTGACCAACCAGGACGAGTCGGCCCGCAAGAACCCGGTGCATGTGGAAAAGAAGATTGGCCGTAATGATCCCTGCCCGTGTGGGAGCGGCCGGAAATATAAGAAATGCTGCGGACGCACCGCTAGTTAACAACGATTATTACAGCATCCGGATGAGGTGATTATTATGATTGAGGACCCGCAGGGTACTATTACTGCCATAATCAACAGTCTTAATGAGATGAGGGTTTCTCTTTGACATAGCCAATCTTGAGGTCGAGATCGGCAAACTGCACCAATCAACCCTGGCTCAGAAATTTTGGGATGAAAACCAGGAAGCCCAGAAGGTACTTAAACAGATAAGCGATATGCAGTCCACGGTGGACAAATTCAAAGGATTTTGGGACGAAGCCGGGTTCATCAAGGATATGCTCGATATGGCCGAATCGGAAGGCGAGGCGGAAATATATCGCGACACGGTCAAGGACCTGGAGCGCTTTGCCGGCAGGTTCGAGGAATACGAATTGCTTATTCTCTTTTCGGGTGAAAACGATAAGGGCAATGCTATTGTTTCCATGCACGCGGGCGCCGGGGGTACCGAGGCCCAAGATTGGGCGGAAATGCTCTTGCGAATGTATACCCGCTGGGCGGAGGCTTCGGGGTATGGTGTGGAGATAATGGATTTCCTGGCCGGTGATGAAGCCGGGGTGAAGAGCGTAACCTTCATGGTTTCCGGTTTATATGCCTATGGTAAATTAAAATGCGAGGAGGGCGTTCACCGCCTGATCCGTATCTCTCCCTTCGATTCTTCCGGCCGCCGACACACCTCCTTCGCTTCCGTGGCTGTCCTGCCGGAAATAACCGGCGACATTGCCGTCGATATTAATCCCGAAGATCTGCGCATCGATACCTACCGCTCCGGGGGCGCCGGGGGTCAGCACGTAAACAAGACCGACTCAGCGGTGCGTATTACCCACCTACCGACTGGGGTCGTGGCCCAGTGCCAGAATGAACGCTCCCAGTACAGCAACCGGCTGGCGGCTATGAAGATATTGACCGCCCGTCTCTATGAACTCAAGCAAAAAGAACGCGAGGATAGCCTGCAGAAAATCAAGGGAGAATATAAGGAGATCGCCTGGGGAAGCCAGATTCGCACCTACACCATGAACCCTTTTTCATTGGTCAAAGACCACCGCAGCAACATGGAAGTCGGCAATGTTCAGGCCGTACTGGACGGTGATCTGGACGGATTCATCAATGCCTGCCTGCGGATGAAGAGAGAACAATAACAGGAGGTACACGTGAGAGAGATTACGGAGAGTAAGATCCAGGCAGTAGAAGCCCGAGCAGTTGCCCTGCGTCGGCATATCATAAGCATGCTGGGGGAGGCGGGGTCAGGTCACACCGGGGGTTCCTTGTCCAGCGCTGATATAGTGGCTTGTCTCTATTTCTGGGAAATGAAGGTGGACCCGCAGCAGCCTCGTAAAACGGACCGGGACCGTTTCGTGCTGAGCAAAGGACATGCCGCGCCGGTATTGTATGCCGCTCTGGCGGAAAAAGGATTTTTTCCGGTCACTGAACTGGATAGCCTCCGCAAGCTGGGCAGCCGCCTGCAGGGACACCCGGACATGAATAAATTACCCGGGGTGGAAGCCTCGACTGGATCGCTGGGGCAGGGTATCTCCTGGGCGGTAGGTATGGCCCTGGCCGAAAAGATGAATGGCCCTGACCGCTACAGGATTTATGCCCTGTTGGGTGATGGAGAAATCGAGGAAGGCTTGGTTTGGGAGGCCTTGATGGCGGCAGCGCATTACAAGCTGGACAATCTGACCGTATTCCTGGATCATAACCGACTCCAGATAGACGGGCCCATTGCCGAAGTCATGTCACCCGAACCGGTGGCAGACAAATTCAGGGCTTTCGGCTGGGAAACCCTGGTCATTGACGGCCATGACATCAGCCAGATAATGCGGGCATTGGAATTGGCCCGCGGCACCACCGGCAGACCCACCGCCATTATTGCCGATACCGTAAAAGGCAAAGGCTGCTCCTTCATGGAGAACAAAGCCGAGTGGCATGGTACCGCCCCTAACCGCGAGCAGACCATTCAGGCGCTGGAGGAACTGGAAGCCAGCTCCCAGCGGGCTTAAGCCCTTTTGGTAAACAGATGTTGAACCAATTGACTTTATTTAAGACTCACGGTTTAGAGTGACGCCTGGGTTTTTTTAAAGAAACCACAGAAGGTTGATTATCAATTCAAATTATTCGAGGGGGTACTGATTTGGAAAAGCAAGCCACCCGGGATGCCTATGGGAAGGCTTTGGTCGAGTTGGGACGAAAGTACAGCGATGTGGTGGTATTGGACGCGGATCTGTCCAAATCAACCAAGACGGCTGATTTTGCCAAGGTGTTTCCGGACCGTTTTATAAATGCCGGGGTCGCCGAGCAGAATATGATGGGGATGGCAGCAGGTCTGGCTGCCTCCGGAAAGGTGCCGTTCACCAGCTCCTTTGCAATTTTTGCAACGGGGAGGGCCTTTGAAATCGTCCGCAATTCACTGGCCTACGCCAATCTGAACGTAAAGATATGCGCCACTCATGCCGGGCTTACGGTCGGCGAGGATGGGGGTTCCCATCAATCAGTGGAAGACCTGGCCATTATGCGCTGCATACCTAATATCACCGTGGTGGCTCCCGCCGATGGTGCTTCCGCCCGACAGGCGGTAGAAGCTATCTATCATCACCCCGGCCCGGTGTACCTCAGGCTGGGGCGCCCGGCGGTGCCGGTAATATATGATGAAAGCTTGAATTTCCGCATCGGCTGGGGTATCGTACTGCGCGGCGGGAAGGATGCGACCCTGATTGGCTGTGGAATAATGGTGGCCAAATGCCTTGAGGCAGCTGATCGCTTGCGGGCGGAAGGAATCGATGTATCAGTGGTTGATATGCATACCATCAAACCCATTGACCGGGATTTGATTGCCCGCAAGGCCCATGAGACGGGGGCCATCCTGACCGTGGAGGAACACAGTGTACTTGGCGGCTTGGGCGGCGCCGTATGTGAAGTGGTTTGTGAGCAATTTCCGGTTCCGGTAATGAGGATGGGCATCAATGACCAGTTTGGCCAATCCGGAACTCCTGATGAATTACTGGAATATTATGGTCTGAGTGTCGATATGATCGTGGCCAACACCCGAATACTGGTGTCGAAGAAATAAATTCCTGCGCGAAAACAGGATAGTTTTGCAGAAACCACCTATTAAAGGTGGTTTTTTTGTATTATTATTAAAATGATGGACATCTGGTCGTCTTGGCAGGACAGATGTCTCGGCGTACATACATTCCGGAGGATTCAATGCTGGTTCAGTTCTATAATGTCACCAAAGTATATAGTAACGGAGTGAAAGCGCTCAACGACGTTTCTCTGAAGATAGACCGGGGCGAATTCATTTTTCTTATGGGTGCCAGTGGGGCTGGTAAGTCTACCTTTATTAAAATGCTCTTTCGGGAGGAGAAGCCCACCCAGGGACAGATTTTCATATCCTCCCGCAGCATCGTGCGCATGAAACGCAGTGAGGTTCCTCATCTGCGGCGCAGCATGGGGGTTGTCTTTCAGGACTTCAAACTGCTGGAGAACAAGACCGTAGCCGAGAATATAGCCTTTGCCATGAAAGTGGTAGGGGCCGGCAACCGCGAAATAGCAGCCCGTACTGCGGAAGTAATAAGTATGGTCGGCTTGAAAGGCAAGGAGGATTCCTTCCCTGGACAGCTTTCTGGCGGTGAGCAGCAGAGAGTGGGGATAGCCAGGGCAATAGCCAATCGGCCCCTCCTGCTCATTGCGGATGAACCCTCCGGCAACCTGGACATGGATACGGCGACCGGGATAATGGATTTACTATACAACATCAATCGCAAAGGTACGACTGTAGTTATGGCCACCCATGCCCGCGAATTGGTCAGGGATGCGGGCAAACGCATCATCACCCTGGAGGCCGGGCGGGTCGTTTCCGATCTGTGTACCCTGGAGTAACAGCAATGAACCTGAAAAATTTCGGTTATTTTATTAAAGAAGCCTTGATATCCCTGTCCCGCAACCGGGTATTGAGTCTGGCTACCGTGACCACCATGGCTATCTGCATTTTGTTCCTGGGGGTAGCCGTCTTATTGACCATCAATGCCGGCAACTTCATGAACCAGTTGGAGTCGGATATCCAGATGATCGCCTATCTGGACGAGGCCTTGACCGATAGGCAATTACAAGCTATCGAGTCAACTATCCAGTCCACCGCCGGGGTGCAGGAGGTGACCTTTGTTCCCAAAGAGGAAGCGCTGCAGAGACTGCAGAGCAAATTCTCCGAGGAAGACTATAATTTGCAGCAAACCCTGGGTAAGAATCCGCTGCCCAATAGCTTTGAGGTAAAGGCGGTGAATCCCCAGGAGGTCGCCCAGATAGCCCAGGTGATCGGAGAGATCCCGGGAATATATAAGGTCAATTATGGACAGGGTGTGGTGGAGCGACTGTTCCAGGTAACCAAATGGGTTCGAATACTTAGCATTGTATTCATGGTGATTCTGGCCCTGGGAGCGATTTTCCTGATCGCCACCACCATCAGGTTGGCTATATTCTCCCGCCGCAAGGAAATATATCTTATGAAGCTGATCGGGGCCACCGATTGGTTTGTACGCTGGCCGTTTTTTATTGAAGGAATACTGATTGGCCTGATTGGAGCCTTGATAGCCATCGGTCTATTGTCGGGAGGATATGCATCTTTGATCAATAACGCCCAAACAGCCTTGTTTTTTATTCCTTTGGTCAGTCAGCAGAGCTTTTTGATCCAGGTTTATCTATCGTTGGCAGCAGTGGGGGTTGTTTTAGGGACGATCGGAACGTATATATCTTTAAACCGCTTCTTAAATGTATAGTCGCCGGGGCTGTCGGCAGATGCTGTTGGAACCGGGCAAGTCTTCTTATAGGGAAACCGGTGGTTGGGGTTGCTGGGATTTGAACGCGGGTGAAATTTTTAGCGGAGATTTGGAGAGGGGGAAATACTGACTCATGCGAAGCCAAAGAGCCTTTCTGGTACTTATCGCCGTATTAATGATGACGGTTATGATTCTGCCGGTTAATGCCGATCAGCTAAGCGACCAGCAGAACCTGCTGGACAGCTTGAATAAGAGGTTGGAGGCTACCCAGAAGAACCTGAACCAAGCCTCCCGGGCCGAAAAAACCATACTCGGTGAGGTGGAAGGCATCGAACAGAATGCCGAACAAACGCAGCAGGATATCGATGAACTGACTAGTAAAATTGCTCGTTTGCAGAGCCGGATCGCAACTCTGAACAAGGAGATAAAAGTCCATCAGGACGAGCTGGACAAGCAGGTTGCCATACTGGGGGAAAGATTGGTGGTAATCTACGAACAGGGGGACACATCATACCTGGAGGTCTTGTTGGGGTCCACCGATATCAAGGATCTGATTACCCGGATGGATATGCTCAGTGCCATCATCGGCCAGGATAAAGAGCTTATAGATGACATCAACCTGCGCAAAAGAGACCTCGACAATAAGAAAGCCGACTTGGATGTTCAGCAGAGAGAACTGGAATCAGCACGGGTGACTCTCGTCGAAAAGAAGAAGCAACTGGCCGAGCAACTGAAACTGAAGAAGGAAACACTGTCCAGCGTCCAACAGGAAAAGGCCAAGTATGCTCAAGCCATGCAGGAGTTAGAGCGGGCCTCCGCTGAAGCCGAGGCCATGATCCTCAGGCTGCAGGGAAAAGGCGGCAGCATAGGGACCGGAACTTATATCTGGCCTACCCCCGGCTATCGCAACATCACGTCCTCTTATGGGATGAGATACCATCCTATTCTGAAGGTCAACAAATTACATACCGGTATCGATATCGGAGCACCCAGCGGGGCCAAGATCGTGGCGGCCGACAGCGGTACGGTCATTTATTCGGGATGGTTGGGCGCCTACGGCAACACCGTAATTATCGACCATGGGGCGGGGATCTCTACCCTCTATGGTCACCAGTCCGCCCGCTTGGTAGGTGTGGGAGCGAAGGTAACCAAAGGTCAAACGATAGGGAAGGTCGGCAGCACCGGATGGAGCACTGGAGCCCACCTCCATTTCGAGGTGCGGAAGAACGGCAATCCGATCAATCCCAGATCCTATATTTAAACACAGAAACTAAGGCAGGGAGAACGGACCGCCTTACTGGTGTCGAAACCGATCACAAGGGCCAGGATTTTACCATATCCTGGCCTATTTTTATTGGCAATGATGAGCAGGGCTTCATTGTTTTGCCGGTCGGGTTGGAGTAACATAGATTCATGTAACATAATCCCGAGCGGGTGGTAATAAACTAGAGCATGGTGGTGGGGTGTTGATAAACAAGACTTTGAGATTCATGGCTGGTATCCTGGCCGCGATCGGCCTGGGCGTAATGTTGCTGACCGGATATGCCTTGGGAACCAATTGGAGCGGTTGGAGCACCCTGTTCAGCGTAATGGGATTGATCGAAACCGTATCCCTGAACGAACCTCCGGCGGAAAAGATGCTAGAGGGAGCGGCCGCAGGGATTGTTGCGTCGCTGGAAGATCCTTATTCGCGCTATCTGGAAAAGAGCCAATGGGAGGAATTGCAGCTGCAGCTGAATGCCGAGTTCGGCGGCATAGGCGTCTATTTAGTCGAGACGGATGAGGGCAAATTGACGATCGTTTCTCCCATCAAAGGGACTCCTGCGGAGAGGGCAGGGCTTAAAAACGGTGATATCGTAACCCAGATAAATGCCGTCAGCACCTATGGAATGAGCCAGGATGATGCAGTCCACTTGATGCGCGGGGATCCTGGCACACAGCTGGACATCATGGTCTACCGGCCTGAAGAAGCCCGGGAAATAGATTTTAAGATTATCCGGGAGATCATCAACGTTCCTTCGGTCGAAGAAAAGATTGTAAATCAGCAACCCCTGATGGGATACATCAAATTGAACCAGTTCCACGCCCGTTCGGCCCAGGAGATAGCGACCAGCCTAAACAAAATGGAAACGCAGCAAGTGAAAGGCTTGATCCTTGATTTGCGGGACAATGGCGGCGGCGACTTTGACGCCTCGGTGATGATCGCCGACCTGTTCCTGGGCGCCAGTGAAGTGGTAAGCATCAAGGATGCACGGGGGCACGAGACTGTACACAAGGCCTATGACGGGGCGACGGCCATCCCTATGGTGGTCTTGGTCAACAAAAACAGTGCCAGCGCTTCGGAAATATTAGCGGGAGCTTTGCAGGATAACAAACGGGCGGTTTTGGTGGGTGAGAAAACTTTTGGCAAGGGACTGGTCCAAACCGTCTATCCTTTGGCTGACGGCGGGGCTTTGAAGCTGACTACCCAGAAGTATTTTACTCCCAACGGAACTGACATCAATGAGATCGGAATAAATCCGGACATTATAGTACAAAATGCAGATACTGGTGACAATGATCTGCAACTAGAAAGAGCCATCGAGTACTTGAAACAGTAGACCTCATGATTTCCATCAATAGGGGGCGTGACGATGGAATTCTATTTCGCCATCCTGGAAGAAATGGGGCGGGTGTTGGCAAATAACCTGACATCCCCCTCTTTTTTATTTTTATATGCCCTTTTATTTGGGCTGGTTGCCCTGCAATACCGAAGACTGCAGAAGACCTCGGAATCCATGCTGCAATGTAGCAAAAACATCTATATGAGAACTGCTTTGCTATCCACTCTATTGGGACTGGCGGGCGGTGTGACCGGCAGCCTGGTGCTCATTTTCTTGGGGGTGGACCTGTCTGGCATCGCCGTGGGGCAACTTTGGCTGGTAGCGTTCATGTTGATGCTTATTAAACCTCGTTTCCTGTGTTTCGCTTACGCCGCCGGACTCATAAGCGTCGCCAGTCTGCTGACCGGGTACCCGACCGTAAGTATTCCGCAATTGATGGGATTGGTAGGCGTATTGCACTTGGTAGAGAGCCTGTTGATTTTCGTGAGCGGCTCAATTAGCCCCTGGCCGATCTATATAAATAAGAAGGGCAAGATGAGGGGCGGATTCAACCTACAGCAATTCTGGCCCATTCCCCTGGTGGCCTTGATAACCGTGGGAGTAATCGAACCCCGGGGAGCTATCCTGACCCCGGATTGGTGGCCCCTGCTGAGAGGGGGAACCAGTCTGGGACAGAGCCACACCTATATTTTGATCCCCGTCCTGGCCATACTGGGTTATGGGGAAATTACTACTACCAGGACACCCATGCAGGCAGTGCGGAAATCATCCTGGCATTTGCTCATCTATAGCACCGGACTGATTGTATTGTCGGTGCTGGCTTCCCGTTACAGCTTGCTGCTGCCTCTGGTCGCTTTATACAGTCCCATCGGGCACGAACTGGTCATTTGGATAGGCATGAGGGCGGAAAACCGGCCGCCTTTGTTCACATCACCGGCACAAGGGGTGATGATCCTGGACGTAGTGCCGGGGACCCCGGCTCATGCTCAGGGTTTGCGTTCGAGGGATGTAATTTTGAAAACAGGCGGAGAACCTGTGAATAGTTACCAGGAAATCCTCGACGTGGCTAGTCAGCCGGGCAAGGTCCTGCTGCTGGAAATTGCCCGCCACCGGCAGCAATTCTCGCGGCGTCTGAAACTAAGAGAAGATAAGGCTATCGGAATCATACCTGTTCCAGATGACGAGACTCAGCGGTATCTGTGCATGGCCGATGATGGGATCTTTTCGGTGGTGACCCGTCTGTGGCATCAAATCAGGTATAAGCTGTTCACCTCCTGACTGCATTTCGAATATATTAGAAGAAAATTGGTGAAGAGGTGGCCGATTTGGGCAATCGGGGGAACACCCGCTATGGTTTTGTCAGCAGTTTTACCAACCTGGGATTCAAAACCTTTATCCCGGATTTGGTAGTTGGAATAAAGAAAGTATTTATTCTAAAAGGAGCGCCGGGAACAGGCAAATCGACCTTCATCCGCCTGGTTGG
>CAZOMS010000047.1:0-13373 GCA_964580805.1 uncultured Syntrophomonas sp. | reverse complement strand
AGAGATCGTATGCGCCATTGACGATATTGGGGATGATCACACTGCTCAAGCCTTCGTCGATGACCGGATGCCAGGTCATCATCATCATCCGCCCATCGGCATAGGTGTCGGTCACTATTTGGCTGGGGAAAGGCTTGTAGAATTCGGTGTAGGTCATAATGAATTCAAACTTATGGCCCAGGGAATCTTCATACTGCTTATACGCGTCGATGGCCTGGGGGTAAAACACGTTGGGATGGAAGAGGGGATGAAAAATACCCCACATCATTTGATCCTTGGGGATGGTCAGTTTTAGATTGGGCCCTTGAATCTGGATGTCTTCCAGGGGTAGGTATTCCACTTGCGGATATTCAGGCACCGCCGGCTTTACCTGAAAACTGGCCAGGATGTCCTCGAAGGCCGGGTTATAGCGGGCAAAGTTTTCGGCGTTGGTTTTGAGAACCAGAGTGTAGACCCGATCCTTATAGAGCAGGTTGATCTCCCGGTACAGATTCAAATCATCGGGCACATTGCTGAGCCGGGGCCGCTCCCACATGATCCGGTAAGCCGGGATGCCCCGAACCGGATTGCGGTTATAGGCCAACGGCACCATCCCGTTCTGCCCTTGCAGGATCTTTTGGTTGCTGTAGTGGAGATAATCGGAAGCGGACACATTAGCCAGGGGTTGTACGTAAATCTTGATTACCGCCAACTGATCGGGGGCAGTCAGCCTGGTCATAACCTCCCGGTGGCTGTCATCCAAGCTCCAAGTGCCGGGCGCCACGATACTATATCCATCCAGGCTGTTGTTGTAGTCCACGTTCTGCGGAGGAGCAACCGGTATGGCCGCAGGCTGGGCCAAACTGGTTTGCTCCTGGTATTTGTTCATATCCTCGGCGTCCATTGCTGTCGTGCCAGGTATAAGCAGAAATAACGCCAGCAGACCAGCCAAAAGATACTTGTGCAAGGCAAATCCCTCCCCGGATCATATTTAGCCATCTATTTTCGCTATCCCGACCCAAATTCCCTGCCTTTTGCTATAAAACCTGGTAGAGATAAATTTTCCAGGCCGACTGATCGTTTGCAAAAATCTTGGCCAACCGCAGGTCAATATCTCCGGCATTCTGTATCTCCAGGGCGGAAAAGACGTAGCTTCCCCCCATCTTTTTCAACTGGGCGGTGTCTATATCCAGTTGCTCTATCTTGATATTGCTATCCTTGGTCATCATGCTGTTGTACATCAGTTTCTCCACAAACATATAACAGCGGGAGCCTCCCAAGGAATCGAAATAATCACGGTAAAAAGGACTCTTGTCAAGCTCGGGGGCGATTATCTTACGGAACTCGTGTTTGTAACTGAGTGGATAATTGCTGGAATACCCGTCCAAGGTGTAAAAACCGTTATACAAGCTGATGCTGGGATGGATACCGATACTGACCACCCGGTAATCTTGCTGGGGCAAGCCGATATAATCTTTAATCTCCCGATATTGTTCTTCGGCAAAGAACTCCCGGTAAGTGGGGCTGCCTGATCTTTTTTCCGCCAACCCTTCATTGTGCGTGAAAACGAAACCGACCTGGGCAGTTACCAGAATCACAGCGATGGCGGCGCCGATCCGATCCTTGCCGGCTATCATCTTTAAGGCCAGGGCTAATACCAGGTACCACAACAAGGGGTGCAGCCAGTGGAAGCGGCTGAAATTGAATTCGCGCAGAAGGCCGATTTGCTGCTTTAACGGCACCCAGCCATCATAGAACCAAAACCCGTACCAGATGGAGATGATCCCGCACAGGAAAACCAATCCCAGCAGAGCGGCGGGTAGTCTTCTCCTGAACAGGCTGATGATAAGGGACAGGACCGCCGCCGGGATTATGACCAGATTCTGCAGGCTGGGGGCATGGAACTGGCCATAAATGAAATTATTCCAGCTGGTCGTGATAGCCGCTCGCTTGCCCTGAATACGGCTCAGGGGGAATTCGCTGCGGATGGACACGAATCCCGGGTCGAAGAAGGTATTGTAGACCAAACGGTATTCTACCACCAGATAAACCAGCCCCATGTAAATGATGGCGGCCAGGAAATTTAGGTTCAGCTCTCTTTTCCACAGGGCTTCACCCAGCCACCACACTCCCATCAACAACAGAAAAAAGGCGAAGCTGAAGACCAGGCTTGAATAGAAGGGCACCAAGGTCAGGACAAGCCAATCACACCACTGGTCCTGCCGGCCCCGGATATTCATAAAAGCGTATAGAACCAAGGGCAATCCGGCGATGCTTAACCCGCCATTGGGCCAGAAGGGCAGCAGGGCAAAAGCCAGAGCAACTCCCACCGCAATATATTCATGCCTTTTTTCCTTGACCACATGTCGCCTGAGCAGCAGCCACATACCCCAAAAGGCCGCCAGATGAATAAGGGTGAGGTTGGTGACATAGGCGGTAAACGGAGGCAGGAAGCGGTACAACCAGACCTGCAGATTGAATTCGGTCCCGAAGGTATTGCGGGGCAGGCCGTTCATGATCTGGGGCACAACGCTATCCATGGGTCCGAAGATCAAGCCGCTCTCCGCCAGGATCTTAACGCTGGCCACCGCCCCGTCCACATTATCGAGAATAAGGACATGGGCATCCTGGCCCAGTATGTACAAAGGAGATAAATACAGGAATATTATCGCCAAGGCAGCAATTATATAGAATTTGTTGGCCTTATATGTGTACATAATGCTTCCTTATATTTCGGTGATATTGAGCGCAGCAAGGAATCCGTCCAAGCAAACAGACTCTTCACTTCGTTCAGAGTGACACAAACCGCCAGTGTGGCAGTCTGGTTATCTCGAGCCCAGCGTTCCAGTCATTCCGAGTGCAGCGAGGAAGCTAACCTGAGATAGGCTTTTCGCCTCGCTCTGAGTAGACACTATGATCGTTCAAAGTGACAGGGACTTAACCTCATTTAATACTTCAATGACATAATCCTGCTCGGCCAGACTCATCTGGGGCCACAGCGGCAAGCTGAGTATCTCCCTATGGATCAGTTCGGAGATCGGATAACCACCCTCTCCCATGCCCAATTCCTGATAGGCGGGCTGTAAGTGGGGTGGCACTGGATAGTGGATCATCGAGCCGATGCCCTTATCAGCCAGGTGCTGCATAACCTTGTCCCGGATAGGGGTGCGCACCGTGAAAACATGCCACACCGGTTCAGCCCAATCCGGTACTGACGGCAGGACATAGACCTCCCGATTCAAGTTCTTCAAGTAACGCTGGGCCAGCATCCGCCGGCGCTGGTTCCATTGGTCCAGGTGGCGTAGTTTGACCCTGAGAAAGGCCGCCTGCATTTCATCAAGGCGGGAGTTGTAGCCCTTTATCTCATTATGATATTTGACCCGGGAACCGTAGTTTCTCAAACTCCTAATGCGGGCAGCCAAATCTGCATCATTGGAGACCACCGCGCCACCGTCCCCAAAAGCGCCCAAATTTTTGCCCGGGTAAAAACTGAAGCCAGCCGCATCTCCTAAACCTCCTGTGCGGCGTCCCTTATACAACGCCCCATGACCTTGGGCACCATCCTCCACCACCTTCAACTGGTGGCGGGCTGCTACGTCGTTTATCCTATCCATATCCGCTGCCTGGCCATACAGGTGCACCGGCATGATGGCCCGGGTATGGGAGGTAATGGCCGCTTCTATCTTCTCCGGGTCTATATTATAAGTTGATTCCCCCGGCTCCACCGGTACGGGCAGGGCCCCGCACTGGCTCACTGCCAGCCAGGTGGCGATATAGGTGTTGGCGGGAACGATCACTTCATCTCTGGGTCCGATCCCATATGCCTTTAAAATCAAGTGCAGGGCTTCCAGTCCGTTGCCGACTCCAATGCAATATTGGGCCCCGCAGTAATCGGCGAACTCAGCCTCAAATGCGGCCAGTTCCTCGCCCATTATGTACCAACCGGAGTCCATCACCCGCTGATAGGACTGGTCCAATTCAGTCTTAATATCCAGGTATCCCGCTTTCAGGTCCAGGAATGGCACCCGCATATTCATCATGTCGCCTCCGCTAAACTGATTTGTAGATCTCCGCTCCGGGAAAAATCAACCAGGGTAGATTGAACTCCGATTCCTTGTTCATGGACGAAACAACACCTGCCTGATGCAGCAAGTTGTTTTGGTTCCAGTTGTAGGACGTTTAATCTGTTTTCGTCCCTGCCCCAGAGGAATCCCCATACCGTCATCATTTTTCCTCCGCGTCAACCACGTGCCCATACCCGCCCTTTGATTATGAACCTGCTGAGAACAAACGTGACCGGCAGGCTGATTGCAATCACTAACAGGGGGGCCAGCCATTGGCTGAAGCCCAGGATGCCGATGGCCACATAAAGAACCACTATTCCCAGTATGTATTGAACTACATAAACAATCGGGTACTTGATAAACTTAAGCAAAGAGACCGGTTCGCGGAACACCAGGCGGCTGTTCATATAATAGGAAATGAAGATGCCGCTGACATAAGCCAGGCTATAGGAAACCTTATATGAAAAAAGGAACAGCAGCACTGCATAGAGACCATAGGTCACCACCGTGTTGGCCGCTCCCACCAGCCCGAAACCGGCAAATTCGCGCAGGTTGATTTTAGTAAACTTCATGAATCACATATTCCGGTCGCCGGTTGACCTCGTCAAATACCCGCCACAGATACTCACCAATGATCCCCAGCATTATGATGATCAGGCCCAGCAGAAACGCTACCAGGGTGGCGATAGTAGTAAAACCGGGAACGATCACGTGATTGACACTGGCATTGAAGATCAGCACGATCCCATAAATAAAACTAAGCAGGGCCACGATCAATCCGGTAAACGAGATGATCCTTATCGGCACCACTGAAAATCCCAAGATGGAATCCAGCAGGTAGGTGAATTTCTTAGAGAATGTCCAGCGGGACTTGCCATGGACTCGCTCCCGGCGCTCATAATATATTACTTCCGGTTCAAAACCCAGCCAGTAGGCAAACAGGCTTATATTGATGTTCTTGCCGCTGCGCTGCAGGTAGGGCAAGAGGAGTTCGTCCATCAGGGCCAGGTCGAAACCGCCGGAGGGATAGGTTTTGGTCACGGTCAGGCGCAGGATCCCATAATAGAAGCGGGCGAAGGCCTTGCTGAGCAGCGGGTCCTGGCGCGATTCCCGTACGCAGATGACAAATTTGGAGCCGGCCAGCCATTTGTCAGCCATCTCCACCAGTAGTTCGGGGGGATCTTGCAGGTCGGCGGCCAGCATGGTGAAACAATCCCCGGTAACGTATTGAAGACCGGTCTTGACGGCGTGAATGGCGCCAAAATTACGGGCCAGCTTGACCACACAGGTATCGGGCCGAATTTGCTTGATCTTCATTAGTTCAGCGAAGGAATTGTCGCCGGAACCGTCATCGACAAAGATCAGTTCCAGTTCGATGCCCCGGCTGCGCAGCAGGATATCCTCCACCCGCATCAATTCCGCAAACAATTCGGGGAGAGAACCTTCATTATAATATACCGGTATGACCACCGACAGTTTTTTCAATTTATCCCCTGCCCTCTTATAACTAAAATCATTATGAGCCGTCACTCATAACGCTCCAATGTCACTCTGAGAGAAGCGAAGTCAAAGCCAAACACTGTCACTCTGAACGCAATGAAGAGTCTAATCCAAGTAGAGATCCCCGCTCCGCTCAGAATTACATTGACCTTATGACCTTGCCTAATCTGCACTGAGATACCGTCTTACTGTTGCCGGGCTGCCCATTACTACTGAACGGGCGGGAACATTCTTGGTCACTACCGAGCCCGCGCCCACAACCGCGCCCTCGTGAATGACGATGGCAGGCATCAACATGGCGCCCGCCCCCACCGCCGCTCCGTCTTCGATAACCGGGCCTCTCACCCGGTCTTCCTGGTAACCCAGCCGGCCAATGGCATTATCGTTGGTGCTGCCCACGCACAGGCTTATGAAGACATTGTCCCCGATCCGGCACTTGCCAGTGATATGAGTGGAATCCATTATCTTGGTATTATTGCCGATAATGGTGGCGTAATTGACGGTCACATAGCGGCTTAGAATACAGTTGGAACCTATCCGGCACTGCTCCCGCACCGAGGCCCCGTCCCCGATCAAGGTGTTCTCCCCGATCTCCACATCATAATAGATTACCGCGTGGGGTCCCAGGCTGCAGTTGGCGCCTATGGTCACCTGCGGCCGGTATTCCGGTTGGCGTGCCAAAGCCGCACCTTTGGGGACCTTGCCGATATAGGTGCCCGGGAAAATCTCCACATTATCGCCGATCGCCACTCCCGGCTCTATTACCACAAAGGGATGAACAGTGACGTTGCGCCCCAGTTTCACACCTTCCCTGATCACCGCAAACTCCCTGATCCTTACGTTATCACCTATGTCAGCGGTCTGCACCACCGCTCTGTCACTTATCATCACATTCCCTCACCTTCGGGCCGCCGCCGCCAATTTATCAAATTCCTGATAATCTCTAATATAGTCGCCCTCGTCATAGTAATCCTCAGCCAGTACCAGCAGCACGCAGTCGGGGGAAAAATCGTACATCTGGTGCCAAACCATCTTATCGATCAAAACCCCCCGGGCATTGCTCTCCATCGCAACAATTGTCTGGTCCTGGCCATCATCCAGCTGGAGTATGCAGTTACCGTGAAGGCAGACCATTACCTGCTGCAGCTGCCGATGGGCATGCAGCCCACGCGCGACTCCCGGTTGGGTGCCAAAAATATAATATACACGACGGATGGGAAACGGGATATCGCGTTGCTCCTCAATGGCTATCAGCGAACCCCGTTCATCTCCCCGCACTGTAAAATCGTAAGTCACTGGTTTCATCATTCGAGCTCCCTTAGATACCACTGTACCGTTTTCAACAAGCCGCTTTCAAAAT
Organism: uncultured Syntrophomonas sp.; assembly: GCA_964580805.1. Classification (GTDB taxonomy): domain Bacteria; phylum Bacillota; class Syntrophomonadia; order Syntrophomonadales; family Syntrophomonadaceae; genus PHAA01. The sequence goes on along the minus strand of CAZOMS010000047.1, from coordinate 6,470 downwards.
CCTCCTCGGCCTGCCAACCCAGTTCGGTCTCGATCTTGGCCGCGTCGATGGCATAGCGGCGATCATGACCAGGCCGGTCAGTAACAAAGGTGATCAATTCCTTATAAGACTCTAAATCTGCTAACCTCTCCCGAGCCGGCGCCAGCCGGTCCAACAGCTCGCATATCAAGGTGGCTATGTATATGTTTTCCCGCTCGTTGCGCCCGCCGATATTGTAACTCTCCCCGCTGCGTCCATGGTGGAAGACCCGGTCAATCCCCCGGCAATGATCCAGTACGTACAGCCAGTCACGCACATTGCGGCCATCACCGTAAATAGGTATAGGATTTCCGGCCAGGGCGCTTCTTATAATGGTGGGGATCAATTTCTCATTATGCTGCTTGGGACCGTAGTTGTTGGAACAGTTGCTGGTGACCACGTTCATCCCATAGGTATGGTGATAACTGCGGACCAGGAAATCGGCACTGGCTTTGCTGGCGCTGTAGGGGCTGTTGGGGGCGTAAGGGGTGAGTTCGGTAAACAGCCCAGTCTCACCTAAACTCCCGTAAACCTCATCGGTGGATATCTGGTGAAAGCGGCAATGTTCATATCCAGTCTTAGGTTGGAAGGGACTCTCCATCCAGAAACGGCGTGCGGCGTCCAGCAGATTGAAGGTACCGTTGATATTGGTCTGGATAAAAACATCCGGGCCGGCGATGGAATTATCAACGTGGGATTCAGCCGCGAAATGGATCACCCCGCCGATGTCATACTCGGTGAATATCCTGTCTACCAACTGGCGGTCGCGGATGTCGCCCTGAATAAATAAATTGCGGGGATGGCCCGCTATCTCCTTCAGATTATCCAGGCTGCCGGCATAGGTCAGTAGATCCAGGTTGATTATCCGATAGACGGGATGTTGTTCCAGGAAATAAGGCACAAAGTTTGAACCGATGAAGCCAGCTCCACCAGTGACCAGAATACTTATCATAGAACTGTTATCCGACCTCATTGCCTCGTTACCTCCCTGAGTATTCAAAGCGGCGAGACTCTTCACTACGCTCAGAGTGACATAGCATTACCATTGTCTTACTGAACGCAATGTTCCTGTTATTCCGGGCACAACACCTGTCATTCCGAGCGCAGCGAGGAATCTCGACTTGGACATAGACTCTTCGCTTCGCTCAGAGTGACAGTGTTTGCAGTGATTAGACCCTTCGCTTCGCTCTGAGTGACACTTCTCTCATTCCTGTAGAGGTCTGCTTAAATCGCTGGTTGCGATGTCCAGCAGGTACTGCCCGTATTCATTGCCGCGCAGATTATGAGCCAAAGCGGTCAGCTGTTCACGGTTGATCCACTGGTTGTAATAGGCGATCTCCTCCAGGCAGGCTACCTTGAATCCGGCCCGGTTCTGCAAGGTCTCCACAAAAAGGGCCGCCTGCTGGAGAGCCTCAAAGGTGCCGGTATCCAGCCAGGCGAAACCCCGCCCCAGCAGCTCCACATTAAGCTGATTCTGCTCCAGGTACAGGCGGTTCAAGTCAGTTATCTCCAATTCTCCCCGCGGCGATGGCTTAAGGCTGCGGGCCAGTTCCACCACCTGCCGGTCGTAAAAATACAATCCAGTAACAGCAAAACTGGAGCGGGGTCGGGCTGGCTTTTCCTCCAGGGATACCGCCCGGTGCCCTTCATCGAATTCCACCACACCAAAACGGCTCGGGTCTTTGACCCGGTAGGCAAAAACGGTGGCCCCATCTTCGCGGGCAGCCACCCGCCGCAACATGGGAGTGAAGCCCTGGCCGTAAAAGATATTGTCCCCTAAGATCATGGCCACCCGGTCATCGCCGATAAAATCGGCGCCGATAATAAAGGCCTGGGCCAGCCCATCCGGGCTGGGCTGTACCGCATAAGACAGCGACAATCCCAGCTGACCCCCATTCCCCAGCAAAGACTCGAAGCGGGCAATATCCTGGGGAGTCGAAATAATCAGGATATCTCTGATGTCCGCCAGCATCAGGACCGATAAGGGGTAATAGATCATGGGTTTATCATATATAGGAAGCAATTGCTTTGACATGACCTGGGTAAGGGGATAAAGACGGGTGCCGCTGCCCCCAGCCAGAATGATTCCTTTCATTGAAGAAACGACCTTTCCAAACATTGTCTATCGGTTGCTCAAAAGAAATTATAACAGATAGCACTGGTATTTCAAAGAATGCCGCGGATTGGCAGGTGCTGGAGAAGAAATATGTGACCTTGCCTTCAGAAGGGGATTAGACTCTTTATTTCGTTCAGAGTGCCATACGTTTGTATCAGACTCATCGCTGCGCTCTGAGTGACAATAGTCTGTCATCCAGAGGAGCCGAAGGCGACGAAGGATCTCAGAACAGAGCAAGACTCTTCGCCCTGAGTGACAGCGCCGCGATGTGGAATAGTGCACCTGGGCACGCCGCCTTAAAAAAGATGGACCCCGAACCGGGGCCCACCACCAAGTGCTTAATATTTTCTTTTCTGTCTACCCAGCCGCAATCCGATCAAGCCGAATCGGCTGATTATTGAATGGATAAATAAGTGCTAATCTTCTTTGGTTGTGAAAGACTTGACGCTGCCGTAGGTGATGTTATCATCCTCGTCAATGGCGTAGGCCATGAAATAATACCTGGTATCATCATCCAAGTCATCTATATCCAGATAAAATAGGCTTGCATTTCCTCGTGCTTCATCAACGTCAGCATCTCCATCGTCGCCATCCTCAACGTCGTCTCTATCGGTCCCATAATAGAAACCAAATTCTTCAATGTCTAATCCACCATCATCGGTCACCTTACCGTTAAGCCGTGCGCTCTCTTCATCGATGCGAGTGGCACTGTTGGTGGCAACCGTAACCTCACCGCTGGAATCCTCATCATCGTACTCTTCATCGGATACAGAGCTGGAAGCAGTCACCCCGCTGATAGTAACTTGTTGGGTACTGCCATTCCAAACTGCCGTATGACCGAAAGCCGCTGCCACCCAGGCAATAGGCAGACAAGTACGGCTGTTCGAGATCTCTGGGGCAACATCCAGAGTCCGGGCTACGCCATTCACAAACATGGTATTGCTGCCGATCACCAATACAACCGTGGTGCCCCCTTTGGTCAAAATAACCGTCCGGGTCGCTTCATACCACTGGATCTGAGAATCGGTCAGGCCCATTGCATATCCCACATAACGTATTGGCATATAAGTCCGGCTGTTTTTAATATACGGGGCAGCGTCCATCGCTTGGTACTGTCCATTTAAGAGGTAGTAATTCTGACCTATGGTAAACACGCTGTTGGAAGCTATGCTGCCGGTGGTCTTAAATGACCTGGTGGTTCCGTACGCCAACCCCTCGCTGTTTTTGGCATAAGCCCTGAAATAATAAGTAGTCCCTGCATTCAACCCGGTCAGGGTATAATCGAAATCATCACCTTCATCGATATTGTCTTCATCATCTCCTACCATCTTCTTGGTAGTCGGAGTTGAGGTTGTGCCATAGTAGAATCCATATTCGGTTATTTCATCATCATCGCCAAAGGAATCAATAGTACCGTTCAAAACTGCTGAATCGCTGTCAATGTCCGAGGCAGCATTGGTTAATACCTTCGGCTTATCCGAACCGGAATCTTCATCAGCTTCAAATCTCTCAACATCTCCCAAGGCATAGTAAAGGTCGCCGTCATCATCCTCATACTCGATATAACCACGGTAGTAATAATATTCGCCCTCGTCAAGGTCAGTCAGGTCCAGGCTGAATTCGAATTCATCACTGTCATCGTTCTCGTCGTCACTGGAATCATATTCGCAATTCCAGTCATCGTCACCGTCTTCTAAATAATCTTCCACGTCTTCCACGTCAGACTCGTCATCGCCCCAGAAGAATCCCGATTCGGTTATATCGTAATCATCTTCATCGTAATCATCTACATAGGCGGTCAGAGTGGCTTCATCCCCATCGATATCATCGGCATCGTCGGTGACCACGCTCAAATCGCCGTCACCGTCGCGGTCAGAACCATCGGGTCCGTCACTGTCGGTATTAAAGGACTTTATACTCCCGCAGGCTGCTTCATCGCCGCCATCATACTCTATATAGGCGACATAGTAATAGGTGGTGTCGTCGTCCAGATCGAACAGCCGGTCCAGTTCGGCGTAGAACTCTGTATCGCTGTCGTCTGTTCCTTCCAGCCAGTCACCATCAGGAACATCCCCGTCCCTTATTGCATCTTCTACGGCTTCTACTTCGTCCCTGTCCTCGCTCCAGAAAAACCCGTAGACATCCAGTTCGTCAATTTCGTCAAAATCGCTATCGCCATTATCGATCTCGGCCCACAAGGTCACTACGTCATCGTCAACGTCCGCGCTGCCAGTAACGACATCGGTATCGTCGCTGCTATACTTAGCCATAGCCGTAGCCGGCATACTCATACTGGGCGCCAGGAAAGCAACCGCAAATATGAACACCATTAACAATGACAACAGTCTGTTCTTCTTCCTCATTCACATTCCTCCCACAACAATATTACGGATAAAAACTGAGTATCACTAAGAAACAGGGGATTTCAATGAAACGTCGGTGCAGCCAAATACCCCCTTCCCGCTATATATATTATATATTATAGAATAAACTGGTTTTTCTTGCAGACCAGGATACTTAAGTATGGGTGAAGATCCGTAATTTTGGGCTAATTGCTCGGCCCTGGTTTCTTTATGAGCCATATTACCCCTTGTTCCATATTCAGGGGTCCTGAATTTGATCAGTCATGTATAAATCATCGCCGCTTTGAAAAGGATTCCGCTATACTGGAAGAACCATCATCAAAATGGTAAGAGACGGTTCCCTTGCCGAACCGTCTCCATATATATCAATCATAATGATATTACCCTTTTTTACATGGAGCCATAGGCCCAGGGCTTCTCAAAGGCCATGACCAGTATGGCGTGTTGGTAGGATAGGCTGTCTACCGCCTGGTGGGCGCTCTGGGCGGCAATTTCGGCAGCAGTCACATCCAGTTTGGTACCCATGCCTACCTCATATACCAATCTAGCTACCCGCAGGGCCTCATCGGCTGCCTTGGCCCCGGCCACTGCGTTGTTATACGATTCCTCGATATTCAAAATGCTGTAATAGATATTCCGGGTAGCCTGGGTCATGGCATCCCTGGTAGTAACTAAGGTCAGATCTGCTTTATCCTTATTGATGTCGGTCAACAAGCCATAATAATCGCCGGAACTGCCGGAGGTCTGCTCGGTGAGTACCAAGGAGCGGTTAGCCAGCCAAACACCGGGACTGCCGCTGACAATATCGGCGATCCTGGTCTCGGCATTATCCACCTGCAAAGGTGTATAAGCCAGTTCCCTAACCAAGGCGGGCCGCTCCGTTTTGGAAAGGCCGATATATTCCAGCAGGGCTATGTACTTCTGGTCCAGGGATTCGTTACTGCCGGCCAGATTGGACTGGGCGGTAACATTTTGCTGCTGGGACTGGTATACATTCAGTTTGGTATCCAGCCCCAGATCGAAGCGCAGTTCAGCAATCTTGTATTTCTCGGCCGCCTGCTGGTTGGCTAAACGCTGGGCGTCACAATTGTCAAGGGCGTTCACGACCGCATAATACTTTTGGTACACGTTATATTTTACCGATTCCACGGCCGTGTCATAGTTTTTGCGGGCCGCTTCCAGGTTGTAGTCAGCCATGTAGACTGCATCCCAGGAATCAACCGGGCCATAATACTGGCCGTTGGCATCGGGAATAAGCGCTGAATTAACACTTTCCCAGACTTGGTCATTGGATATATTGGCGGCCTGCTTGGCCAAGTCGGCCGATTTTACCGAACTGCTGTTTTTCAGGGCCAGGTCGATGGCCTGCTCAACGGTTAAGGTCGCTCCGGCTGGTTCTGCATCAGCCAGACAAATCCCAGCCGGAATGATCAAGAGCAACAATACCAGCAGAGCTATGATTTTACCGCGCATAAAAATCAACTCCAATAAATCTTTGTTTTTCCAGTATACCCTCTGCCGACCGGCGGGTCAATACGACCACGCTTAAAACTGGTTGAAAAAAGGGGCCGGTGTTATCCGGCCCCTTTTCAAGGTTACTAAAGTCTAAGGATCAATTACTTAATGGTTACAGTCTGGGTGGCTGCATCCCAGCTGGCGGTGGCGCCAAATGCCTGGGCAATGAAGGCTGCCGGCAGCATGGTGCGGCCATTGCTGATCTCGGGGGCTACGTCCATAGCTACGGCAACGCCATTAACATTCATTACGGTACTGCCGATCTGGACCTGGACGATCTTGGCGCCCTTGATCAGGGTCACTTTGGAGCTGGCTGCATCCCACAACACGTTCATGGGATCAATTCCCAGTCCGGTGGCGATGTCACGGATGGCCAGATAGGTGCGAGCGTCCTTGATATAAGAAGGAGTTACTACGCTCTGTACCGCACCGTTGACGGTGAAGGTGGGAGCGCCGAT
>CAZOMS010000046.1:11784-13458 GCA_964580805.1 uncultured Syntrophomonas sp. | reverse complement strand
GCGAATCGCTGATGATCTCCCGGGCCGCCGGGGCAGCCACCCATCCGCCATAATATGGATATCCCTGAGGCGCATCAACTACTACCATAACTACCAACCGGGGGTCATCTGAGGGGGCCAAGCCGATGAAGGAAGCCACATACTCATTGGCCAGGTAGCCCCCGCCGGGAGCGATTTTTTGAGCAGTACCGGTTTTGCCCCCCACATGATAGCCTTCAATATATGCATTACGGCCGGTACCGTTGGTAACCTCTCCTTCCAGAATGGCACACAGTTCCTTGGCGGTAGATTCTGATATGACTTGACGGACTTCCTCCGGCTCAGGGATTTTTACCACATTACCTTCACTGTCCAGAACCTGTTTCAATAGATGTGGTTTCATGAGTTTACCGCCATTGGCGACTGCCGCCACCGCGTTAGTCAATTGTATGGCAGTGACGGCGTTGGCCTGCCCCATAGCCATCGTGCCCAGGTCGATCTGTTTGGCATTGGCCTGGTTGACCAGTATCCCCCTGGCTTCACCGGGAAGATCGATCCCGGTGGGCTGACCGAAACCAAAACCATGCAGGTACTTGAAATAATTATCCATACCCAATTCCAACCCTACCTTGACAAAGCCCACATTGCAGGAATTCTCCACGATCTGGGCAAAGGTCTGACTGCCATGAGCCTTGCGATTAGGACAGCCAATAGTCTCCTTGCCTACCTTCACATAGCCAGGACAATAGAACTGGGTGTCGCGATTGACCAGGTTTTCTTCCAAAGCCATCGCAGAAGTGGTTATCTTCATGGTCGACCCGGGTTCATAGCTGTCATTGATGGCGAAGTTTCTCCGATTACTGGCTGGTGAAGCGCCATAGTTGTTGGGATCGAAAGTAGGCCGGGAGGTCATGGCCAGGATTTCTCCGGTTTTGGGATCCATCACAATGGCAGCGGCACTCTTAGCCTGCCGTTCGGCAAAGATCTTATCCAGCTCTCTTTCCACGATATACTGAATGGTCTCATCGATGGTTAAGACCAGATTGCCTCCATCCACGGGGGAGATATATTTATGGGTGGCTTCCGGTATTTCCCTGCCCGCCGCGTCATGCTCAATGATGATCCGGCCTTTGGTGCCACCCACCAGGTCGTTGTAATAATGGTCTATCCCCTCCAGCCCAGTATTATCGGTACCGGATATGCCAAGCACATGACTGGCCAGGGTGCCTTTGGGATAAAAACGGCGGCTCTCCTCGGTAAGATCGATTCCAGCCAGCTTCATATCACGGATTTGTTGTGCCTGTTCCGGGCTTATCTGTCGCTTGATCCACTCGAAGGAACTGTTGGCGGTTATCTTTTTTAACGTATTCTCCTGTTCAAGACCCAATACTTGGGATAGTTTTTGAGCGGTTTCCTGCTCTTTCTTGGAGCGTTTAACCTCGGCCGGTATGGCATAAACGGAGTCGGCGCTTATTGATATGGCCAGTTCATGGCCGTTGCGGTCATAAATAATGCCTCGCTTGGATTCCACCGGCACATCCCGCATTCGGTTTTGGGTAGCCTTTTCCGAAAGTTCCGCCCCTTTTACAAACTGTACCCAGAAAATCCGGCCCCCGAGGAGGACGAAAGCAATTGTAAATAAGAAAAAAAGCGTAGCGATACGCTTTCTTAAAAGCAAACCGGTCGTTTGCATCT
>CAZOMS010000046.1:4267-11684 GCA_964580805.1 uncultured Syntrophomonas sp. | reverse complement strand
TCCGGCGGGCCTTCACCGTTCTGGGCGATTCGGCCGGTATCTGGTTGTAATTCCAATCCCGGGCTGCACTGGATTGGGCTTGTAGCATACTATTACTCCTCTCTGCGCTTTAGAACTATATTCTTTCCGCCACCCGCAGCTTAGCGCTTCGGGCCCTGGGGTTAGCAGTGATTTCTGCGTCTGCAGGTATTATGGGTTTGCGGTGAACCAATTTCAAAGGCGGCCGGCAACCACATATGCATACCGGGAAATCCGGCGGGCAGGTGCACTGCCTGGATTGATCCTGGAGGAACTGTTTGACGATACGGTCCTCCAGAGAATGAAAGCTGATCACACATAGCCGACCCCCGGCCTTTAGTGCCGCAACTGCCTGCGGAAGCACTTCCTGCAACGCCTCAAGCTCCTCATTGACAGTTATTCTTAAAGCTTGAAAGCTCTTCCGGGCCGGGTGCTTTTCCCGCCTATACCTGGCCGGGACTGCTTCTTTTATGACTTCCGCCAGTTCCAGGGTGGTGTTTATCTGCTGCTGCTGGCGGGCTTTCACTATTGCTTTACCAATGCTGCGAGCATGATTCTCCTCCCCATACGCGAAGAGGATGCGGATGATTTCCGCTTCGGTCCAGCCATTCACAATATCCCAGGCGGTGAGATCCTGCTCCCGGTTCATGCGCATGTCCAACCGGGCGTCCTCATGAAAACTGAATCCACGCTCACTGATATCGAGTTGAAAAGAGGAAACTCCCAGGTCGAGCATAATTCCATCGACCTGGATGATTTCCAAATCGTTCAATACCTTGCCCAGTTGTCTAAAATCAGCTTGTACCAGGATGAGGTTATCACCTGTAAGCCCGACCCTGGTATTATTAAGTGTATCCGCGTCTTTATCGAGACCTATGACCGTCGCATCGGGGGCCAAACGATCCAAGAGCAGACGCAGGTGTCCGCCCCCGCCAACGGTACAATCTACATATGTACCATGCTGGTCTGTGACCAGGTTCTCTATGGTTTCCTGTAATAACACAGGCTGATGCAATACTCTTTCTCACTCCTAAATTCCCAACCCTACCAGGTTTTCGGCGATCATCTCATATGAAGACTCCGCCGCCTGATTATATTGTGCCCAGTTGTCACCGGCCCAAATCTCCACCCTGGAGCCTACCCCGATCACGATCAAATCCTTGTTGATACCCGCATAATCCCTAAGATTGGGCGGCAATACTATTCGCCCCTGCTTGTCTATCTCCAGTTCGGAGGCGCCAGAAAAGAAAAACCGGGCGAAGGATCTGACATCGGCTCGGGTAAAGGGGAGCGACTTCAGCTTCTCCTCGATGGTTGTCCATTCATTTAATGGATACAGGAAGATGCAATTATCCAGGCCTTTGGTGGCAATAAACCTGACTCCCAATTCCTCACGGAACTTGGCCGGAACAATGATCCTGCCTTTGGCATCCAGGGAATGCTGGTATTCTCCCAAGAACATCAGTTCTGCTCCTCTGTGGTGTTTTTGTGGGTAAATCCTCCACTTTGCTCCACATCTCTCCACCCCTATTCTATCAGCCAAAACCGATTCCCTTCTTTGTGAAAAAAATAACTATAGAAAATTGTGCTTATTTCGATAGCCCTTTATTATTTTCGATTAAAACCGTCACAAATTTTGTCTCACATCATGTAAAAAAAGATCGCTATATAGATATTCCTGGGCTGGACCCAGAAACCGAAAGTGGGTCGACCGCCATACCTGTAAGGGTATTGGTCAGCCAACCCACTCGATATCCGTGCTCAGAATTTGCCTCATCCAAGAGGTCTCATTAATTGCACTTCCCAAAAATTATCCTGAAATATTCAATCCAACGCGCAAACTCGCCACCGATGAAACGAACCCCATCGAATTACAGTTTATAAAGGTCCTGGGCCTCCACATAGTTGATGTTCTTCTTCTCGAACACCTCCCGGGCCTTTTTTATATCCTCAACTTTGAATATGACCAGAGCTTCACCGCCGGCGAATCCCAAAAATGCGTATAGGTATTCGATATTGATATTTTCTTCCGAAAATTGGTCCAGGACATCCGCCAGTCCGCCAGGCGAATCGGGCATACGTACTGCAATTACCTCGGTCTCGCTTACAGTGAAGCCGGCATCCTTGAGGATCTTGTAGGCATGGTCCGGATCATTGACGATCAATCGCAGTATACCGAAATCAGAGGTGTCAGCAATAGAAAGAGCTCTGATGTTGATATCCGCATCACCCAGTACCCTGGTAACGTGGGCCAGTCGTCCGCTGGAATTCTCCAAAAATACCGAAATCTGCTTTGCCATTTCATTCCCTCCTATATCTTGCGGTTGTCTTTGACCCTGACGGCCTTGCCTTCACTGCGCGGTATGGATTTCGGTTCCACCAGCCGCACCTTGACATTTATCAATAGATTGCTTTCCAATTCTTTGGCGATCCGCTTCTGGAGGACCTCCAGTTTTCTAACTTCATCGCTGAAGATATCCTCGGACACCTCCACCTGCACCTCCATGAGGTCCAGGTTATCCTGTCGCTCCAATATTATCATATAGTGGGGTTCCACTCCAGGAATGCTGAGCAGTACCGTCTCAATAGCGGAAGGGAACACATTTACTCCGCGTACTATCAACATATCGTCAGACCGGCCCAGCACCTTCTGCATACGCACATGGGTCCGCCCGCAGGGGCATTCACTGCTTGACAGGGTAGTCAAGTCCCTGGTCCGGTACCGAACCATAGGGATAGCTTCCTTGGTTATGGTGGTGATAACCAATTCCCCCAGTGAGCCTTCCGGGAGCACCTCCTCGGTGACGGGATCGATGATCTCCACCAGGAAGTTGTCCTCGGCGATATGGAGGCCGGTTCTGAAGGGACACTCGATAGCTACCCCGGGTCCCATTATTTCGCTCAAGCCATAGATGTCATAGGCCTTAATCTGCAGCTTATTTTCGATTTCGGAGCGCATTTGTTCCGACCAGGGTTCAGCCCCAAAAATTCCTGCTTTCAACTTAAGGCTGGCCGGTGCGATGCCCATTTCCTGCATCACTTCCGCTATAAAGAGCGCGTATGACGGGGTACAAGCCAGATGAGTGGATCCGAAATCCTGCATCAGCAGAATTTGGCGCTGGGTATTGCCGCCCGAAGCTGGTATAACTGATGCTCCCAGCCGCTCCGCCCCATAATGGGCCCCTAAACCCCCGGTAAACAACCCATAGCCATAAGCGACCTGAATCACCGATCTCTTGTCAGCCCCGGTGCTGACCAGGGCCCGCGCCATCAGGTCGGCCCAGGTATCCACGTCTTTGCGGGTATATCCTACTACCGATGGTTTTCCGGTGGTGCCGGAAGAGGCATGAATACGAACTACTTCCGTCATGGGGACCGCGAAAAGACCAAAGGGATAATTGTCACGCATCTCCTGTTTGGTGGTAAAAGGCAGTTTTTGCAGGTCTCCCAGGGTATTGACATCATCCGGTTTTATGCCGGCCGCATCCATTTTAGCCCGGTAGGCCGGTACAAAAGCATAGGATCGGAATACTGTTTCTTTGAGTCTTCTAAGCTGTAGTTTTTCGAGGTTGTCCCTCGCCATACACTCCTTCTCCTGATCCCAATAAGCCATTATTGCGCTCCCTTCGGTATTATTTCTTGCATGTAAATTCGACTATATAGTTCATTATAATATCAAAGCCGCATTTGTTCTACCAAAAATAACCCTCGCCGGGTTGTCCCGGTCAGACACAAAAAAACCCCACTGAGCCGTGGCGCCGCGAGTTTTAACCTGCCCAGCAGGTGGGTGTTCTCTCATATACTTTATGTGTCCCTACAAGTAGGGCTTGCAAGTCGTATATGAAGTCCGAACTCCCAAAGTTTTTGTGTTGGCAAAAACTATACGGCCGTTCACGCGAGCAGCAGGGGTTTCTGACATTTTTTTATTTGTTTAGGTAGATGATAACACAGAAACGGCCGGGCTTCAACTGAAGCCCGGTGTAATTATGTGTACCATCTTCCAGATAATAACTAGCTTTCTCTGATTTTTAAAGACAACTCGCGCAGCTGCTTGGGGCTGACCGAAGACGGCGCATCAGTCATGGGGCAGGAGGCACTCTGGGTTTTAGGAAAGGCGATGACATCCCGGATACTGTCACGACCGGCCATCAACATGACCAAACGGTCGATCCCAAAAGCGATCCCGCCGTGGGGCGGCGCGCCATATTCGAACGCATCCAGCATGAAGCCGAATTTCTCCCGGGCATCCTGGCTGTCAATACCTACCGCCGCAAACATCTTGGCCTGCAGATCGCGATTGTGGATACGAATGCTGCCCCCGCCTATTTCAGTCCCATTCAATACGAGGTCATAGGCGCGGGCTCTAACATGCTGGGGTTGCGTGTCCAATAAGGGTATGTCCTCCGTTTTGGGCGAGGTAAACATATGGTGAACGGCGGCAAAGCGATTCTCCTCCGCATCGAATTCCAATAGGGGGAAATCGTGCACCCAGGCGAAAGCCAGTTGGGTGGGAGAGCATAGGCCTAGCCGCCGGCCCAAATGCAGTCGCAAGAATCCCAGTACCCGGGCTACCACATCGGCCTGATCGGCGCCAAACAGGAGCAAGTCTCCAGGATGGGCATCCAGGGCCTTGGCAATCTCCTGCATGGTATCCGGGGCGATAAACTTGCTTATGGGTGATTTCAATTCAGTCTCGGTGACATTGATCCAGGCCATTCCTTTGGCGCCGTATTCCACTGCCATCCGGCCCAGGTCGTCGATCTCGCGCCGGGCAAACGACCCGCAGCCCCTGGCATTCAAAGCCCTGACCACACCGCCGCTTTGGATAGCGCTGGCGAAAACCTTGAAATCGACGTCAGCCACCAAACCAGAGACATCAACTATTTCCCAGTCGAAGCGCAAATCAGGTTGGTCGGTGCCATATTTGAGCATGGCCTCCTGATAAGAGATACGCGGGAATGGAACCGGGACATCAACCTGGCAGCCGCTTTGGAACAGCCGCGGCATCATGCCCTCGATCAACGCGATGATATCCTCTTCATCCACAAAAGACATCTCCATGTCCAGTTGGGTAAATTCCGGCTGGCGATCGGCCCGCAAATCCTCATCACGGAAACAGCGGGCGATTTGAAAGTACTTTTCCATTCCCGCCACCATCAACATCTGTTTGTATTGCTGGGGGGACTGGGGCAGGGCAAAGAATTCTCCCGGATGAAGCCGGCTGGGCACCAAATAATCGCGGGCCCCTTCCGGGGTGCTGCGGCCCAAGACCGGGGTCTCGATCTCGATAAAACCACGCTCATCCAGGAAATCGCGGATCTCCTTGACGACCCGATGGCGCAACAGGAGGTTTTCCTTCATTTCCGGGCGGCGCAGATCCAGATACCGGTAACGCAAACGCAGCAGTTCGTCGACTTCGATCCCGTTTTCTATATAGAACGGCGGCGTCTTGGAGGTATTCAAGACCTCCATCGCCTCTGCATATATCTCTACTTTACCAGTCTTAAGATTGGGATTCTCGGTATCTTTGGGCCGTTCCCGCACTTCGCCGCGGGCAGCCACCACATATTCACCTCTTACGCTTTCGGCCAGGTGGAATGCAGATGGGTCCAGTTCGGGGTTGAATACGATCTGGATTATACCGGAGCGGTCCCGTAAATCGATGAAAATCAGGCCGCCGTGGTCGCGGCGGGAATCTACCCAGCCGTTGAGGACCACTGTTTCGCCCACCAATCCCAATCCAATGTCTGTCGCATTATGCGTTCTCTTCATTACCCGGTAATCCTCCCTATCTATCCCAATATCCTATTAATGAGCGGAATCAAATCCTGCTGCGGTATTTCTTCCTGTTGGCCGCTACCCATGGTACGCACTGTGAATATGTCGCGGTCCATCTCGTTCTCCCCCATCAAAACCACGATCCGGGCTCCCAATTTATTGGCCAGTTTCATTTGGGCTTTCATGCTGCGCCCGTTGTAATCGCGGTCAGCCCTTATGCCGGCCCGGCGCAGGCGATCCAAGGTGTGCATCGCCGCATCGGTGTATTTTTCGTCCAAAACCGCCAGGAATACCTCCAAATCAAGAGCAGGCCAAGCTGGCTGGGGGTCACTCTCCATGGCCAGCAGCAGGCGTTCCAAGCCCATCGCAAAACCGATCCCGGGAATATCCGGTCCTCCGCAGGCCTTCACCAGGCCGTCGTATCTTCCCCCTCCGCCAACCGCGCTCTGGGCCCCGATGGAGGGGATGTGAATCTCAAAAGCAGTATTGGTGTAATAATCCAAACCCCGAACCAGGTTGTTATCCTGCCGGTATTTGATTCCCATAGCATCCAGTGATGATTTGACGGTTGTATAATGATCGGCACAATCGCTGCACAGGCTGTCAATAATATAGGGGAATCCTTTTACAGCTTGCTGGCAGGCATTTTCTTTGCAGTCCAGCACCCGCAGGGGATTTTTATCAAAACGAGCCCGGCAGTCCGGGCACAACCCGTCCTTTAAAGGTGCGATGTGGGCTATGAGCCGTTCCCGGTAAACCTCCCGGCAAGCCGGGCAGCCGACTGAATTCAGATGCAGTTCACAATCCGATAATCCCAGCTTGGTCAGGATTGCGATTAACAGGACAATCACTTCGGCATCCACATAAGGACTTCGGCTCCCGAAGACTTCCACCCCAAACTGATAAAATTGCCGGTAGCGACCGGTTTGGGGACGGTCGTAGCGAAACATGGGACCGGTGTAATACCATTTGACTGGCATAACTCCCCCAAAAACCCGGTTCTCGATCAAAGCCCGGGCGCAGGAAGCAGTGTTTTCCGGCCGTAAGGTCAGGCTGCGGTTGGATTTATCCAGAAAGGTGTACATCTCTTTGGTCACGATGTCGGTGGTGTCACCCACTCCCCGTTCAAACAATTCGGTATGCTCGAAAAGAGGGGTCCTAATCTCGTTGTAACCGAAAAGGGCGGCGGTTTCCCGCAACTGCCTCTCCAGGAATTGCCACTTAAGCGATTCGGGCGGGAGGATATCGTAAGTGCCCCGCGGAGCTTTGATTTCCATCAGGAGTCCCCCGTTTACGTATTTTCTCTGGATAATTCTAGAGTATGGCTTGAAGCTTGTCAACTTTGCGGGCGGCCAGCGCTTCGACGGTTTCTATGTAGGTTTGGGGATCCTTAGGATTCTGGAGTGTCACCAGCGAAAAGTCGCGAGGCTGGACGTATTTGCTGCTGGCTCCTCCTCCCAGGCCGATTATGGTCTGCCGCTCCTCGATCATCTGGACGTTGTAGATGCAGGGGCTCTGCCCCCGCTCATAGCCGATGTTCTCCAGGTTGGCCCGTATGTATTTCTGCCGGTACAAGTAATAGGGCCGGAAACCGTGTCCCCGCAAGAAGTGGTCCAGCCAC
>CAZOMS010000046.1:0-4167 GCA_964580805.1 uncultured Syntrophomonas sp. | reverse complement strand
CCGGTACAAGTAATAGGGCCGGAAACCGTGTCCCCGCAAGAAGTGGTCCAGCCACTCCATACCCCGCACTACCTCTGCAGCATCAGTTTCCGGAAGAGGATTCTTGGCATCCGGGAACAGGTCTGCGCCCCTTTTGGCAGCCAGGCTGTGGACGGTTATATTATCAGGCTCCAGTTCCATCACTTGGATGGCCGTGTTTTGGAAATCGGAGAGGGATTCGCCCGGCAGTCCGACGATCAAGTCCATGTTGAGGTGCTTTATTCCGGCCTGACGAACCTGTGCCACCGCTTCCCTGACCATCCGGGCATCATGGTTGCGACCCATCGACCGCAGCGTATCTTCATTCATAGTCTGGGGATTTACACATACCCGGTCCACCCCCAGACGCCGCATGTGATCGAGTCCCGGCCTGGTAATGGTGTCGGGCCGGCCGGCTTCCACGGTTATTTCCCGGGTAGCAGCGGAGATATAGTGTTGGTGCAAGACCTCGAATAGGCTTTCCAGGTGCTCTGCACTCAATACCGTGGGCGTACCGCCGCCAAGATAGACCGTCTCCACTTGCCAGCCCAGGCCGGCTATCGCCTCCCCTATTTTTTCCATCTCGGTGCGGAGGGCCTGCACAAATGGACCCACATCCAAATCATAATTATGGATCCGACTGGCTGGAAAAGAACAATAGCGGCAGCGGCTGGGACAAAAAGGGATCCCGATGTAGACGCTCATTAAACGCTGGGCCTGTTCCCGGTCCAGCAGAAAGGGGCGGTTGGCAGTCGCAACCTCCAGCAGCAGCCGGGCCTTGTCCTGGTTGATCAGATATCGATCTTGTAGTTTAGCCAGGATCGGCGCCTGCTCCCAACCCTGATCAAGCAGCCGGTGGATGATCTTGACCGGCCGCACCCCGGTCAATGTACCATAGGTGTTAATCTCCTGGCCCAGGTGCCGCCGCAGCAGCTGCATGACAAAACGGCGGCTGACACTTTGGACGGCAGCCCTGACATCGGCCTGGCAGGATGGCACATGGCAGCGGTACGTATCCCGGGTGGTCCTCCCCTGCACCTGCACCACACCTTTACAAGACACGCAGTCCCCCTGTCGGTCCACGGTGATCCTGATATGGTCGGGCACTCCACGGGGTGAGCAGACCAGCCCCCGGTCCGGGAAAGCTATCCTTATCAAGTCATGTAACTGGCTGTATAATTCAGCCGGTTGGGTTTCCAGGCATATCATAATGGGATTATCCTTCCCCGGTCAGTTTGATATGGGTCGGGACGAAGCTAATGCTGCTTTCTGCAAGGCGAACAAGCCATAAAGAGAAAGCTTCCCAGTCCAATGGATGAGAAGCCCTTCGTTTCTTGGCATTACCATCAAGGTCATTTTATAAAAAAGGATTGTGTTGTCTTTCAAATCCGATGGTGGTAGCCGGCCCATGCCCCGGATAGGCAACCACATCGTCATCATAACAGAGCAGCTTGTTCTTGATGTTTTGTATGAGCTGATCGTATGATCCTCCTGGGAAATCGGTGCGACCAATGGAGCCCTGAAACAAGGTATCGCCCACAAAGATGATGTCGCCCGTTTTCAGGCACACCCCTCCCGGGCTGTGTCCGGGGGTATGGATTACGTCCAGTTCGACTGTGTTGCCGATTTTTATCTTATCCCCATCCTTTAATAATTGGTCGGCAGCCGGGCTGGTCACCCCCGAACCCATCAGGAAAGAGAGATTGGAAGCGCTGTTGATCAACATTTTGGCGTCGGCTTCATGGATCAGTATCTGCGCTCCGGTAGCATCTTTTACACCCTTATTGGCGCCAATATGATCGATATGGCCATGGGTGTTGATTATATATACTGCCTTGAGGTTGTTCTCCGTGAGCATATTGACAATGGCCCGGGCATTGCCGCCGGGATCGATGACGGCTACCTCCCGCGTCTCTTCACATCCCACAATATAGCAGTTCACACCCATGCTGCTGATTTCAAGACCCATCAAAATCACTTATTATTACCTCCTTATTTTACCCGAGCCTTCTGGAATCCCCCGCTCCTAACCGCGGTTGTCGCCCGGCAATACCCTGCGTATATCCTGAATCCCCTTTATCTTCTGCAGCCGTTGTTTGACCGCGTTGAACTGCGCCATGTCCATAATCTCCAGCTTAAGGTTCATTACCGCCAGGCCGTTTTTGGTGGCCCGCGAGAACACTGAATTGACCGGCACTCTCATATCCGCGATCAATGTCATGACATCTGACGTAAGCCGATCCCGGTCAATGGCATCGATCTCGATTTCCACCGTATAGTTACCTTTGTCCGAAGCCCATTCCATTTCCAGGATCCGGTTGGCTTCGTTACGCAGATAGTTTTGCATGTTGGGACAATCAGTACGGTGCACCGATACCCCCCGTCCCCGGGTAATATAACCGAGAACCTCATCGCCGGGCAGCGGATTGCAGCAATGGGCCAGTCTGATAACTATGTCATCCACGCCTTTGACCCGCAGCGATCGAGTCACCCGTTCCCGACCCGAACCGGTTGTGACCAGGGGTTTATTTATTATATCCTCCACCAATGCATTTGGGAAATATGATTCTTTGATGCGATTGGCGACCTGGTTAGCGGTCAGGCTGCCGTCACCCACTGCCGAGAACAGGTCATCCAGAGTGGTCAGGGAGAACCGATCCAAAACCTCCGGCAATTTTCCTTCCTTCAGCAATTCCTTGGAATCGAGATGCCTCTTCTTGAGTTCCGCTTCCAACAGTTCGTGTCCCTTTAATACATTTTCCTGGCGCTGGCTGCGTTTGAACCAAGCCTTGATGCGGCTCCGAGCCGATGACGTTTTGACGAAATCAAGCCAGCCCCGGGTGGGCCCGGGGGAACTCTTGGATGTGATGATTTCAACGATATCGCCGTTGCTGAGCTGATAGTCCAGCGGCACAATGCGGCCATTCACCCGGGCTCCGGTGCATTTATGCCCTACCTCGGTGTGTACCCGGTAGGCAAAATCGACCGGGCAAGATCCCTTGGGTAGTTCTATTACGTCACCCTTGGGCGTGAAAATGAAAACCGTATCCTCAAAAAGGTCGGTTTTAAGCGACTCCATGAATTCGGACTCATCATTGACATCCTGCTGCCATTCCAGGATGCGGCGCAGCCAGGCCAGTTTCTCATCAAACTTTTTATCCCGGTCTTTCGGAGTGCCGTCCTCTTTGTAGTGCCAGTGAGCAGCTATCCCGGATTCAGCGGTCAGATGCATCTCCCCGGTCCTGATTTGCACCTCGAAAGGCTCGCCCCCCTGCCCGATCAGGGTGGTGTGCAAGGACTGGTACATGTTGGGCTTGGGAGTGGCTATATAATCTTTAAACCTCCCAGGCAGCGGCTTCCACATGGTATGGATAATGCCCAGTACGCCATAGCATTCCGGCACCGTGTCCACAATCACCCGGATGGCGATCTTATCATAGATCTCGTCGATCGATTTATCCTGTTTCAGCATCTTTTTGTATATGCTGTATATATTCTTGGGGCGTCCGGCTATATCCGCTTCGATCCCGATCTGTTCAAGGCCTTTCCCGATCTGCTGGATCAGCGCATTTACGTATGCTTCCCTCTCTTTGCGCTTGGTCTTGAGCCGTTGGGCCACCTCATGGTACATCTCCGGCTGCAGGTATAGGAAGGCCAGATCCTCCAGCTGCCACTTGAATTTGAAAACACCCAGGCGGTGAGCCAAAGGCGCGAAGATGTCCATAGTCTCTTGGGCAATCTGTTTCTGCCTGGGTTCGGTCTGGTAATTCAGGGTGCGCATGTTGTGCAGTCTATCCGCCAGTTTTATCAGAACCACCCGAATGTCCTTGGCCATGGCCAGGAACATCTTGCGCAGGTTCTCAGCCTGAGCCTCCTCCCGGCTTTTGAAGTTGATACGGCTGAGTTTGGTTACCCCTTCCACCAGCATGGCGATTTCCTCACCGAATTCCTGCTCCAGGTTCTGGTAGTCAAAACTGGTGTCTTCGATGACATCGTGCAAAAGGGCGGCGCATATCGAGGCACTGTCCATCTCTATTTCCGTCAGGATCAGGGCCACTTCCACCGGGTGGATGATGTAGGGCTCCCCGGACTTACGCTTCTGTTCGCCATGGGCAATCACCGCATAGTTGTAGGCCTTGGCGATCAGGT
>CAZOMS010000045.1:0-13520 GCA_964580805.1 uncultured Syntrophomonas sp. | reverse complement strand
TACCATCACCTGATGGACTACGTGCGGGAGAAAAACCCGGACAACCGCATTTTCATCGTCCACCGGCTGGACCGCGATACTTCGGGGGTGATCGTTTTTGCCAAACAGGAAGAGGTGAAGCGGCGCTTCCAGGAGCACTGGAAAGAACTGATCGCAGAGCGCGCTTACATCGCAGTGGTGGAGGGGCCGGTCAGCAAAAGAGAAGGCACGGTGCGGTCGTGGTTGTTGGAGACCAAAACCAAACATATCTACAGCAGTTCCAAGCCCGGCGATGGGCTGGAGGCAGTGACCCATTACGAGGTCCTGCAGACTTCCAGCCAATACACGCTGTTGGAGATCCACCTGGCCACTGGCCGCAAGAATCAGATCCGGGTGCACATGCATGATATCGGGCACCCCATCGTGGGTGATAAAAAATACGGCTCCACGGTCAATCCCCTGCGCCGCCTGGCTCTCCACGCCCGGGTGCTGGCATTCGAACATCCCGTCAGCAGCCAATCCATGCGCTTTGAAACCGAAATCCCCTCACAATTCCTGGCCTTGCTGCGATAGCTCCAATCTCCTGTTTATCCCGGGCGATTGACCAGGGCCAGTCCTGCCAGGCAGAGCAGCACCCCAATCAAATTTGGTATCGTAAGGGTTTCTTTATAGTAAAGGACCCCTGCCAAAATAAGGATCAGCGCCACTGCGATGCTGGCCACCAATGAGCCGACGCTAATGTTCCAGCCCACCTTGTACATATTCAAGAATCCATACTCCAATCCCACGATGGCCAGCCCCAAGGCGAAGGAAGTCCAGTTGAGGCTGCCATATTCGGTGGCCAGGTTCTTCACCGGGCTGGTTAGGAAGTACAACAATACCACCGAGATCATACCTAGCAGATAGGTTATCCCCAGGGAAGCCAGCGGGTTGATGGCCACCGGGGTGGCTTTGGCGCAGATATGATAAAAGACGTTGGAGATCACCACCAGGATGATAGGCCAATAGTAATGCATTTGACGTCTCCCTTCCACAAAGGATTGCGGCGCGATGCGCTGCCGTTCTATTTTTCCAGCTTCTCAAACGCATCCAGGTTGTTGAATTTCTCCACCCACTGCTCAGGACAGCCGTAGTCGGCATAATCGGCGTACCATTTATTGCCCCCCGGCCGTTTGTGGGCCGCTTTGATGGGGCACCAGTATCTTTCGGTGCGGCTGCCGATTTCCACGGCATAAGCAAATACCCCATTAACATAAGTGCAATATAGACAGTTTATTTTCTGGATATGGTTCAGATAGTCCAGAAATTGACGGTCGTAGACTATGTAATCACCTCGTTTGACCACGGGGATGTGGTACAGGGGCAGGGCGATCCAGTTATACGTGGTCAGGAATAGATCCAATATGATGGTGGGGACGATCATCACATAAATAAAAGGGATGGAAAGAACGTGGCGGATATTGACCGGGATCACGTATTTCCAGGTGGGAATGCGGAAAGTCCTGTTCCTCTCCCGGAACTTTTGCAGGAATTCTATCCTCTTTTGACGGATGGAGAAACCGTATTTTTCCGCCAGTCTCTCCTGCTCGCGCTGCAGGGCTTGTTCCAGTTCATCTATCTTCTCTTGGATCTGCCTGATCTTGGAATCCATGTCATCACCTCATCTGATGTATTGCTGCTATCCCCATCTCCGCATGCTCATCCGTGCCGCCTTGGGCCGCTATCATATCGAGACTGGTTCGTCTCTTGCCAAACGCCGGGCAGGTTATGGATCCCCCATATTGCTGCCCCATCCAGGACATCCGGGCAAACCCTCGATATCCTATTCATTATAACGTATTGCCGGGGCCCTGATTATATCTGGGGCCAGTCGTTTGTGGCTGTAGCCGATGCAACGTGGGAGACCCAGGGACATACTGTGATGCAGCAAGCGATCATGTTAGCAGCAGCAATACGTTTGTAAAAACGTTGGCGAAAAACGGATCAAGGCTGAGTGGGTTGGGGGAGGATTGCCGGATAACATAGAATTATAAAATAAATAATACTTTCTTTGACATAAATATTCCAATAATATATATTATGTCTAATTAAGCATTATGATTTTGCGCAATAATCGTCATGCAGCAGTAATCTTAAGTGTGGAGAGGAGTAGTCGTCTTGAAGAAAGCTCTAGCCTTGTTTCTGATGTTAACCGCCCTGTTTGTATTGACCGGCTGCGGAAAAAGCCAAACCCCGGCCACTGTAACCACCGAAGTTCCCACCTTATCCTTTGCCTACGGTACCGATACCCATACCTGTCTGCCCAACGTGGCCATGAAAGATCCGGCCGCCTTCGCTGGAAAGTCTATCAGGATCAATCCCGTCAGCGACTCCCAGTTTGAATTGATCAAGGAAAACAAGGTAATTGCCAAGTTCAATGTCCTGCCCAGCAAGAGTGGGGCCGAATCGGCCACTATGATGGCCCAGGGCCAGTTGGACTCGGTATTATGCTCCAATACCGCCATCCTGTCCGCATATGATGTGGGGACTGAAGTCAAAATCCTGGCTCCTCTCCAGGGCGGAGGAGTCTCCCTGGTTATGAAGCCGGATACAGATTTTTACGGTTGGGAGGCCTTCAAAAGGTACATCCAGTCTTCTGATCAACCGGTCAAGATAGGTTACCATTCCGCTGTCAGCGGCCCCAGGATCCTCATCGAATCGGTTTTAAAGGATGCCGGCTTCAAGCTGACCGAGGACCCGGCCAATATGAATGCCGATGTCTTGATGGTTGACCTCAAAGGAGCTCAGAACCTGCTTCCCTCCATAAGAAGCGGGGCCGTAGATGCATGGGTGGGGCCTTCTGCCCATCCCGAGAATGCTGTTGACCAAGGTTTAGGCAAAATCATCATGACCTTGGCGGATTTCCCGCCCCAGGGGCAATGGAATGTGTTCCCCTGTTGTGTGATGGCAGCTACTAACAAAGTGATACAGGAGCATCCTGAGGCGATGGAAGCATTGGTGAGCGTGGTCGTTGATTGTACCGAATATGCGGGCACTAATCCTGACAAGTTTGCGGAAATCAACTCCCCAATAATCGGTATCAAAAAAGAGGTCATCATGGCCAGCAATAAAAACATAGTGTACAGCAGCGATCCTTCCCCCGCGTGGCAGGACGGGATCAAAGTATACTTCGAAGCCATCAAGGATATGGGTAAATTCTCCAATCGCTTGAAGGATGCAGATTATGCTGTGGTGCAGAAAGAGGTATTCAGTTTCGACTTCGTGAATAAAGCCAACGCACAATAGACAACTGCCAGACCCAAATAGGCAGGTACACAGCTTGAGTTCCCGGGTCAAGCGGAGCCAGGCTGGTATCTGCCTGTTGTCTGTACACCCTATTAGGAGCGGAAATGATTCGTACAGGTTGGACGGCAGGATAAGAAGGTAGTATGAAAAAGAGACTACAGACTATTGCCCTGGCATTGCTTTTGCCGATGCTGCTGGTATTCATATGGCAGATAGCGGCGCTGCGTATCCAGAATGCGGCGATAATTCCGGATATCCGGCAGGTGTTGGACAATTTCGCCCATGCCAGCAACAACTTCATAGGGCTGGGATCGATACCGCGTAATGTCGGAGTCAGCTTGATACGGGTATTGAGCGGCTACACCGCGGGGGTACTGATAGCAGTGCCCTTGGGGGTATTGATGGGCTACAGCAAGACGATCCAGTCCATCTTCGAGACCTTTATCAACCTCTTCAAGCCTATCCCGCCCTTGGCTTGGCAGCCGCTGGCCTTGGCCATCTTCGGGGTCTCCAGCATTGCGTCCCTGCTAGACATGCCGTTTGGCCAGACATATGTGTTCTGGGGCAATTTCAAGATCGCCATGGTATTCTTGATCGGTATGGGCAGCTTCTTTCCTATAATAGCCAGCGTCATGTTCGGGGTGCAGAATGTCCGCCAGACTCTTATCGACTCGGCTCGGGTGTTGGGTGCCAGCGAAAGAGATATATTTTTTAAGATCCTGATTCCGGCAGCCGCGCCCAGTATCATCAACGGTATGCGGATGGGATTGGCTATCGGTTGGGCCTGCCTAGTAGGGGCAGAGATGCTTCCCGGCAGTTTGGCCGGAGTGGGGTACCTTATAACCCACGCCTACGAATTGGCCCGGACTGATCTGGTCATAACCGGAATGATATGTATAGGTTTGGTAGGCGCCCTTCTGGACAGCGTCTTCAGGGTGATCGCCAATAAATATTTCGCCTGGGAAAGCAAAACGAGGTAGCCTTACATGCAGGAAAAGATCCGCATCGAAAATCTGGAGAAGACGTTCTACAGCCAGAACGATATGAAGATAAATGCCTTGATCGGCCTCAACCTTAGGGTGCAGGAGAATGAATTCCTATGCATATTGGGACCTTCTGGCTGCGGCAAGTCTACACTACTGAGGATCATAGCGGGTTTGGAGGTGGCCAGTTCGGGCCGGGTGTTCTACAATGGCCAGCAGCATACCAAGCCCCGTAAGGAGATTGGGATGGTATTCCAGAGTTATTCGCTGATGCCCTGGCTCAATGTCCTGGAAAACATAGCTTTGGGTCTGGAGTTCGCAGGCTGGCCAAAAGCCAAGCGGATACCTGTGGCCCAGGAATACCTGGCCATGATCGGTATGGAGGCCTTTGGCCAAGCTTTTCCCTATGAGCTTTCGGGAGGTATGCAACAAAGGGTAGCTATAGCCCGTGCCCTGGCTAACAACCCGGATGTACTACTGATGGACGAGCCCTTTGGAGCTCTGGATGCCTACACTAGGATCATAATGCAAAAAGAACTACTGCGGATTTGGGAGCAGCACAAGAAAACTATAGTATTCGTGACCCACAGTGTCGATGAGGCGGTCTATCTCGGTGATCGCATCATATTGATGAGCGGC
Organism: uncultured Syntrophomonas sp.; assembly: GCA_964580805.1. Lineage (GTDB taxonomy): Bacteria > Bacillota > Syntrophomonadia > Syntrophomonadales > Syntrophomonadaceae > PHAA01. Next base: position 8,634 of record CAZOMS010000045.1, on the reverse strand, counting down.
CGCCCCGGCCGCATAAAAGAAGACCTTATGGTGACCATGCCGCGGGTGCGGGAGCGCAGCAATCCCGATTATGGTAGGTTGACGGAAGAGTTGCTATCCTTGTTGGAGGAAGCCTAGACAAACTGCTCCGGCCTTATCTGACCAGCCTGATTCTTGCAGCAAAGGTGCCTCCCCGCCACATTGTTTTCCCATTTCTCCTCGGACCCAATTTCAGTCAGCCCAGCAAGGCAGCAGGCCGGCTCATCTGTGTGCCTTGAAGGGTTGGCGCCGCTTCGGCAGCCGGCAATTGAAAAGGGGCTCGAAAACAGGGATACTGTTATTATCATCAAAATGACATGCGGTTCTTGCATGTTCATATTCATTATATATGCACGTATATGGAAAGCGAGTGATGACATGGCACAAGTTGACAAAACCCTGCGGCTGCAGCAATTCCAGAACAGGCTGGCATTCTTGGGGATCGACGGCGCCTTGCTGGTCAATGCCCGGGACATATTCTATTATTGCGGTACCGCCCAGCCCGCCATCTTGCTCATCACCCCGGCGGATTACCGGCTGATGGTGCGCAAAGGGCTGGAATTTGCCCTGGTTGAGACCTGGATGGATAAGGGCCGGTTGGTGGCTGGGGGAATAGGCGACGTTCGGGATCACTTGGTGGCGATGGGCGTCCGGGGTGGGAGACTGGGTTTGGAAACGGATGTCATGTCCGCCGATCTGTTTTTGCGCGTGCAGCGATTGCTGCCGGAGTTCCTTCCGGTGAGTGTCACCAGGGAGATCTTGATCCAGCGGATGATCAAGGACCAGGACGAACTGGGTTTGATACGCCATGCCTGCGCCATCATGCAAATCGGGCATGACCGGGTATTTGAGGTACTCAAGCCCGGGATGAGCGAACTGGAACTGGCTGCCGAGATCGAGTATGCCCATCGCCGGGCCGGTCATGAAGGGGCTATCTGCATACGCATTTCCGATTACCTCATGGTCAACGGACCGTTGGCGTCCGGAGAAAACCTCTACCGTACTACCGGTTGGGCCAACACCATCACCGGGGTGGGGCTCAGTTCGGCCATCACGGCGGGACCCTCATTGCGGCCGATCCAGCCCGGGGATATCGTAATGGCGGATATTCCGGTCTACCATCAAGGGTATCATTGCGACGAATCCCGAACCTATGTACTGGGAGAACCCAAGCCCGGGATAAGTGCCCTGCACGCTTCCCTAAGGGAGATTGTGGATTCGGTGCTGGAAGAGATGAAACCCGGGACCCGGTGCAGCGACCTCTTCCATGTTGCTAATGATTGCGCCCAAAGGCTGGGGGTGGGCGATTACTTCCTGACCCTGGCGGATCGAAAAAGCCCTCTGATTGGGCATGGGGTAGGACTGGAGGTAAACGAACTGCCGGTCCTGGAAGCCCATTCCGACCTGGAGTTGCAGGCCAATATGGTCACTACTCTAGAAATGCATTTGACCCACCCGCAGCACGGAGTGGTCAAAACCGAGTTCATGGTGCTGGTTACCCCGGACGGATACGAGCGTTTGTCAGTCAAAGGGTGCGAGCTGTTCGTGGTTGATAATTAGAAAAAAACCCACAATCAATCTTCACGGTGGTCAACGGCGGATTACCGAATTACTCAAATTACCTTGTTTCAGAAACATCTTATATATTTTTTTTACTTTTAAAGTTTATAAAATAGGGTGATTAAGAGTAATTGGGTAATTTTTATGGATATTCGCAGATGGGCAATGAAGCTTTCGACAATCCGCCCACCCTTGGATAAATCCAAACCAGGATGCAAATAACTTAAGTGTAGGTATTTTGCCTGTGTATCAGCCCGGATTCGGATGTAGAATCGATCAATAGATGTCGAGCATCCAGGCTGAGTTTGGCATTCTGTTGGGCTGGAATCCGGGAAATACCGGGATGGAATTATGAGTAATGTTATGGAAGCGATGAGCCACGAACAATATAACCAAATGATTTATGAGGCAGAACGCCATTTGACCCAACTGCGGATAGAAAACTGGCTCAACCTGGATCTATTCTCCTGGCAGTGGTGGATTCTGCTGGTTTTGCTGTTTCTGCCCTGGTTGGTCTGGTGGAAATACGTGGACAAGAAGCGGCTGCAGGAGATATTTATCGTTGGTCTCTTAGTGTTGATATTGTCCGCCCATTTGGACGCAGTGTTAAGCGAAACGGGCCTGTGGTATTACCATTACTGGCTCACCCCTTGGACGCCGCACTTGGTCACGGCTAATTTTTCCTTCATACCCGTCGTTTATATGCTGGTTTACCAAAGATACCGATCCTGGCATAGCTATTTGACGGCCCTGGCGGTTTTGGCTTTCGTCTTGGCGATCCCCATCGAAATGATCCTGGTATGGACGGACATCTTCGAAATACACCAGTGGCGGTCCTATTACGGGATTCCCATATTTTTTGCCATGGGCATCCTGGTCCGTTGGTTGACGCAAACCCTTATGAATAAACAGGCTCAGGCATTGTAAACGACTTGTTTCTTAGTTAGCCGGGAACCACTCGGATCAATCCTCATCGTCTTACTGGCCGCCCCCTTTCCTGCCAATCATGAGGCTGCTTTTTTATTCTTGTTGTAGACTTCTACCCACATTTGCCTTCCCTTTTGTGCGTAGTTCTTTTATAGAGGGGGTGCGTCATATTGAACCGAGAACAGGCTGCCGATTTCGTCAAAGACCAACTGGAGGCTTACTTGAAACGCAAAGGCATCGATACCGGTGAGCCTTTTACCTGCCTGAACCCAGACCACCAGGATATCGACCCCAGCATGATCTATGACCAGGCCCTGCGCAAGGTTCATTGTTTCGTTTGTAAAGCCAATTATGACATCTTCGATTTGATTGGCATCGACTACCACCTGACCGAACCCACTGAAATCTCCAAAAAGGCTTATGAGTTGTACCGGATAAAGCTGCAGAAGATGGAGATGGAACGGCCCGGCGGCAAATACTTGGACGCCAGGGCCGGGGAGCCGCCCAAGGACTACACCGATTACATCAAAGAGGCCCATGCCAGGGTAGGGGAAACAGATTATTTCCAGAAGCGGGGACTGAGCCAGGCCACCATTGAGCGCTTCTCGTTGGGATATGAACCGGCCTTTACCACCAGGGACAATACCGGCTTGAGGACCTGGCGGGCGGGCATCATTCCTACCGGCAAGTTTACCTATACGGTTAGAAATATGGATCCGCATGCTTTGAAAACGGAGCGGATACGCAAGCGCGGCGGCTCCAGCCCCATTTTCAACCCCCAGGCCCTCCAAAGCGGCAAACCGGTGTTCATAGTAGAAGGGGAGATGGATGCCTTGAGCCTGATCGAAGTGGGGGCGGAGGCTGCCGCACTGGCCAGTCCAGCCAACACCGAGGCGTTTATCGAACATATTAAAAAGTATCCCCCCAACGGCGGGTTGATCCTTAGCCTGGACAATGACCCCACCGGGCAGGATACCACCATCAAGCTGGCCCAGGAGCTTAAAGCTCTGGACATCCCTTTTTCCCAGGTCAATATCTCTGAACCCTACAATGATCCCAACGAAGCCTTGACCGAGGACCGGGAGGCCTTTGCCGGAATGGTACAGGAGGCCTTGAACGCCCTGGGGAGCCAAGAAGAAGAACAACAGGAAATGGGCTGGGAGGAATACCAGCGGACCAGCGCCGCTTGCTATCTCCAGGATTTCATGGGCAGGGCGGCGGGTGGCGTGAACACTGGGTTTGTACCGACCGGATTTGAGCGGCTGGATATGGTCCTGGACGGGGGCCTGTATGAAGGGCTCTACCTGTTGGAGGCGACAAGTTCATCGGGAAAGACGGCTTTGGCCCTGCAAATTGCCGATCAAGCCGCCAAGAGCGGATCGGACGTGCTGGTTTTCAGCCTGGCAGCATCCCGTGCCGAGCTTATTGCCCGCTGTTTAAGCCGTCTGACATTTATGGGCAGCCAGGCCCAACCGGGCCGAGCCCTGACTGCCAGGGACATGACAACTCGCAGCTTCGCTGGATACAAACCGGATGAGCAAGAACTGGCAGCCGCAAGTATCGAGGCCTATGGGCAATACGCCCACCGCATCTACTTCAATGAGGGCCGGGAGGACTGGGGAGTGGAGCAGATCAAAGCCACTGTCGCCCGGCATAAACGCCTGACCGGCAATTCGCCACTGGTGGTGGTGGACTGCCTGCAGCTATTGGCCCCCTATGATCCCCGGGCTTCCCATCAGAGCAACCTGGATAAAGCGGTACTGGAACTGAAGCGGATGAGCCGCGACTATCAGATGCCAGTCATGGTGATATCCAGTCTGGAACGGCAAAATCCTGGCCCTTCGGTTATGGCTGGACTTCAGGGAAGCGGGGCTATTGCAATCGTCCCGGATGTGATAGTAGCATTGCAGACCAGGGAGACACCGGATCAGGATGGGTTGGATGGAAACGCCACCTCCATGCCCGGAGTTGGCCGTTCGGTCGAATTATGGATTCTGAAGAACCGTTGGGGGGCAGCAGGGCAAAGCATTGAATATGATTACTACCCGTCCTTCAATTGCTTTATGGAAAGCAGGCAAGCACGGAACTGCAATATTTAAGGCGAGGAGCGTCCCGCGTGTAACTGTGGTCAAGCTTCGAACACACAGGAACCATTTCGTAATGCTAATCAAACAAGGTTTGTTGGGGGTCGGCTGCTTTATCCTGGAAGATCTCTTCCAGGTGGCTGCGATCCTCTTGATTGGGCTTCAACCTAAAAGGATGAAGGGGACATTTTTTAAAGCGGCACAATTCTACTTCCTTTTTGCTGTGATTGGAGCATTCCAGACAATATGCCCATATCGCTTGCTCCATGGTCCTTTTGGCCATCTTGTTCCTCCTATGGACTCTGACAAAACTATGATTCGACGGTCGTTAACCGCCTTGTGGTGCTTTTGGATTCCTTCCTTGTTCGCGGCGGTCGAAGGATAATCCTCTTTTTTACCTAATTTATTGTCCGAAGAAGTTAGCATCCATACTCACATGAGATCAATCCGTCAATCAGGTTGACACCGGCGCGATTGGCCCGAATAATGATAGCAGCATATAATCCCATACCAGGAAGGGTATTCTGTTTAGCTGCGCCCCAAATGTTAGATCAATGATATTTCGGGCTAGAATATCACGGCCGGTAAAGCTCTATCGTATTGTACATAATAGAAAAAGTCAGCTGATACATGATGCTTCCAGTTTGATTCGCTGGCGGTTCTTATCGATCAGGGAATTGGCCGCGACTAGGTTTTGGATAGAGAATCAGTAATCATGTATCATCGTCAGCCTTCTGGTGATAAAAGTCCCACCAGCCTAAGATCAAAGATATGACAAACAGCGGGATCCAGGCTATTGGCTGGAAGATGTTGAAAGACGACCAATACCATAAAAGGAGGCGATCTTACGATGAAGAAAAAGATGTTGGTTATCGGAGCGGTGGCAGCTGGGAGCAGCGCTGCGGCCAAAGCCCGGCGGGTCTATCCGGAACTGGAGATCAAGATTTTCGCCGAGGGTGAGAACATTTCTTACGGCGCCTGCGGTTTGCCCTATTATATCGGCGGACTGATTCAGACCAAGGAGAAACTGCTGGTCCGTTCCATCGAAGATTTTGCCTGCCAGGGCATAGAAGTAAGGAACTTATGCCAGGCGTTGGAGATCGATCCGGCCGAGCGCAAGGTTCTGTTGCGGGATTTGGTTCAAAACCAGACCTTTGCAGAACGATACGACAAACTGGTGATTGCCACCGGGGCCCGCCCCATGCAATTGGATTGCCGCAACAACGATCTGCCGGGAATCTTTACCCTGCGCACGGTGGCCGACGGGGTGGCTATAAAAGAATATCTGGAGAGGGAAAAGCCGGCCCATGTTCTTATCGTGGGCGCGGGTTATATTGGCCTGGAGATGGCCGAAAGCCTGTCTCAGCTGGGATCTTCAGTAACCCTGGCGGAACGGCAGTCACAGGTGGCGCCCAACATGGACACTGACATGGCGGCTAAGATCCAGGAGCATCTGGAGCAACACGGAGTCAAGGTGCTGGTCGATACCGAAATAATCGGATTTGAGGGGCGGGAAACGGTACAGCGGGCGTTTACCCGGGACAGTAGCTTCCCGGTGGATTTTGTGCTGATATCCATCGGTGTCCGTCCCAATACCCAATTGGCAGCTGACGCGGGCATTGAACTGGGAGTGGCCAAAGCTATCAAGGTCAACTCCCGCATGGAAACCAACCTGGAGGGAATATATGCGGCCGGGGACTGTGCCACCGCCCACCACCGGGTGACCGGCAAAAACGTCTACATCCCCATGGGGACCACCGCCAACAAACAGGGGCGGGTGGCCGGGGAAAATGCAGCCGGCGGCAGCGAAATTTTCCGGGGGGTGTTGGGCACTGGCATTGCCCGGGTTTTTGATCTGGAGATATCCCGCACCGGTTTGACCGAACAAGAGTGTATGCCGGCCGGGCTCGATTTTTACAGCCATTCAGTGGAGTGCCGAACCGCCGCTATTCCACAGTTAGCCGGTCCGATCTGGCTCAAGCTCACTGTCAGCCGGGTTGACAATCGCCTCCTGGGGGCCCAGATCGTCGGCCGCAATAATGCGGCCAAGCGCATCGACGTCTTCGCCGCCGCTATCACCATGGGGGCCCGGCTAGAAGATATATATGATATGGACCTGGCTTATTCTCCCCCTTTCAGCCCGGTATGGGATCCGGTGCTGGTGGCTCTAAACGTGTTCCGGTGATTCACAAACAGGCGGACTGGCGCTATAATCGTTTAAAATATAATGATCGGAAAGAAAATAGGGGGAGGATGAACGGCAGTGAAGACATTGGTGGTGACGCAGCATGAGCTCCAGGAAAACCTGCGCAACTACAAGCTGCCGTTCTTGTTGATGTTTATTTTTGGGGCTATCCTGATGGCCCTCTACACAGAGGTAGGCCCTACCGCCAATTCCCAAAGCGTCCTGGACCCATTCTTTGAACTGTTCGCGGTGCTGTGTCCGATGATCGGCATCCTCACCGCCATGGATGCGGTGGTGGGTGAAAAGGAGAAGGGTACGCTGGAGCTGGTCCTGTCTAAACCGGTGCCGCGGCGCTCCCTGTTGCTGGGGAAATACTTGGCCTATGTACTGATGATCGTGCCCCTGCTGGTGGCCGAACTGATTGCTGCCTATTTCTGGGCTCAGGCTTCAGGGATCTCCCAATACCGCTGGCAGCTGCCCATGCCGTCTTTTAGCCAGTGGATGACCATGATTGCCATAGTCACCTGTGTATCCCTGTTATTTCTCGCCATCACCACTCTGATCTCGATGTTTGCTCCCACAACCGCCACCACTGCCCTGGCCGCCCTGGTATTCATGGCTCCCGCCCATCCGCTGGGAGGAGAATTCTTGCGTCAGGTCGGGCTGCGCCTATCCATTGACAGCTTTGCGGGGCTTCCGGTGATCATCAAATTCTTTCTCAGCGTCTTTGCCAAATATCAGAAGTATGCCCTCACCATCCCCGGTGATGCCCGGTTGACCTGTGTTTCACTGCTCATTATGACCGTGGTGGTGCTGTTTGCCGCTGGCGTTATTTTTGAACGGCAAAACGTAGCTTTTAGGAACTAGGAGGGATCACCATGAACGAAATCGCGGTCGAAGTCCAAGGATTGAGCAAATGGTACGGCAGTCTTAAAGCGGTGGACCAGGTGAGCTTCAGCGTCGGTACGGGCAGCTTTTTCGGATTGCTGGGTCTAAACGGGGCAGGCAAGACCACTGCCTTTAAAATGATGGTCAGCTTGATCCGGCCTGACAGTGGGACCGCTGTAGTAGCCGGCCACGATGTAGTAAAAGATCCAATGAAGGTACGCGCCCATATCGGCTATGTGGCCGAGAACCCGTCTTTCTATATCCGGATGACAACCATGGAAACCTTGCGCTATATATGCCGCCTGCTGGATGTGCCGGTAAATGATCAAAATCGGCGCATTGACGATGTGTTGGGGCTGGTCGGCCTGACCGACAAGAAGAATGCCTTGGTCGGGGGCTACTCGCGGGGGATGCGTCACCGGCTGGGACTGGCCCAGGCGCTGCTGTCCGAACCGCAGGTCTTATTTCTGGATGAGCCCACCCTGGGCCTGGACCCGCTGGGGGCAAGAAGCATGCGGGAATTGATCATGAGGCTGCGCCGGGAACGAAATGTTACCGTGCTGATGTCTTCGCACATATTGCCGGAAGTTGAAGCCATGTGTGATGTGGTGGGGATCTTCGACCATGGCCGGTTGATTGCCTTTGACAGCATCCAGCATCTGCGCAGCACCGCCAGCGACAGCCTCAACATCGAGTTGGTTTTGGCTGAGCCCAACCTTCAGACAGTTGAAGCCCTGCGCCAAATCCCCGGGGTCAATTCGGTGGAAGTGAGCGGTAACAGGCTGTCCATTAAGGTTTCGAAAAAAGAAGAACTGCGGACCCGGATAATCGAAGCCGCCCTGGCCAATCACGCCCAGGTCCTGTCTTTTTCCTTAAGGGAGACCAGTCTGGAAGATATCCTCTTGCGCCTGGTCGACAGCGCTGCAAGTGACGTGCCCGGGCAACGCCCTGGGTTGATTCCCTCGTTTTTCC
>CAZOMS010000044.1:0-13560 GCA_964580805.1 uncultured Syntrophomonas sp. | reverse complement strand
ACTGGCGTCTCTTTTTTCAAAATCCGTTTTTATGGATTACAGGAATGCTCCCTTAATAAACTCCGTTGTGTTTACATTCTAGAGCCCCAAGCTTAATTGAAGCTTAAGCAGGATGAAGATTTTTGAGTGTCGGGCATAATTTAAGCTTCTATTAAGCTTGCCGGGATAAGATAATTGTGTGGCAAGATATAATCCGCATAAGGGGGGACCACCAATGCGTATCTTAATTATCGAAGACGAAAAGCTGCTGGCGGAGACGCTGGCAGATATAATTACCCAGAACAATGACATCGCTGACATTTGTTATGAAGGCAGAAACGGACTCGACCATGCGCTCTCCGGTATTTACGATGCAGTTCTGCTTGACATCATGCTCCCGGGGATGAACGGCTTGGAGATTGTCCGTCAAATGCGGAAAAGTGGGAATACAACACCGGTACTCATGCTGACCGCCAAAACCGCCCTTGATGATAGAATAAACGGCCTTGACAACGGAGCGGATTATTACCTGACCAAACCCTTTGAAACGCCGGAGCTTCTTGCCTGCTTGCGGGCCATTACTCGGCGGGGCGGTGAGTTGAAGCCCGAAGACATTGAATATGAAGACATTTCCGTTAATGCCGCCGCCAGTGAGCTGGTGTGCAAGAATCGGTCGATACACCTGGGCGCCAAGGAATTAGAGCTGATCAGGCTGCTCATCGCCAACCAAGGAATTCTTCTATCCAAGGAGAATATCTATTTGAAAATATGGGGCTATGATAGCGAGACAGGGGATAATATTGTTGAAGTGTATATTTCCTTCTTGCGAAAAAAGCTGGAACATATTGGATCTAAGGTGAAGATCTCAGTTGTACGCCGAGTCGGTTATCGGTTGGAGATGGCGGAATGATTAAGAGGCTGCGCCGCAAACTGGTGCTGATAGTCATGGCGGTTGTGACTCTCATACTTGCAGCGATTTTTTTCACCATGCTTTTTACTATCCAAAGAAACAACGAACGAATGAGCGTTGACATACTTTACCAGGCGCTGAATATGCGTACCTTTCCCGATGGTATGAAAGCGCCGCTGGTCAAAGACGGGCCATCCCCAACGGAAAAGCCCGCTCCCCAAATGCGTCTGCCGGTTCTTATCATGGAGATAGGCAAGGACGGAAACGTATCGGTAATTTCAAATCAATTGTATTTCATTGGAGAAAACGATATTGCCCCGATTGCTGAGCTTGCTGCCAATAAGACAGATAATCCCGGTATTCTTTCAGATTACGGCTTGCGCTATCTGCGCAAAGACTTAACCGGTGGCGTACGAATAGCGTTGGCGGATGTAACCGTAGAGCAGGAAATATTGACGACACAGATTGCCAATTCGCTCTTAATCGGCGGGCTGGCAATGTTAGCCTTTTTCTTTCTCAGTCTCTTTTTGGCTCGTTGGGCAGTGCGACCGGTGGAGATCGCTTGGGAACAGCAAAAACAATTTATTGCCAACGCCTCCCATGAATTGAAAACGCCCTTGACCGTGATTCTATCCAACGCCGATATGCTGCGGACAGAAAAGAATTTGGAGGGTGATAAGAATTTCCGCCGTATGGAACATATTCATGGGGCAGCCTTGCGCATGAAGGAACTGGTGGAAGACATGCTTACTCTCGCCAAGTCCGACAGTGGAGAAAGAACAGCTATAAATAGCGTTGTGGATTTCAGCTATATTGTAAAAAGTACTCTTCTTGTGTACGAACCTATTTTCTACGATGAAAGCAAGAAGCTTTCATACCAGATAGAAGACGGACTTTTTGTCAGAGGCGATATACTAAGGTTGCAGCAAATAATACATATTCTCTTGGATAATGCCCGGAAATATTCTTCTGCTCAGGGAGCTATCCAGGTCAGTTTAAACAAATCGGGACACAAGAGCCTTTTGCTCAAGATTGCCAATGAAGGAGTCCCCATTCCCAAAGGAGAACTGGACAAGATCTTTTTGAGATTCTATCGCCGGGACGAATCAAGAAGCGAGCATGACAGCTTCGGCCTTGGTCTCTCTATTGCACAGAGCATCGTAAGCGGGCATAAGGGAAAAATATGGGCTGAAAGTGATGAAATATTGGGCAATAGCTTTTCTGTATCGCTGCCGCTTGTATAGTGAAGCAAGTTCCTCCGTCTTTGGCCAGCGGGATAAGTAGGCTGCTAAATCAGCAGCAGCCGATCATTATCCAGTTCCGTACCGCTGCGGCTGCCAAACTGTTGTACCAGCAGCTCTACAGTCATCTCTTCCCGCTCCCGGCCCTTTATGTCCATTATAATGCGGCCTTCATGCATCATGATCGTACGGCTGCCATATTCCAAGGCGGCCTTCATATTATGTGTCACCATTAAGGTACACAGCTTTCGTTTCTCGACTAACTCCCGGGTCAGGAAGAGAACCTGCCTGGCCATGCCGGGATCCAGGGAAGCGGTATGTTCATCCAATAGCAACAGCTGAGGTTCAACCATGGTGGCCATCAGCAGGGTCAATGCCTGCCGCTGTCCGCCGGAAAGGGTCCCTACCTTTTGCCTCATTCTATCCTCAAGCCCCAGTTCAAGAAGGGTCAAACGCTCTCTGAACATTTGCATATCAGCTTTGGTAATACCTCTCCTGAGCCCCTGGGGTTTGCCCTTGGCGAAAGCTATGGCCAGGTTTTCATCAATAGTCATATCGAAAGCGGTGCCCTGCAGCGGATCCTGAAATACCCGTCCGATATGGCGAGAACGTTTATATTCGGGCCAGAAGGTCATATCCGCCCCGCCGATTTCGACGCGGCCGGCATCTATTTCATACACCCCGGCAATGCAGTTCAGCAAAGTAGACTTGCCGGCGCCGTTGCCGCCGATTATGGTTACAAACTCGCCGGCGTCCAGGGATAGGCTGATGTTGTCGATGGCCAGCTTTTCGTTGGTGGTGCCCGGATCAAATATCTTGGTTAGAGATTCGATTTTAACCATCCTATTTACCCCCCTGGCTGAAACCCTGTGCAGTCATTTTTCGTTTATAAAACCGGGTCCTTTTTTTGATTACTGGCATAGCCAGGGCAATGGCTACCAGTGTGGCCGATACCAATTTCAAATCCGTAGCCGGCATGCCCATTTCCAGAGCTACCGCGATAATCATCCGATACAGAACTGCCCCCAGGGTCACCGCAACCAGACGCCGCATCAGGGACCTGGCGCCGAATACCACTTCGCCGATAATAACCGAGGCCAAACCTATAACCACCATACCTATACCCATACCGATATCGGTGAAAGATTGATACTGGGCCAGCAGCGCGCCGGCCAAAGCCACCAGTGCATTGGAAAGGGCCATGCCAATCAAAATGGTGGTATCGGTATTGACCCCCAAAGCCCGGACCATCTGAGCATTATCACCGGTAGCGCGCAAAGCGAAGCCGAATTTAGTTTTTAAGAATAGGAATAAAAGCAACAAGAGGATTATCAGGATGGCCAGCGGTATCAATAGTGGCGCATACTCCTCCAGGGGGGCGCCTTCCAGTACGCTGAACACGGTTGTTTTGTTTATCAAGGGGATATTGGCTCTGGTCCCCATTATTTTTAAATTAACGGAATACAGACCCAGCATGACCAGGATTCCTGCCAGTAATGGCTGGATCTCCAGCTTGGTGTGCAGCAGGGCAGTTACACAACCCGCCAAGCCCCCAGCCAGTAAGGCCGCAGCCAATCCCAATTCCGGATAGCCACTGACGCACAAAATAGCTGAGAAGGCAGCCCCGGTAACGAAGCTGCCATCTACGGTAAGATCAGGAAAATTTAAGGTTCGAAAGGATAGAAAGACTCCCAGGGCCATAATGGCATAGATTATACCCAGTTCAATTGAGCCCTGAAACGCCATAAAACTCATTTAAACGATGGCTCCTTTATGATTATTTGCCAAACACGGTGGCTTCCTTTAATACATTTTCCGGTATAGTGACACCAATAGCCGCAGCCGTATCCTTATTGACATAGATCTCCACATCGCTCATGGTCTTGACCGGGATGTCACCGGCTTTCTTGCCGTTCAGAATTTCCACTGTCATCTTGGCGGTTTCCTGCCCCAGGGTGGTATAGTTGATACCATAGGTAGCCAATCCGCCGTCTTTGACCATGGAATCCGCACCTACATAAACCGGTTTTTTCGCCTTGTTAGCCACCTGGGCAACCAACGGCATGGCGGAAGCAACAGTATTATCAATGGGTGAAAATATCGCATCAGCCTTGCCCGCTAAGGAACTGGCTACCTGCTGCACCTCGGATGAATTGGTAACGGTGCCTTCCACGACCGTAAGGCCATTTTGGGCGGCATAGGCTTTCAAATCATTAACAACCGATACCGAGTTGGTCTCGCTGGAGGTATATAAAGCGCCGACGGTCTTGATATCCGGGGTTATTAGCCGGGCCAATTCCATAATCTTGGGAGCTGAAACGGCGTCAGAGGTGCCGGTGACGTTTCCGCCCGGTTTCTCCAAGCTGCTGACCAGTCCTGATCCCACCGGATCGGTACAAGCGGCAAAAACGATGGGGATTTCCTTGGTCTCACCTACGGCTGCCTGGGCCGATGGGGTGGCTATAGCGACTATTACGTCATACTTGCTGGAAACAAACTTCTGGCAGATCGTCTTGAGATTGGTCTGATCGCCCTGAGCATTCTGATAGTCGATGGTTACTTTGTCGCCGTCTTTAAATCCTTGTTTGTCCAGTTCCTGAATGAAAGATTCTCTGATGGTGTTGAGAGATGGATGCTCCACGATTTGCACGATCCCTACCGTCAGCTTTTTCGCCTCGGGGGCCTTCTGGGGTTCCGGCTGATTGGATGAACACCCTACCAATGAGGTCATCAGCAATGATAAGCATACCAGGATAACTAGTGGTTTTAAGGATCTTTTCAATTCAATACCCTCCTTATAAGATTTTCTTTTTGGTCTTTCCCTGCAAACTCCTCTCCTGTGGTACAGAGAGTAAACCAGGTATCCCGGACAATAAAAAACACCTGCCCTAAAATAAGGACAGGTGCATAACCTGCGGTGCCACCTTAGTTGATGCGCAATTAATCGAGCATCCTCTCTGCCGGAGTGCCATCACACTCCTAGCCCTTTAACGCTGGCTTTGCGTCGTAAGCTACCAGGGTACCGGACCCGTTCACTCCGCCCTCCGAGGCCCATTTATCTACTCCTCACCAATCGGGCTTCCACCTGGCCCCGACTCTCTTTATGGTTGGTGTATAGCTTTACTCCCTCATCAACGGTTTAACCAATTTTAATCAAATGAATTTTGAGTTGTCAAGAGCAATCAGCGGTTGAGGCAACAAGTTGTTGTACTGATATTCAGCCTTAATTTCAGGGCTGAAACGTAACGGCACGGGTATAATGCCGGAGGCATAATGGGCTATACATTCACATGGAGTGATTTGGAAAGGATATGTCGTAAACTAGGCATGGAAAGACACGGGTTCATATAAACAGGTGGGGGAAATAGGACAGCATGTAGGAGGAGAAAATTTTGGCGACCAGTATGATGGGAACGAAACGGCGGAAGCCCATGCTGCTGAGACCGGCCCCCAGACAAATGATTTCGTCGGGGAGAATCGGAAATACCAGCAGGAATATCAGGATCCACTGCCCATATTTATCGACATAATGATAGTAACGCTGCAGCGCCTTCTCATTACCCTTCTTCTTCTGGATGCTAAGACCACCCAACCTGACAATTGAAAACATGGTGATCATGCCTAATGATGTGGCCACATAGCTGCCGATAAACGTCATCCACGGTCCCAGCACCGCCGAACCGGCCATGATGGTAACAAATTCTGGCAAGGGCAGCATAATGGGCTGCAAAAAGCATATCCCCATGAATATCAGGAGGGCATAGTCGCTGTTCTGAACCAAAAGATCCACCAGGTTCTGATAGTCGAATAAAACCATGAGGTGGGTCACATAGAATATTATTATAATGAGAAAATAAATGGCCGCGAAATAATAGATGACATAATTCATGATGTGACAGGCGTGTTGTTTTTTCTCTGTAAAGAACCAGATCTGCAGACCGCTCAGGACGAAGGCTAAACCGGCCAGTGAGAATTTATAGTAAGCGGACATGTTGTCCAATAGGTAGAAACCACTGACAGCTGTAACCAGACACAGCAATAACGGCACTAGCAGATGTTTGATATGATGTACACCTTGGGAGTTATTCAAAACGCATTCACCGCATGTGTTTAACGAAGGTTCGGTACATGATCCACAGGTAGGAGAGAATAAAGATTATCCATACCCAAGTGATATGATTCAAGAAAAACTCCGAGAAATAAGCGCCCAGTAGTACACCGAGGAAAATCAACGCAGTCTTGAATCCCGCATAATCGAACAGAGTAAAGTTGCGGGCTGCCTTTAAAGCCCTTTGAATCAAAACGCTCATGATATTAACCTCCTTTACCATCCCGATACCAACCTGCCTAAGCTCATTATACATCGCCCGGTTTTATATTCTTGCAGAAAAAGCTGGGGCAACTGCCTTTGGGAGGGAAGATAAAGAAGGCTCCGGCTACGGTCAGGGGTGATCTGACGCAGAGGAAAGCAGATATGTAATATTTCAGCATAAAATATGTAGAATAATAATAAAACCGTCTATTAGCTTGAAGGAAAGGTGAACCGCATTTGAGCATATTGGGAAAAGCAGTGAAGGGGACGCTGGGGGTTGTGGCAGGCGGATTAAGCAACATCATAATCAAAAGTGCCCGGGGTATCGAAAATAAATATGGCGACAGCGATCTGGTTAAAACGGTTTCCGACGTCGGATCCAGTTCAGTCCGGATCACCGCCGACACATTGAAGACGGCCACTGATGTAGTCGACGGGGGATTGGAGGCAGGAGTAGGGCATCTGGTGAAAAACGAAGACCTGAAAACGCGAGGTTTGACGACAGCTCAAGATGCCGGCAAGGAACTTACCAACGGGGTTGTCGAAGGAATGGTCTACACTGCCGTGGTTGGCGCCAGCACTGCCAGTAGTGCGTTTAAAGCGGGTCGACATTATGTAACCGGCGACAAGACCGAAGCTCTGGAGGAATTCGACGTTACCAAGGGTTTGGCCAAACACCTGGGCAGGACGGTAGCCATCGGCTTGCTGGCTCTGGGGAAAACCGATACTGACGGAATGGGGAACCGGGTCGGCAAGGATGGTCAAGCGCCCTCAACCAGTGGCCGTTCCAATGAAAAAGGCGATGACTAGATCCAAACATACTATCACAATCCATTGGACAACCCTATATATATGCGGTTAGACTTGTAGGGCAGGATGCTTCGGCCCCACTGCGTGTAAATGGTGACTGCTGACTGGATGAGGCAGTCGTTTTATTTGAGGAGCGTAACCTACTTGGAAAGCTGGAAAAAAAACATCATATTGTTCCTGACCAGCCAAACTATTTCCCTGTTCGGATCTTCGCTGGTCCAGTATGCCATACTGTGGTATATAACCCTGGAGACTCAGTCGGGCATGATGATGACTATCTCCATCATCTGCGGATTTCTGCCTACCTTGTTTCTGGCTCCCTTTGCCGGGGTATGGGCGGACCGCTATAACCGCAAGACACTGATCATGCTTGCGGATGCGTTTATCGCCGCCTCAACCCTTATCGTCGCCATCGTCTTCCTGGCCGGTTACCAGCCTATTTGGTTATTGTTTGCGGTATCAGCGGTCAGATCCTTGGGGACGGCGATTCAGATGCCGGCGGTGGGTGCCTACATACCGCAGTTGGCGCCGGTGGAGATGCTGACCAAGGTGAACGCAGCCAACGCCAGTATTCAATCGACGGTCTTCCTGATTTCTCCCATGATCGCCGCCGCCCTGCTCACCGTTTCTAATATTGAGTGGATATTCATGATCGATGTAGTAACAGCGACTCTGGCGATCATGGTTCTCTTGCTGTTCCTGCATGTGCCGGCGCACGCCAAGGCCCAGCAACAGCAGCCCATGAGCTACTTCAGCGACCTTAAGGAAGGCTTCGCCTACATCGGTCGCCATAATTACATTAAGGGATTATTCATCTTCTGCGGGGTCTTCTTCCTGCTGTTGGCACCGGCTTCCTTTTTGACACCCTTGCAGGTGACCCGGACCTTTGGCGCCGATGTCTGGCGACTGACCGCCATTGAAGTGCTTTTTTCCCTGGGTATGATAGGAGGCGGCCTGTTGATGGCCGCTTGGGGTGGATTCAGGAACCGGGTTCATACCATGACCGGGGCCACCCTGGCGTTCGGGGGCTGCACCCTGGCCCTGGGATTGGTCCCCAATTTCTGGATTTATTTGACCTTCATGGCTTTGGCCGGCATAGCCGTCCCGTTCTTCAATACCCCTTTCACGGTCCTGCTGCAGGAAAAAGTGGATCCTGATATGCTGGGCCGCGTTTTTGGGGTGTTTTCCATGATATCCAGTTCCATGCTGCCACTGGGCATGCTGTTCTTCGGCCCCCTGGCTGATCGCATGGTTATAGAACAAATAATGGTAATCACCGGTGTGCTGATATGTGTGGAGGGATTGTTGCTGGGATTGAGCCGGGTGATGGCCGAAGCCGGCGAACCCTTGGAATTGGCGGGGGAGAGCGGAGATTAAGCCGGTTAACTTTCAAAAATCCTTTTCCCGTAGTTATCCTAAGTCGGTCTCTGCACTTCTGGGGTTGCTCTTAAACCCTATCAATCTCATGGCATTGAGTATCACCACTAGAATACTGGCTTCATGGATAAACATCCCTGATGCCAAATGAACCTGCTCCGCCAATACCCCGGCCAAAAGGATAAATACAACTGCCACCGCAATAAACGTATTTTGCTTCATATTCCGGACCGTCGCCTTGGCCAAAGCGTAAGCATGCGAGAACTGCATCAGTTTGTCCGCCATAAGGACCACGTCCGCTGTTTCCATCGACACATCGGCGCCGCCTTCACCCATTGCCAGGCCTATATCCGCAGTGGCAATGGCGGGCGCGTCATTGATCCCGTCCCCGGCCATTGCCACTACATGACCGGCCGCTTTCAGCTCTTTGACATATTCCACTTTGTTTTCCGGCAGTAATTCTGCCTGGAATTCATCCAGCTTAAGCACATTGGCAACCAACTCAGCGGTGTGCCTATTGTCCCCGGTCAGCATTACCATCCTCTTGATGCCATTCTTTCTCAGGTCCGCTAAAGCCCGAGGGGCGTCTTCCCGGATCTGATCTGCTATGGAGAAGATACCGGCAATTTGCCCATCTACAGCAGCAAATATGGCGGTGTTGCCTGCTTTTTCCCGTTGAACGGCATAAGCTGCGACTTCATCACTGACCTGGATGTTTTCAGCATCCATTAACTTACGATTGCCAATGGCCAGCATCCGGTCGTCAACCTGGGCTCGAATGCCATTACCCTTGATCACTTCACCATTAACTATTTCTCCTTCCAGGCTCTGATTCTTCTTGTTGGCTTCTTTGACAATGGTCTGCCCCAGGTGGTGTTCGGAAATGGTTTCCGCCGTGGCCACCAATCCCAGCAATTTATCGGGCTCTAAGTCATGGAAGGTTTTGATATCGGTCACTTCTGGTTTGCCTTTGGTCAGGGTACCGGTTTTGTCGAATACGATAATATCGACCTTTGACAACCGATCCATGACCTCTCCGCCTTTAAGAAGGACACCGTTTTTGGCGCCATTCCCAATCCCGGCCACAGTAGATACCGGGGCACCGATGACCAGGGCGCCAGGGCAAGCTACCACCAAGAAGGTGATGGCCAAATGGAGCTTTTGGGTGAGAGCAAATACGACAATCGCTAAGATCACCACCGATGGTGTATAGTAGTTGGCGAACTTGTCCAGGAACTTCTGGGTCTTGGATTTGGATTCCTGGGCTTCTTCCACCAGTTCGATGATTTTGGCAAAGGTGGTATCGTCCCCAACCTTTTCGGCGATGATCTCCAGATAGCCAGTATCGACGATGGTGCCGCTGTAAACCTTATCATCCAATTCTTTCGTGGCCGGCGCCGATTCCCCGGTGATAGCCGCTTCGTTCAAGGTTGCTTTACCGGTCACGATACAGCCATCTACCGGGACCTTGCCGCCAGATCTGATAATGACCCGGTCACCGATGACAACTTCCTCAACTGGTATCGACAGTGTTTCCCCATCACGAATAACATCCGCTTCCTGGGGCGCCATATCTATAAGTGCTTTTAGGGAAGAACGGGTTTTTTCCAGGGTGCGCGCTTCCAGGTAGGCGCCAAACAAAAACAAGAACGTCACGATCGAAGACTCGGTGTACTCGTGAATGTAAAGGGCGCCGATAACGGCGATGGTCACCAATAATTCGATACTGAACGCCTTCATGCGTAAGGCCAGGAAAGCCCTGACGGCGATAGGGAGAATAGCAATTACGGTCGCCGCGAGCAGAGCCGGATCCTTATAGCTCCCATATCCTGCCCGTGGAGCCAGGAAACCAAGCACGATCAAGATTCCGGCAACGGTCATAATATGATTTCTATAGCTGTTGATCAGCTTAATCATGGTTATCACCCCTCGTTTACTGTCATAAAAAAAGCCATGGCCTCCATCAGACCATGGCAGAACCGAAATATTAAGAGGTCTTCGAAGAAGATACTGAATACCCTAAGTTTTCAATGGTGTGTTTTAATTTCTCGACATCGGTCTGAGCGTCATCAAATTCCGTTTTGACCTTACTGGAGTTAAACAATACCTTTACCGAATCAACTCCCTTGGTCTTGGTTAGGGCAGTCTCGATCTTTTTGACGCAGGTGGGACAGGTTAATGGCTCTAACTGAAATTCTGCTTTGGCCATTCGCTCTCACTCCTTTACATTTGATAACCTTTAAATAGAACGCTATTTTCCTATAGGAAGGAAAATATCATCAACCAACTAAGGATATTCTAATGCATACCAAAGGGAAAAACCTTGATCTAAATCAATTTTCAGGCATAAGGGAATTAAGTCCCTTGGAAGCACTGCCTTACTACCGTACCTGTTTTATTATCAACTTGATAAGTTCGGGGTATTCCTCGCCCCAATAATCATTGGCATCTTCTTCGCTACTAAGGTCCAGTTTGCTGCCGTCCTTGAAATTGATAGTCAATGCCGGTTTGACCTCCTGGCTGGACTCAGTCAGGGACCCGCTCACCAGGAGGTTGCAGATCTCGGTCTTATTGGTCATCACCATCTCGAAGCGATCCTCGGGCAGTACACTGGCCACCAGTATGCGCCCATCTACCGTAAAGACGATCAGCTCCAGGCAGAAGCCATTATTCATGCCATTTTCCGGATCTGCCAGGGAGATCCGCGGATATACCACTGCGATTTCATCTTTGGCAATAAATTCTTTCAACACCGACAGCAGCTTTTGCAGTTCTCCGTAGGTAGTTCCTCCTCGTGCCTCGACAGCCTTGATTATGTCTTTCAGATTTCCCTTGTGTGCCACGTCTGGTATCCTCCTCCAAATAAAGCATTTTCGACTATCAGTAATAGATTTTATCACATTTCAGCCATGGCATAAAACTGATGACCCAACCAAGGCAGAAAACAAATGCCCTCCAAAACTGCCAGCCACCCAGTCCCACCCCGGAACAGACAAAAGAGAGACTATCCGGTCCCGGACAGCCTCTCTTGAGTACGGTGTTCTTACTTGGGCACGAATTGAGTCGTTACCACCTTATCATAAGGCGCGATCTTGTTCAGCTCACCGGCATCGCTTATGATCTGCTGCAACAGGTAAAAGTCCTTTTCCAGCAGCAGGGGATTCTTTTTCCAGGAGTTCTGATCTTTATAGTTCTGGATGGCGGCGGCTAAAATCTCTTCTGATTCATCCGGGAAACTAGGCTTTATGGCCTTGGCTATCTCGGCCGGCGAATGGCTGTCGACCCATTGCTGCCCTTTGTATATCGCCCGGGTGAATTTCTCTACCAGCTGGGGATTTTTCTCTATGACACTCTTCTTGGTGAAATAGGCCGTATAGGGCACTTCGCCGCTTTCCACCCCCAATGAGGCCACAATATAGGCTTTACTTTCCTTCTGCATGGTCGAGGCGGTAGGCTCGAAGATTATGACGTAATCACCCTGGCCGCCCAAAAACGCTCCCGGCATGGCCGCAAATTGCATGGTGGTGTCGATGAATACGTCCTTGCCAACCGTCATGCCGTTCTTCTCCAGCACATACTCCAGGATGATGGCCGGCATTCCGCCTTTGCGTCCCCCGATAACATTCTTGCCCTTTAAATCGGTCCATTTAAAATCCGGCTCTGGTTGGCGGCTCATCAGGAAGGTACCGTCACCGTTGGTCAGTTGGGCAAACACCACGCTATGATCTTCTTTGCCTTCATTATATACGTATACACTGGCTTCCGGGCCGGCCAGCCCGATATCAGCCTGGTCGGTCAATACCGCCGTCATCACCTTGTCAGCCCCCTGCCCGTTGGACAGTTCGATGGCCAAACCTTCATCTGCAAAGAAACCCTCGTTGATGGCTACATACTGAGGCGCATAGAATATGGAATGAGTGACCTCCGACAAAGAAACCTTGGTCAGTGGCTGGGAGCCGGATTTGCCGCAGCCGGTCACCACTAACGCTGCCCCCGCCATAACCATCACTAGTAAAACCCATACTTTTCTCATATAAGATTCTTCTCCTCTCTTTGCTTTAACCCCGTTTTACTCAGTACAAACCGCTCGAACTGGACCACCCCTTTGTACATAATGGTGGCGGCTATCGCCAGGATAACCACACTGGTCATGACCAGGTCGAGTTTGAACACCTGCCCGCCGTAAACGATGAGATAGCCCAGGCCAGCCCTGGAAACCAGGAATTCGCCCACTATGACCCCCACCCAGGACAGCCCCACATTGACCTTTAAGGCGTTGATAATATTGGGGAAAGAAGCCGGCAGCAACACCTTGGTCAGGATTTGGAACTTGCTGCCGCCGAAAATCTGAACCAGCTTGATCTTTTCCTGGTCCACCCCCAGGAATCCACTCAGCACCTCCAGGATGGTCACAATCAGTGAGATGGCCAGGGTCATGACGATAATGGCCACCGGACCGGCTCCGATCCACACAATAAACACTGGCCCCAGGGCAATTTTGGGCAGGCTGTTGAGGACTACCAGGTAAGGTTCGGAAACCTCCGACAAGAACTTCGACCACCATAAGAAGATGGCGCATCCCACCCCGATAATGGTCCCCAACACGAAACCGATAATAGTCTCCGCACAAGTAACACCTATGTGATTGAACAGCGCCCCTTCCTGGTACAAGGTTGTAATTGTTCTCAGGATTCGGGAAGGTTGGCTGGTTATAAAGGGATCGATTATTGATGCTCGGGCCAAGATCTCCCATAAGGTAAAAATCAGCACCAGAATCATCAATTGGGTGACCCGGACTATTATCCGGTGACGCTTGAGATCTTGCAGGTAGCGTTTATGGGCGGCCGAAATAGGCTTGCTTTGTCGGTGGGGCGGTGATGCCGCCAGGGCTGGATTATACATGGATATCCAACTCCCTCCATATCTCCTGG
>CAZOMS010000043.1:0-13790 GCA_964580805.1 uncultured Syntrophomonas sp. | reverse complement strand
ATTTGATGCACACCACCTCCCGCCAAAACCGGGAAAACCTATATGCCCAATCCAAAGGCCGGGTGCTCGACGAACATGAGGCTATCCTCAAGGCCATCCAAAACAAGAACCCTGACCAGGCCTGGGCTCATATGCTGGAACATATCAACAACATTGAAGCCGGGATCACCCGCGCATAGACTCCTTGGCCTTTATCATGGCCACGATCACCTCATTGACCGGAGTTGCCACCCCGCATTGCCGGCCCAATCCTGTCACTGCCCCGTTCAAGGCATCGATCTCGGTTTTCCGCCCCCGCTGTATGTCCTGCAGCATGGAAGCATGGTGCAGCGCGGTGGGTGGGATCAGCTGCCCGTAAAATAACTGCCGGTAGGCCGAGGCCTCCGTCCACAAGGTTTCCTGCCCGCAAGCATGCAAGACCGCGAAGATCTCCTCGATAACAGCGTCCATAAGCTGGCGGGTATGGGGATCGCCGGCCAACCTGCCGTAAGGCACCTCCAATATCGCTCCCAGGGGATTGAGGGCGGAATTGTAAATGATCTTCCCCCACACATATTTCATAACCTCATGGGACGTCCGGGTCGGTATCCCCGCATCATGACAGACCTGGCTGATCCTTTCCAGGGCCCCGGTATCGATCAGGTTGCCGGGGGACCCGATGATCACGTCATCGGCGATCACCGTCACCTTGGAAACGCCGGCCCCCAGGGTCTCGGCTCCGAAAATGACCCGCCCCACTATCAAACGCGCCGGATCGATATGCTGGGCGGCCGCTTCAAAATTGCCGTACCCGTTCTGGGCCAGCAGTACATATGCAGCCGGGGATATAAATCCAGACATTTGGCGGGCCACCTCGCCCGTATCGTAGGACTTGACGGTGAGGATCAGGAGGTCAAAATCCCGTTCATCGAGATCCTCCAGGCGGGAAACCACCTTGTCCAGGCCTTGGGCATGGGTACCCCAAATCCCGCTGACCTGCACCCCGTGCTGGGCCACCGTCCTCACCACCTCTTCCCGATCCACTCCGGCGACGTAATGGCCCTGTTCCTTCAACAGGCAGGAATAGACCGTACCCAGGGCGCCCAAACCAAAAACCAGTATCTTCATCAACGTATCACCTTTCTTTGGCCCAAAATAATGCAGCACCATTATATTTTATAATACCGGGATTCATTTTGGGCAAACAAAAAGGGGCCGACGCGCAATGTTCCCAAGAAAATTGGAACAGACCGAACAAAAAAGACTAAGAGCAAGGCAATAAGGATATCCGTGATTGATGTGTATCAGAGGTGCCTCGATTGAACGGATATCCCTATTAACTCAGCCGTTAGCCTTTTTTGACGGGTTGAAGGCCGGCTTACCGCCAGCCCTTGTTATTTTTGCATCCCCATTTTACTGTTTCACTAATCCCAGGCTCCGGTAGGTGGCGGTATCGCCAGCCCCGGTCGGGGGCAATCCATGCCATAACTGATAGTATTTGACCGCCAGTTCGGTCATCCTGCCGTAGCGTCCGTCGGCATTATCAAATACTATGCCCTTTTCCTTCAACCGGTACTGGAGGTATACCACATCCTGGCCGCTGGATTTCAGCTTCAGGTCGCGCCCTCTAAACCAGGAAGGAGTGATTTTGCCGTTGGCCACCATCCGCACCGGAGTTCCTACCGATACCAGGGGATACAGGGTCTCCACATCCTTGTTGCGCATGCGTATGCAACCGTGGGACAACGACTGTCCCACCGAGTAGGGCTTGTTGGTACCATGGATGCCGTATATTCCCCAAGGGACGTTCAATCCCATCCAACGGGTTCCGAAACCGTTGCCCCAGTCCACCGATTTCTGGATCACTTTGAATTCTCCTATCGGTGAGGGGGTGGAACTCTTGCCCACGCCTACCGGGAAGGTCTTCAGTACTTGATCGCCTTCGTAAAGAGTCAGCTTGTGTTTCACTATATCAATTTCGATCACTCGTTGGGCCCGGCCTTCAGTTCCAGCCAGGGCCGGCTGGTTCTGTTCCTCACTCATTAGCTCTTCCCAGACCGCCGGAGTCACCTCCCCATCCGCGGTCATACCATTGGCGGTCTGGAACATCCGGACCAGATCACTGGTAGTCTGGTCGTAAATGCCATTTGGCTCGATCTCGTAGCCCAACTCCCGCAGGCGCGCCTGCACCATCCACACCGCTTCCCCCTCCAGGGCCGGATCAGTCAAATACAGGTTGGGGAAATCGGTACGGTCTATGGGTTGCATGCGGGCCGGCGGGGCCCCTTCCTCCTGGCCGGCGGCACTGTATCCACAGCAAGCCAGGGCCAGGCATAGGGCCAACGCCAATAAAAAGCGCTTTCGAGGCGGCATACGGTAACCTCCCTTAAATATTATCTTTAATAGATATGCCCGGTCTGGGAGTGGTTATCACCCGCCGCTCCGTCAAAATCACCGCCAAATGTTGCCTAAAGGGGAAGGAACTGCATCCATCACTGCTCCTGGTACATATAAGCCTGCAGCCAAAAACTGTGGGCGCCAGGACTCTCTGAAATTGATCCGGCAAAGCTTTTTATCTGGGTTCGCCCCTTTTCCACCAGGTCCGGATCGGCGGCCAACCGGCCCAGGCGCAGGAAGTTCAAGGCGGCCACGGCATTGTCGGAAGGCATGACGCTGTCATAGGACTCTTTGGGGCGGACCAGCAGCGGTTCACTGTCGGATCCATAGAAGAACAATCCTCCCCGATCCTGGTCCCAGAACAGCTCCATCAGTTGCTGATTCAGTTCCCCAGCAGCCTGCAGATAGCGGGGTTCTTGACCGGCCTCATATAGTTCCAGCAAACCCCAGATCAGATAAGCATAATCGGCGGCATAACCATTGAACCGGGCTTCTCCGTCCCGGTAGCGGGCCAACAGCCGCCCATCCTCTCGCCGCAGGCTGGTCAGGATGAAATCAGCTGCTTTTTGGGCGGCTGTCAGATAGTGGCTGTTGGCCAGCAACCGGCCGCCCAGGCCCAGAGCGGCAATCATCAGACCGTTCCAGGCCGTCAATATCTTATCGTCCTTAAATGGCTTGATACGTTTCTCCCTGGCCGCTAAAAGCTGTCCGCGTTCTTCCGCAAACAAGGTCCGGGGCTCCAGGGAATTGGACTGCCCGATCAGATTGGGGATGTTGCGCCCCTCGAAGTTGCCCCCGGCGGATATATCATAGACCTCTCCGAAGCGGGCCGCCGCAGGTCCCAGGATGGATGTCACCTCTTCCCGCTCCCACACATAATAACGACCTTCCTCCCCTTCCGAATCAGCATCCTCGGCCGAATAGAAACCGCCCTGGGGTGAGGTCATATCTCTCAAAATATAGGTGAAGGTATCCTCGGCCACCTGGCGATAGAACTCCTGGCCGGTGACTTGAAAGGCCTCCAGATAGGCGATAGCCAGCAAGGCGTTATCATAAAGCATCTTTTCGAAATGAGGCGCCAACCACCGGCGATCGGTAGAATAGCGGGCAAATCCAAAACCAATGTGATCATAGATCCCCCCCTGGTACATGCTAATGAGAGTTTTCTCAGCCATCTCCAGGGCTTGGTCGTTTTTAAAGCGCTGGTGGTATTGGAGCAGGAATAACAGATTGGTGGGGGTGGGAAATTTGGGAGCGGTGCCAAAGCCCCCGTAATCACTGTCAAAGGTCCGGGCCAGGTTTGTGAAGGCCTGGTGCAGGACTTCTTCAGTAAGTTGCCCGGAGGTATCCACCCGGGCCGCCTTTTGAATCCACTGGGTGATTTCCCCGCTAGTCTTCAGTACCTTATCCTGATCCTTCTTCCACAACCCGGCCAGACGGGGCAACAGGTCCATCAGGCCGGTCATCCCGCCTTGACTATAGGGGGGGATGTAAGTGGCGGCGTAAAAAGGCCGGCCCTCGGGAGTCATCACGATGGTCAGCGGCCAGCCGCCGCTGCCGGTCAGGATCTGGCACACCTGCATGTATATGTGGTCGATATCGGGACGTTCCTCCCGGTCCACCTTGATGGATACGAAATCCTGATTGAGCTGCCCGGCCACCTGCTCATTCTCGAAGGACTGCCTCTCCATAACGTGACACCAATGGCAAGTGGAATAGCCGATGCTGAGAAAAATGGGCCTGTCTTCGCTGCGGGCCCTGGCAAAGGCTTCCTTTCCCCACGGATACCAGTCCACCGGATTATGGGCATGCTGCAGCAGGTAGGGGCTCTTCTCTTCAACCAAGCGATTGGGCTTAACCTGTTGCCTGTTCAAATTTATCTGCATCTCTTTTGACCTCCTGCCTCTTGTTAACCTGTCCGCCTCTTGTTAATGGCATTATATATTCAAATGAACAGAAATAATAAAAGAGCCTGCCGATCAATTCGGCAGGCGGTCGTCATCTCAATCAAACCCTCCAAACTTGGGCGGAGCGGGATATTGGGATTTCTTAATAGCCTCATCTGTGTTGTCGGCTTTCTTCTGAGTTTTCACTTGGTTCTTTTCCTTTTTTGCCATCTATTAATCCCCCTTTACAATAAGAATCGTTTATAATTTTCCTCAATAGCAGGGTTTTATTAAGCCAATAAGTAACAGTGAAAAAACAAAACCACTGCTGACTGTTTAAATGCAACCGGACTGCTTGCTTATCACTTGTAATCATAAGCCCAAAAGCGCAAATAAATTATATAATTTACCTACGGCATGTTGGTCCGATCGAAGATAATAACTATTGCGTCTCTTAAAGTAACGAGCATTGCGAGCTGGAGTGAGCTGCCGCTTGGGTCATTAGGTAATACCCGGGGCAGAATAAGAAAAAGAGGCTCAGCTACATATTGGGAGGAAATTAGAGTGAAACCCAAGCAGTTTGCCGTGATAGGAATAGGAAGATTCGGTGAAAGCCTGACCAAAGAGTTGGTGCGGATGGGATATGAGGTCTTAGCGGTGGATGTGGATGCCGATCTGGTCCAGGAGGCGATCGAATATTCCACCCATGCGGTGCAGGCGGACGCCATGGAAGAATCGGTCCTCAAAGCTCTCGGTATAACCAACTTCGATGCCGCTATCGTGGCAATCGGTGAAAATATGCAGTCCAATATTTTGACTACCATCATGCTGAAGGAATTGGGAGTAAAGAAGGTAGTGGCCAAGGCCGGCAACGCCATGCATGGTAAGGTTCTGGAAAAAATCGGCGCCGACCTGGTCATTTATCCGGAAAGGGATATGGCCATAAAATTAGCCCGCACCCTGGCATCGCAGAATTTTCTGGAGCAGATCACCCTCTCCACTGACTATAGTATCATCGAAATAACCGTCCCCAGGAGTTTTGTCAATAAAAACCTGCGCCAGATCGGCCTGCGTCCTAAAATGAATGTCACCATCCTGGCCATCCGGCGCGGTGATGAGATAATGGTGGTTCCCGGGCCCGACCAGGAAATGGCTACCGGCGACGTCCTGGTGGTACTGGGACACAACCAGGATCTGGACGCCTTGTCGGATATAGATTGATCTGAAAAGGACGGTGTTTGAGCCATAACCCGGATGAGCCCCCCACGATTATTGGTGGTCAGCTTTGCCGCCTTAATCCTGATCGGCGCCCTGCTTCTCTCAACGCCCTGGGCGGTTCGGGATGGGCAGGCCGATTTTCTGACCGCACTTTTTACCGCTACTTCCGCTGCCTGTATAACCGGGTTGGTGGTGGTCGATACCGCTACCCACTGGACCACCTTCGGACACCTGGTGATAATGGTTCTGATCCAGGTGGGCGGGTTGGGCGTCATGGCTTTTGCTACATTCTTCGCCTTTCTGTTCGGCTGGAAAATCCAGCTGAGCCAGCGGCTGGTAATGCAGCAGGCGATGAATTACTCCGCCCTGGGCGGGGTAGTAAGGATCTTTCGCTACCTGTTGTTGACCACTTTCGCAATCGAAGCCGCCGCCGCCCTGATCCTGGCTATCCGCTGGATCCCCTCTTACGGCGTGGTAAAAGCCTTTTGGTTCGGCTTGTTCCATTCCGTCTCCGCCTTTAACAATGCCGGCTTCGACCTGTTCGGTAATTTCCGCAGTCTGATGGCTTTTACCACCGACGTTACCGTTAATCTTACCCTCTCCACCCTGTTCGTCGCCGGGGGTTTGGGCTTTATAGTTTTGTATGAGGTGATACGCTATCGCCGGGACCGGATCCTGTCGCTGCATTCCAAGGTGGTCCTGATCACTACCGCTATACTGATTTTTGGGGGCTCGGCCATCGTTTTCATCACCGAATACCATCACGCCCTACAGGGTTTGCCCCTGTGGGGGAAGATCATGGCGGCCTATTTTCAGACCTCTTCGGCCCGCACCGCCGGGTTCGTAACCGTCGACCTACACTCGTTCTACCTCTCCTCCCAGATGCTGATGATCATGCTGATGTTCATCGGCGGTTCGCCGGGTTCCACCGCCGGCGGCATCAAGACCTCGACCTTCGCCCTGTTGTGGATAGCCATCCTCAGCCGGTTACGGGGCAAACGGGATAATGAAATCTTCCAGCGCCGCATACCCAGCAGCGATATGTTCACAGCCTTGACCATAGTGCTGATGTATGTGATGACCCTTATCATCATGTCATTTCTGTTTATGCTCACCCACCAGCAGGATTTCCTGCCGGTGATTTTTGAGATCGTTTCCGCCCTGGGGACGGTCGGCTTGAGCCTGGGACTGACCACTTCCCACACCGCTTTGGAACAATTGTTGGTTATAGTCACCATGTTCCTGGGCCGGGTGGGCCCCCTTACCCTCGGATTCGCCCTGGCCTACAAACGCTCCCAGCCTTTTATCCGCTATCCCGAAGGCAAGATAATGGTGGGATAGAAAGCCTTCCTTGTCATTGCAATTCCGATTTCTTTAGTCGCCTTCCCAAGTATAAATTTGCGATTTCCAGCCATTCTAGTAATGGGCAAATTTATCTATGGAAGGAGGAATAGGGATGAACATAAGCCAATTAGAACTGCAGAATCTCCGGCATCTCATCGGCGGGCATGCCACCGCCGAAAAGAAACTCCGGTTCTATGCCAGCCAGGCCAATGACGCCCAGGTGCGCCAGATGTTCGAGCAGTCGGCACAATCCGCCGCCGATACCCGCAATAAATTAATGTCCTTTTTAGGATAGAGGAGGGAAATCGATGCAGATTCAAGATAAGGAAATGGTCAATGACATTTTATCGATGATCAACGGCAGCCTATCCACCTATGCCAGTGTGATCAGCCAGACGTCCAATCCCCAGTTACGGCAGACCATCCAGCAGATCCGCAACGGTGATGAACAGTTCCAGTTCCAGCTTTGTCAGATGGCGGAGCAAAAAGGCTTTTATAAACCCGCCAGCCAGGCCCCCCAGACGGAGATCCAGAACGTGAAAAACCAGGTCAGTCAAGCCTAATTCAAAAAGCCAGGAAAGACGTGTGCTTTCCTGGCTTTCATTTCTGTTTCCTTCCGCCCGGCCCTAAACCGGGCCTGGACCCTGCCTGTCCCGTCCCGGCGGCACTATGAATGACTGGCCTGCCTCCCGGCAGTACGGCGCCCCGAGGATATGCGCTGGCGTTTGCCGGACCTCAGTTTACTTTCATACTGGCCCAGCGCAGCATAGACTTGATCCACATAATCCATGGGGATCTCCACCAGGGTGCTGTTACCCTGGATATCTATATCACCCACCTGGCGTGGGGATATGCCGGTGTGGGCGGTCAGGAATTCTACCAGACGGCGCGGATGCACCCCCTGGAAACGGCCCATGGGCAATTCAACGTGAGCGGTACCCGGTCTGATGGTCTCCATCTCGGCGGTCTCCAATTCCGGGCAGTCGCCGGCCATCAGGGTCAGGGCCGCGGCCAGCAGGAACTGGGCGTCATAGTTCTGTAATAGCTCCGCCGCCATTTCCTGGTATACTCCCGATTCCGGTTCCGAAGCCTCCAGCAGGCGATTGACCAACATCTGCTGGCGGCGTTCGATAGCTACCTGCATGGTCGGCAGTATCTGGTGTTTTATCTTTTTGCCGATGTGGCGTTCGATGATCCTAAGCAGCCTGATCTGGCTCGGTTCCACCAGGGTAATGGCCACGCCATCCCTTCCCGCCCGACCGGTGCGGCCGATGCGATGCACATAGCTGTCCGGGTCCTCGGGGATATCAAAGTTGAAGACATGGCTCACCATCTCTACATCCAGTCCCCGGGCCGCCAGATCAGTGGCCACCAGGGTGGTGATGCTACCGCAGCGAAATCTCTCCATGACATGGTCCCGCTCCCGCTGCGACATGTCGCCATGCAGTGAATCGGCTGCATATCCGCGGCTGTTCAGCACCCGGTTAAGCTGATCGGCGCCTTTTTTGGTGCGACAGAAGATCAGGCTTACCTGAGGATGCTCCACATCGATGATGCGGCAGATGGTCTCCACCTTTTGGCGGGGATTGACTTCATAATAGAACTGCTCGGTCAGGGACACGGTCAGTTCCGGCGATCCAATCACGATCAGCTGGGGACTCTTCATAAAGGTCCGGGCCAACTCCCGGATCTCGGCCACCAAGGTGGCCGAAAACAGCATGGTTTGTCTCTCCTGGGGGCACTGGGCCAGAATCCTTTCGATGTCGGGCAGAAAACCCATATCCAGCATCTCATCGGCTTCGTCGATGACCACGTAATCAAGTGTAGAGAGGTCTATGGTGCCCCGGTTGATATGGTCCAACAAGCGACCGGGAGTAGCCGCGATTATCTCGGGCTTGCGGCGCAAAGCTCTTAATTGGAAGTCGATCGATTGTCCTCCATATATGGGCAGGGCTTTGATCTTCATGGCCGCACCCAACGAGGAGATCTCATCAGCTACCTGTACCGCCAATTCCCGGGTAGGACACATGACCAGGGCCTGTAAGTCCTGCTGCGGTCTTATTCCGTTCAGAATAGGGATCCCAAAGGCCGCCGTCTTGCCGGTGCCGGTCTTGGCCTGCCCCATTATATCTTCACCCGCCAGACCGGGGGGAATTGCTTCGATTTGAATCGGGGTGGGATTCTGGAAACCTTTCTTCTCGATCATCCTGAGTATAGCGGTCTTCAATCCCATTTCTTGAAATGTCATCGGGGTTTGCAAAAAAAGTTCCTCCTTAAAATATTAACACCCGGTCTGTTGCATCAAACCAACAGACTTGAGCACATTTAATGATTATATCATATTTTTCATGATCCTGCCGGACTTCGCCCGCAGGGAGCTTTGACACCTTCACAAATCAGTGCTGAACAGCTAGAATTGTATGGTATTCCAGCTCCAATCCAGTGATGGAGATGCTTTTATGCCGGATAACAAAAGAATCCTGGTGACCCCCCTTTTATTGTTTGCCGCCGCCAGCCTTTTGATGGGTTTGTACGGTGGTCTTTACGACCCCTCCTTCAACAACTATTTGGCTCAGACTCATAATGCCACCCCCCTGGCCCGGGGCGCCCTGGAATTTCCCCGCGAATTGCCCGGTTTTCTGGTGGTCTTCATCGTTACCCTTTTGATGTTCCTGGCCGATACCCGTATTGCCGCTCTTTCAGCGCTGCTGGTCGGCATCGCCCTGTGGGGGCAGGGATTTCTGTCCCCGAATCTCATGTGGGTAGTGGTATGGATGGTCATTTGGAGCGCCGGGGCGCATCTTTACATGGCTATCGCCCCTTCGATAGGCATCCGGCTGGCCCGGGCCGGCCAGGAAGGCCGCCGCCTGGGGCAGATCGGTTTTCTGGAATCGCTGGGCGCCCTGCTGGGTTTGATAACGGTTTACTGGGGAGCGTCAAGGTGGCACTTTTCCTTTGCCTTGATTTTCGGTTTGGCCGGCATCTTCGCCCTGGCCGCCGCGATAAGTTTGTTCCTGATCAAACCCGCCCCTTTGGAAAATCCTGCTCGCCGCCTGGTTTTTAGAAAGAAATACACACTCTTCTACTGGCTTAATATCGTCTTTGGAGCCCGCAAGCAGATATTCCTGACTTTTGCTCCCTGGGTACTTATCCGGGTGTTTGGCTGCGGGGTGGAAACGTTTGCCCTGCTGGGCTTTCTGGGTACGGTGTTGAGCCTGGGGTTCCGGCCCCTGCTGGGCCGAGCTATAGATCGATGGGGGGAAAGGTTGATAATATCAGCTGAATCTATCCTGCTGGTCTTGATGAGCCTTCTTTATGGTTTTTCGTCCAGTTGGTTCAGCCGGGAGACTGCTCTCACCATAACCATGGCCTGTTTCATCGCCGATCAGTTATTGTTTTCGGTCCGGATGGCCCGGACCACTTATTTGAACCGGATCGTTGACCGCCCCGAAGATCTGACCCCTACCATATCCATGGGATTAAGCCTGGACCATGCCGTTTCCATGTTGATCCCCCTGGGGGGCGGACTGCTGTGGACCTACTATGGTTACATTCCGGTTTTCCTGGTCTCCGGATTCCTGGCTCTGGCCAACCTGGGGCTGGCCTTGGTCATACCCAACCGCAACGCCCAGCCCACTCCGGCCCAACCCACTCCCGCCCAATCAAGCTGAGCCTGGCTGGGACTCCAATTCGACCCACAATGTATACTTGCCCCGACTATTGTCAATTTCTTGGCCCCTGCATTAAAATATAAACACTTGCCCGGTCGCCTCCGCCAAAGCCGGCATCCGGCTTGGAATCGCCTCCATCATACAAAAACCGGGTACCCTTGGGTATTTAAGGAGTGAATGAATTGGGTTTTGACAATCTGGTATTCGGCAAGAAGGATGCTCACCAATTGCTGAAGGAATATGGGAGTCCACTGTACGTCTATGATGAAGAGATCCTGCGGCAAAGATGCCGGGAGATGAGGAGCCTTTTAAAATACCCCAGATTCCGGGTCAACTATTCGGCCAAGGCCAACACCAATGTTGAACTTCTCAAGATCATCTGTTCAGAGGATTTGGATGTGGACGGCATGTCCCCCGGGGAGATGCACCTGGAGTTGATGGCCGGTTTTCTGCCCCATAGAATAACCTTCATCGGCAACAACGTATCTCAGGATGAATTTCGCTACGCGGTGGACAGGGGGATCCTGGTCAGTGTCGACTCGATTTCCCAGCTGGAAACCCTCGGTCAGATCAACCGGGGGGGCCGGGTATGCCTGCGCATCAACCCCGGCATCGGCGCGGGCCACCACGAAAAGGTGATAACCGGCGGCAAGGATGTCAAATTCGGCATCGCCGTGGAGGATCTGCCCTGGGCCCGGGATATAGCCTCCCAATACCAGATGACCATCACCGGTTTGAACCAGCATATCGGCTCCCTGTTCCTGGAGCCGGAGGCTTATGTTGAAGCGGCCGCCTTTATCCTGGAGACGGCCACCGCGATACCCAGCGTCGAGATGGTTGATCTGGGCGGAGGCTTCGGCATCCCCTACCGTCACGGGGTGGAGCCGCGCCTGGATCTGGCTGACCTGGGAGACCGGCTCGATCACCTCATCAAGGACTGGGTGGAACACAACCGCCCGCTGATGGTGCGCACTGAACCGGGGCGTTATGTGGTGGCGGAGTGCGGCGCCTTGCTGGGAACCGTGACCGCAGTCAAAGAGAACTATAACACCGTCTTCGTCGGTACTGATATCGGTTTCAACACCCTGGTGCGCCCGGCCATGTACGACAGCTACCACGAGATAAGCATAGCTCCCGGGACCGACCGCCCTTATGAGGAGTACCATCAACCGGTATATGTGGTCGGCAATATCTGCGAAAGCGGCGACATTTTAGTGCATGACCGGATCATTCCCTGCTGTAAGGAAGGGGATGCCCTGATATTGCACGATGCCGGAGCTTATGGATTCGCCATGGCCAGTACTTACAATTCCCGTCCCTTACCGGCTGAGGTGCTGATCACCAGCAGCGGCCATGTTCGTTTGGTCAGGAGAGCCCAAACCCTGGAAGACCTTTGGTGGTAGACCCATTCATCAGCTTATCCATTAGGGAGGGGCGAAAAACCGCCTCTCCTTCATTTTTGATGGAGGATTTTGTATAAATGGTTTCCCGCAGGAGGGAGCTGGAATCAACGCTGCGCTAGGAATTATCATACGGTACCCGCATCACAATAAACGAATCCTTCCAGAGTGTCCATAGCAATGACAGGTCAGGAATGACTTGTTTGTATTATTGGATTAATGTTGAATCCTCATTGCTAGAAACGCTGCAGATAGCCCTCAATATATTTTTTGACTGCCCCGGCTGGTTGGTAAATCCCGAAATGACCTTCACAAAGAATGTCAGCTTCGAGGTCCACCAGCGCCTGCATCGATTTCCGCCACTGCTGCATATCCGAACCCCATTCCTTATTGAAGGGGCCGTGTATATCCTGGCCAAAAAGCACCCGCTGGCCGGCGATGTCGGCGTAAACCGAGATCCCGCCCGCAGTGTGGCCGGGCGTATGCAGACAAGTCAGTTCCAAATCCCCTAAGATCACCTTTTCCCGGGTCCCGGTAAGTACCCTGTCCACCTTTACCTTTTGGTATTGTATCCGGTACCAGGAAGCCGCGGTCAGGTGGGCCAGGCCATCCTGGATGGCCGGCAGTTCCATGTGATGGGCCACCACCTGGGCCTGCAGGAGTTCCTGCAGTTCTTTCAATCCCCCGATGTGGTCGATATGGCCATGGGTGGCGATTATGTATTGGATCGATTGGAGATTTACCCCCACCTGGCTGATATTATCTATTATCCGGGCCGTGCTCCTGCCGGCGCCGGCGTCGATCAGGGCCGCCTCCCGCCCCCCGTCCACCAGATACACGCAGCAGTCATCAGGATCCGACCAACGTCCCCCGCCCACCTGGTAAACCCCCGGACATATTCCCGCCTTAGACTTCATAAAGCCGCCTCCCTCCTTCTGTTCTGCCCCCATTTTCGCACACCTGACGGGCCGCTTCAATTTGCAGTTTCCCTCCATCCCAAAACGTAGTATGGTTATGGTACCGGCATTCTCCTGATTACAACCTAAGGAGCGCTTTTATGGCGACACATCCCAGCTACGAGATCATGGCCACCTATGAAGCCCTGATCAGCAGCCCTTATATGGCTCTGGTCATTGTGGATAAACAGGGTATTATCACTTTGATGAACGACACCTTTCTGGAAAGCCTCGAGTTGACGCGGGAGGATGTGATCGGCCGCCATGTCCTGGAGATACTGCCGCATTCCAAGCTGCCGGAGATACTGGCTACCGGGCGGGTGGACGAAGCCGATATCTGGCCTATAAGAGACAACGATACCATAGTCACCCGGATCCCTATCGTCAAAGACGGTGAGATAATCGGCGCCATCGGCCAAAGTCTGGCCCTGGACATGTCCGGCGCCAAGATATTTATGAAGAAACTGGAGGAGCACCGGAAGGAGTTCGACACCTTTATCGAAGGGCTGATCGAGAGCCCTTACCTGATCTATGTGATCATCAACCGGGATGGCCTCATCACTGCCATAAACCAAACCTACCTGGACATTTTGGAGATGAAGCGGGAGGATGTGATCGGCCGCCATATTCATGATATCACTCCCGATTCCTGTCTGCCCGAGATCATTCGCACCGGTCGGATCGATAAAGCTGATTTTTGGCCTATCGGTGATCATGACACTATTGTCACCCGGCTCCCCATCAAACGGGATGGCAAGATCGTAGGCGCCATCGGCCAAAGCCTGTTCATGGACCGTTCTGGAGCCATGGCGCTAATGGATAAACTGCAGGAAACCGAGCAGGAATTTGCCACCATTCTGGAGGGTCTGATCGAAAGCCCTTATATGGTGTACGTGATTGTTGATAAAGACGGGTACGTAACGGCCATGAACCAGACTT
>CAZOMS010000042.1:0-13845 GCA_964580805.1 uncultured Syntrophomonas sp. | reverse complement strand
CGCTGTACCTATTGTGCGATACCGTTGATAAGAGGGAATCTGCGTTCCCGCCCGGTGGGGGAAATTGTCCAGGAAGCCCGCGATCTGGTTAAACGCGGTGTGCGGGAATTGGTCCTGATCGGCCAGGATACAGCTGTTTATGGACAGGATATAGAAGGCCCGGGTTTACCTCATCTGCTGGAACAAATGGCCTCCATCGATGACCTGGAATGGATTCGCATGATGTATCTCCATCCGGCCCACATCGACGATGAGCTCATTGAGGCCATGGTTCAGGTCCCCAAAGTCTTGCCCTATATGGATATACCCATCCAGCACGCCTCCGATCAAGTTCTGACCAGTATGAACCGCCGTCACACCCAGGACCAACTCGAGTCCTTGCTGGGCAGGCTGCGGGAACAAATTGCCGATCTGGTGCTCCGGACCACGATTATGGTTGGTTTTCCTGGCGAGAGTGATAAGGATTTTGAGCTATTGCTGGATTTCATCCAGGCCACCGAATTTGATTGGCTGGGGGCATTCGCTTTTACCGCGGAAGAAGGGACCCCAGCCTGCCGCATGCCTGAGCAGGTGGCAGAAGAAATCAAACAGCAGCGACTGAACGAGGTTATGGAAATGCAGCAGGGCATTACCCGCCAAAAAAATGAGGCCAGGGTGGGGCGGGATGAAGATATATTGATATCCTCCAAGAGCGGCCGCAACCTTTACCTGGGCCGCGGGTACTTTCAAGCCCCGGAGGTGGATGGGTTGACCATGGTAAAGAGTCAAGCCCGGCTGGACCTGGGGTCACTGGTCAAAACCCGCCTGATTGGAATCCGGGATTATGACATGATTGGGGAACCTTTTGATGAATATTCCGAATAGCATCACCATATTCAGAATCATACTGATACCCATCATCGTAGTGTTGATGCTTACCAACATCCCTTATGGCGGATCTTTGGCGGCGGCCATATTCCTGTTTGCAGCCTTGACCGACAGCCTGGACGGTTACCTGGCCCGCCGGTGGAAACAGACCACCAAACTGGGGGCCATCCTCGATCCCGTGGCCGATAAGCTTCTGATCACGGCAGCGTTGATCAGCCTGGTGGAGCTGGGCAAACTTTCGGGCTGGATAGCCATTGTGATAATCGGCCGTGAATTCGCGGTAACCGGTTTGCGGGTAGTCAAGGCTGAAGAAGGGGTGGTTATCCCGGCCTCCAAAATGGGCAAGCTGAAGACCATTTCCCAGGTAACGGCGGTTATGGTCATTATGCTCGAACAACTCATTTATCCATTGGCCCAATTGCAACTGGGCCAATGGATCATGTACATAGCCGTCATCATAACTTTGGTATCGGGTATCGAGTATTTTCTCAAAAACAAAATAACCTTCTGATATTCTTTGGCTCTCCGCTTTAGGAAGCAAGTCAGTTTCCCTCTCTCTAGGAATAAAATCGCCTTTTGATATCTTAGGCTGCCCGCTTTAAGAAGCGAGTCTATTTCCTTTTTTCCATACTCCGCAAAACCTCCCCTCCACTCGTCCAGGACACCTTGGGCCAATCTGCGCGGGCTCATTGATTCCGTCTCGTTGGCCAATGTAATAAAGTTTCGGCAATACCCATTCGGAATTGCTTATAATATAGAAGACTTGTGAAATATTGCATCAGGGGTGAAATCTGTCATGAACCGCGTCTACTTGATTTCTACCGGGTACGAACTATTGTCGGGTGCGACCGCGGACAGCAATGCCGCTTTTTTAACCGCCCGGTTGATGGATTTGGGACTGCAAATAGTGGGCAAAAGCACGGTAGGGGATGAAAGGGCTTCCCTGGAAACGACCTTCCGGTCCGCGACTGCGGCGGCTGACGTAGTGATCACTACCGGCGGACTGGGTCCCACCTTTGATGATCTCACCAAAATAGTGGCCTGCGAAATATTGGACTGCCAGCTGGAGCCGCGGCCTGAAGAAGAGCAGCGTTTGCGCGACTACTTCGAAGCCCGTAATCGTCCTATGCCCGAGATCAACCTCCGCCAGGCCATGTTTCCGGCCGAGGCGTTGGTCCTGGAAAACAGAGTGGGAACGGCCCCGGGCATGTATCTCCATAAAAACGGCAAGATCCTGATCCTCATGCCCGGTCCGCCCAGGGAGATGACCAGAATGTTTGCCGACCAGGTGGAAACGCGGCTGAAAATGGATTGCGGCCTGGAAAACCAGGTTTTGCGCAGAACCATAAAGATACTGGGGTTGGGCGAATCCCAGGTCGAGGAATTGCTGGACGATCTACTGAGTGATCAGGAGGGAATAACCACTGCCTTATTGGCAGTGGATGGCGAGATCCAGGTCAAATTATCACTCCGGGCTGATGCCCATGATCCCAATCCGGGTGAACGCTTGGAATACCTGACCGAATTGATGCGGGAACGGCTGGGGAAAAATGTGTTCGGTCTAGATGATGAGACTTTAACGTCTAAAACGGCCCGCCTGCTGCTGCAGCAGGAGTCCAGCCTGGCGGTAGCCGAATCATGCACGGGCGGATTGCTGGGGAAAATGATAACCGATCTGCCGGGCAGTTCCGGGTACTTCTGGGGCGGGGTCATATCATACAGCAACGCCGCCAAACAGATGTATTTGGGAGTGGATAATGATACCCTGACCCGGCATGGAGCGGTCAGTCCGGAGACGGCCCGGGAGATGGCCCAGGGCTTGCGGCAGAGATCGGGGGTCGATTTCGCCCTGGCGGTAACCGGTATTGCGGGTCCGGAGGGCGGTTCCCCGGAAAGGCCGGTGGGCCTGGTATATCTGGCTTTGGCTTATGATGGCGGGTGTAAGATCAGAGAATTGCGGCTGGGCTTGCCCGATCGGGAACTGATCCGTATCATTTCCGCCAAGTCGGCTCTGGACCTGCTCCGCCGCCATTTGGAATACAACCAAGGGTCAACAGGAGGGGATAAGTAATGAGGATGTTTGTAGCTATTGCCGTTCCCGATAGTGTTAAACAACATGCCCGTATGCTTAGAAACCATTTGGGCCGCAGCCGCCCTGATATAAAATGGGTGGAGTATGAAAATTACCATTTGACGGTTAAATTTCTGGGTGAGGTAAACGGTTCGGACCTTCCCCGCTTAAAAAAACAGCTGGTTCTGGCGGGCGAATCGGTACCTCCTTTGTACCTTTCGGCCGGAGGACTGGGCTATTTCCCCAACAGCCGGCGCCCCAGGGTGATATGGCTGGGCATCAAAGGGGAAATAGACAAGGCTGCCTTCCTGGGGGAACGGGTCGATGCTTATCTGGGCGAACTGGGCTTTGAACCGGAAAGAGAGCACCGGTTTCACCTTACCCTGGGAAGGCTCCGGACGGAGGAAAATCTGAAAGAGATGCAGCAATCCATGGAGCAGCTGGAAATCCGCGACAAACTGATTGGTTTCAAAGTGGACCGGTTCCAGCTGATGTTGAGCGAGCTATCCCGGTCAGGACCAAAATATTTGGAAATGGGCTCTTTTGACCTAAAAGGATAAATCTGTATTGACATTGAAAATAAGGTTGCTTATAATCAACGAAACCGAACATATGTTTGAGGAGGCAAGAGGGATGGACGCGAAGGAACTCACACAAGACAAGGCTGATGCACTTAACAATACCATCAAGACCATCGAGAGACAATTCGGCAAAGGCTCGATAATGAAACTGGGTGAGAATGCGGCTATGAATGTTGATGTCATCTCCACCGGCTGCATCTCGCTGGATATGGCCCTGGGCGTGGGAGGCCTGCCCAAAGGCAGGGTGGTGGAGATATATGGCCCGGAGTCATCCGGAAAGACGACGGTCGCTTTGCACGCTATCGCCCAGGCCCAGAAGGATGGAGGGATGGCTG
The DNA here is from genome assembly GCA_964580805.1 of uncultured Syntrophomonas sp. Taxonomy (GTDB): domain Bacteria; phylum Bacillota; class Syntrophomonadia; order Syntrophomonadales; family Syntrophomonadaceae; genus PHAA01. Next base: position 9,991 of record CAZOMS010000042.1, on the reverse strand, counting down.
CCTTTATCGACGCCGAACATGCGCTGGATCCGCTATATGCGCGTCGGTTGGGGGTGGATATCAACAACCTGCTGGTTTCCCAGCCTGATAACGGGGAGCAGGCTTTGGAGATAGCTGAAGCCCTGGTTCGGAGCGCGGCTATCGATGTAGTGGTCATTGACTCGGTGGCAGCCTTGGTGCCGCGGGCCGAGATAGAAGGTGAAATGGGTGACAGCCATGTGGGTTTGCAGGCCCGTCTGATGTCACAGGCCTTGCGGAAACTGACGTCCCATATAAGCAAGTCCAATGCAGTAGTCATTTTCATCAACCAAATTCGAGAGAAGATCGGTATCGTTTACGGGAATCCCGAGACCACTACCGGGGGACGAGCCCTGAAGTTCTACTCTTCCCTGCGCCTGGAGGTCAGAAAAGGCGAACCGATAAAACAAGGCACCGAGCAGGTAGGCAGCCGAACTCGGGTCAAGGTGGTAAAAAATAAAGTCGCCCCCCCGTTTAAAACTACGGAATTCGATATCATGTACGGTACCGGCATTTCCAAGGAAGGGGATGTCCTGGATATGGGTGCCGATCTGGATATAATCCAAAAGAGCGGATCCTGGTATGCCTTTGAGGGAGAAAGAATGGGCCAGGGGCGAGAGAACGCCAAGGAATATTTCCGTAACAACCCGGAGATATACAACATATGCGTGGAGAGAATCAAGGCCAAGATAGGTGCTAAAAACGCCAATCCCGCCGATAATGAGGCTTGACACTATTCACCAAACTGTCTAAAATCTTTATAAGGCTCTGAAAAGATGTCCCGCTGCTTAGCCAGATATGGATTTTTGACATATATTTTTTCATAACCGGTATGCAATAGAATTTGACTGTCGTATGGCAGTGAATATATGCTTGTTTTTGATTGAATATAGACATTCATAATGTGCATTTGGTTAAGGATAGGTTTATCGTTTAAATAAGGCAATGGTGCAGCGGGTTTCTGAGCTGGGGGAGACGCCTGAGCCGATGACGATAACTGGAAATAGCGGGATAATTTTTAAGCCGGGTATAAGCTCGGCTTTTCTTATGGAAAGCCTTAATCCGTACAATCAAACTATTATTTGACGAGGAGGTGAATAAGATTAACAATCCCGAAGTATTTGTGTTTATCATTCTGGCTTTAGTTATCGGTTTGGGCATTGGCTACCTGGGTCGTAAAAACATTGCCGAGAGCAAACTGGGATTAGCCGAGGAACAAGCCGCCCGCACTGTCGAGGAGGCAGCCAGGGAAGGCGAAGCCAGAAAGAAAGAACTATTATTGGAAGCCAAAGATGAAATCCACTTTAGTCGTCAGGAAGCTGAAAAGGACCTGAGGGACAGACGCAGAGACCTTGACCGCATGGAAAGAAGGGTCCTGCAAAAAGAAGAATTAGTTGACAAGAAAACCGAAGGCATGGAAAAGAAAGAACAGGTCCTGTTGCAAAAGGAAAAGGATATGGAAAAGTCGCAGCAGGATATTAAGATGATCCTGACCCAGCAGTTGAAGGAATTGGAACGGCTGTCGGGACTGACCAGCGAAGCAGCCAAGGAGTTGCTGCTGGCTAATGTAGAAAATGAGATCCGGCAGGAAACTGCTGTGATGATCAGAAACCTAGAAAGCGAAGCCAAAGAAGAGGCGGACAAAAAGGCTAGAAACATAGTCTCCCTGGCCATTCAAAGGTGCGCCGCGGACGTGGTATCGGAAACCACCGTTTCGGTGGTGGCCCTTCCCAATGATGAGATGAAGGGACGTATCATCGGTCGCGAAGGCCGCAACATCCGGACATTTGAGACTCTATCGGGGGTCGACCTGATCATTGATGACACCCCTGAAGCGGTTATCCTCTCGTCGTTCGACCCGGTGCGGCGTGAAATAGCCAGAGTAGCCCTGGAAAGCCTGGTATCCGATGGAAGGATCCATCCCGCCCGTATCGAGGAGATGATCGAAAAATCCAAAACCCAGATCGATCAGCAATTGAGAGAACTGGGTGAACAGGCCGCCTTCGATGTGGGCGTACACGGACTGCATCCAGAGTTGATCAGACTGCTGGGACGCCTTAAATACCGGACTAGTTACGGGCAGAACGTTTTAAAGCATTCCATCGAGGTTTCACACCTGGCCGGAGTCATGGCCGCCGAATTGGATGTGGATATTGCGCTCGCCAAGCGGGCGGGGCTGCTGCATGATATCGGCAAAGCGGTGGACCACGAGGTGGTAGGACCGCATGTGGAGATTGGAGTCGACCTGGCCAAGAAGTACCGTGAAACCAAAGAGGTTATCCATGGTATCGAAGCCCACCACGGTGATGTGGAGCCACAGACTATCGAGGCTATACTGGTACAGGCCGCTGATGCCATCTCTGCTTCTCGGCCGGGAGCCCGCCGCGAGACCCTGGAGTCTTACATCAAAAGGCTGGAGAAATTGGAGAACCTGGCCAACGGCTTTGAGGGGGTCGACAAGTCATACGCCATTCAGGCCGGACGGGAAATCAGGATCATCGTCAAACCCGAGCAAATCGATGATTTGGGCACGATCACTCTGGTCAAAAATATAGCCCGCCAGATCGAACAGGAACTGGATTACCCCGGGCAGATAAGAGTAATGGTAATCAGAGAAACCAGATCAGTGGAACTGGCTAAATAGCCACAGGCAAACCAAATATTAGCTGTCCCGGCCCGTTGAAGAGTATGGTATACTCATCAACGGGCTTTTGATGGGTCAAGGGATCCCCGGGACTTCACTTCGAGCCAAGACGGGTGTCCATCCATGAGCCGTCTTCCTGATATGGTTTAATTTACATGAGCGGAAAAGCAGGAAAATAGCCCGTCCATCCGGAAATCCTATGTTATTTTTAGAAAAGGGGAAGATATGATTTATGGATAAGGGGTCTAGTCTAGATGCGCTGATATCGGCTTTTTTACGTTATACCGAATTAAGCGCAGTGAAATTTGATTCTGCGCGGGATATCATCAAGATAGAGGTTGCATTGAACACCAGTTTGGAGGATACCCAGGGCAATAACTTTATCGATGCATGCCACCAAAGCATGGCACTTTTCTACCGGATGAGGAACCTGGACCCGATACATATTAACCTGAAATCCATCCGGCATGCTGGCATTACCATCCTGAGACTGTATCGCGACAGTCAAACCCTGGTCGAGGAAGAAATAGGACTTTTCATTGGTTTGGTGCGGCAGGAGTTTGCATCCTGGCTGATAAGGGACGATAATGATATGGTAACGGCCGCTTTACTAAACGGGGACGAAAAAACCCAAGTCCTCAACATGATCAAATCAGGACAGGAATCTTATCGCAACTTTTTCGTATACCGTGACAAGGGCCGGGTTTTCGTTTTCAATCGCTGACACTGGGGGGACTGAACAATTGAATATACTAGTTATCGGAGATGTGGTGGGCCGGCCGGGACGAGCTGTTATCAAGAATCTATTGCCCCGATTACAGCGGGACAAGAATATCGATTTTACTATTTGTAATGCCGAAAATGCAGCCGGGGGCCGAGGCCTGACCAATGATGTCAAGGATGAACTGCTGGGCGCCGGCATCGACGTGCTGACCATGGGCAATCATGTATGGGATAACAAAAACATATTTGCTTTTATTGACGATGAACCCCGGCTGATTCGGCCGGCCAACTATCCCGGTCCTTGCCCCGGGCAAGGTTATCATATCTATAAAGCGGGATTCAATAAGAATGTCGCGGTCATAAATGTTTCCGGCCGTATGTTCCTGCCTCCCTTGGACTGCCCGTTTCAAGCGGTCCGTGACATACTGAAAGATCTGGACGGCTCTGCCGATTATATCATCGTGGATATACATGCCGAAGCCACTTCGGAAAAATTGGCCATGGGATATTATCTCGACGGCCAGGTTTCAGCGGTCCTGGGAACCCACACCCACATCCAGACCTCGGACGAGAGGATTCTGCCCAAGGGCACTGCCTACATAACCGACCTGGGAATGACTGGACCGATCCATTCCATTCTGGGCATGGAAATCGATCCTATTGTAGCAAAGTTCCTTAACGGGCGTCCCACCAGATTTGAGGTGGCAGGGGGATCCGCACAATTGCAGGGAGTGATCATAGAACTGGATGAGAACAAAAGGACCGCCGTCAGTATCGAAAGATTTTCGATGTCAATGGAATAATCGAGTTAAAATCCCATTTTAATGAAAAACTGCCATTGGGTTTATTGAAAAAGAAGGAATTAGTGAATAGATTTAGAATATACTTCTATATAGCAACCTTTCCAATCTACTTTGCAAAAGTGTATTCATTAATGAAGGAGGCTAGTACGTGGAAGTATTGAAAGTTTCAGCTAAATCAAGCCCTAATTCGGTTGCCGGCGCTTTGGCCGGAGTGCTCCGGGAGAAAGGCGCTGCTGAGATCCAAGCCATCGGGGCTGGGGCGATCAACCAGTCCATCAAAGCCATTGCCATTGCGCGCGGATTCGTAGCACCCAGCGGTATGGACCTGATATGCATCCCGGCGTTTACTGACATTATCATCGATAACGAAGAAAGAACCGCCATAAAACTAATCGTTGAACCCAGGTGACAGGGTTGCCCTCTATCATAATAAATACCGATCTGATGTAAAACCTGCTCCTGAAGCAGGTTTTTTGCTTATCCCTCCGCCTGGAGGATTAACTGAAGGGGAGGACCATTGTGAATATCGTAGATTTGCATTGTGATACGATTTCCCATCTGTGTAAGACCGGGGCCCCATTGCGCTCCAACTCATCCCAGTACGATATCGAGAGGGCCCGGGCCGCCGGTATCGGGCTGCAGTTTTTTGCCATGTTTACCCGACCGGCCGAAAGCAACACCTGCTTGCGCGAGATTCTGAAACAAGTGGACCGCTTCTGGATGGAGGTCGAAGACAACCGGTCCCACCTCCATCCAATACTCAACCGCAATGACCTGGGTGACCTTGAAGAGCTGAATAAAATAGGCTGTCTTCTGCACCTGGAGGGAGCTGAATGCCTGGGCAGCGATGTGGAGATCTTGAGAGTCCTGCAGCGCAACGGTCTGCGCAGCCTGGGGCTGACTTGGAATGATCGTAATCTGCTGGCGGATGGGGGCGGGGAAGGGGTCAGCGCCGGGGGACTTAGCCTGAAGGGGCGGGAGACGCTGAAAAAAATGGCCCGGTTGGGGATTCTGCTGGATCTGGCCCATATTTCTATCCCCTCCTATTACCAGGCCCTGGAGCTCTACCCCAAGCCAGTTCTGGTCACCCACGCCAACGCCCGTTCCCTTTGCCCGCATTGGCGCAACCTGGATGACGCCCAGCTCAAAGCCCTGGCCCAAAAGGGAGGAGTGGTAGGCGTAACCCAGGTGAGCGACTTCGTCAAGGAAGACGGCAATGCCACGGTTGGCGATATGCTGGACCATATTGCCTACATTGCTGATCTGATCGGAGTCGAGTGTGTAGGCCTGGGTTCGGATTTCGACGGTGCTGATGACATGGTCCTGGGAGACGTTGGACAGTATGCCAGGATGCCGGATTTACTGGCCGGCAAAGGATTTTTGCCCCACGAAATCGAAATGATTTTGGGCGGTAATGCTATTCGAGTGATAACGGCAGTTTTGCCCGGTGAGAGCAGCTGAATAAGGAGGATTCTCATGTACGACCTGCACGTTCATACCACCGCTTCCGATGGGGTGCTGACGCCGGTTGAGGTTATTCGGCGGGCGGTTCAATGCGGACTGACCGGCCTGGCCATAACCGATCATGATACCTTGGATGGAATTAGTCCGGCCCAGGCCTTTATCCAAGCGGAGAAGATCCAACTGGATTTCATCCCCGGGATTGAACTCAACACCGATTATGGGGATGATGAGGTTCATATCCTGGGCTACTTTATTGCCGACCCGGACGGCCGGATGGCAGAACGCCTGGTCCATATAAAAAGGGAGCGTTGGAACCGGGCGGAAAAGATAGTGGCCAAACTCAACCAGTTGGGCGTAAGTATCACCATGGAACAAGTAAAGCATTGCGCCAAGGGGCAACTCATCGGCCGCCCCCATATAGCCCGAGCGTTGTGCCACCTGGGATGGGCGGCCTCAGAGGAGGAGGCTTTCGACAAATACATAGACCACGGCCGCCCCGCTTATGTCCGCCGGTATAAGTTTACCCCTGAAGAAGCCATCGGTCTCATCAGCAAGGCCGGGGGCATCAGCGTGTTGGCCCATCCGGGTTTGATAGGGGAACAGGCCAAAATTGAGCAGATCATCGCCATGGGGATAGAGGGTTTGGAGGTCTATTACCCGGAGCATCAACCGGCTCAAGTCGGGCAATTTACTGCCTTGGCCCGGGACCACCATCTGCTGATTACCGGCGGGTCTGATTTTCATGGTACCGGTTCCGTTACCCGCGACAGGATGGGGGCGAGCGGCATCAATTCCCAAATGATGGATGCCATCCACCGTTATTTCAACAAAAATAAATAAATTTCTTCATCCTTAGCAGGATATTTCCCCCCTACTATAGAATAAAAAACATGGATTAATTTACATGTTTTGTGAAGGGTAGGGGTAGAATGAGAAAAGCGACGCTGATCGGCGTATTGACATTGATACTAATTTTGCTGGCAGGAAGCGGTATAGTAGCTGCCGCGCCGGCTTCTTATACGGTCAAATCAGGCGACTGTCTTTGGACCGTTGCCAGTGCCAATGGGGTCACGGTTGACCAGATCAAACAGCTGAATGGTTTGAGTTCGGAGATGCTGCAAATCGGTCAGGTTCTAAAACTTACCGCAGCACCGGCACCGGCGGCCAAACCAGCTGCATCCACGGCCTCAGCCATACCAGTGAATACAGCCAATACATCATCATATGTTGTTCAAGCAGGGGACAACCTGTGGGGGATAGCTGCCGCACATGGTATGACGGTGGCCCAGATCAAACAGCTGAATGGTTTGAGTTCCGACCTGCTGCATACAGGGCAGGTTATCCAATTGAATGGAGCTGCGGTTCCAGCAGCGACTCCGGCAGCCCCAGCAACACCGTCGGTTGATCCGGCACCGGCCCCTGAGCCTGCCGCCAACGAATCCCTGTATGTGATCCAGCCTGGTGACAGCCTGTGGAGCATTGCTCAGCTCTATGGAAACAGCGTCGATAATATCAGGGCTCTCAATGGGTTGACCGGAGATGCACTTATTGCCGGGGAGACCCTTAAGGTTTCTGGAACACCGACTGCCGTTACAGTATCAAGGTCGGGAGACAATGTCACCGGATCCCGGGTGATCGCCAAAGCAGCTCAATATTTGGGGACACCTTACCGATATGGTGGATCAGCGCCGGGCGGATTTGACTGTTCCGGATTTACCTCCTATGTATTTAAACAGTTTGGTATTTCCCTTAACCGCACCGCAGCCGGCCAGTACAGTCAGGGCAGCGCCGTTTCCAAAGCCAATCTGATCACAGGGGACCTGGTTTTCTTCAATACCTCCGGCGGGATCAGCCATGTAGGCATCTACACCGGTAACGGCAAGTTTATTCACTCCAGTTCGCCCAGCAGCGGAGGAGTCATCTACTCGGCCTTGAGCGAATCCTATTATGCATCCAGGTACGTAGGAGCGCGGAGAGTTATTCGATAAGTTTCCCATGTCGTGTTTATCAGGAGGTTGAGAATTGGAGAAGGATTTACTGGGCGTATCAATATCGATAATCGACACCGATGAGTATAAAGAGCTGGAAAAACGTGAGTTTTCTATCGGCGCTGACCAGCTGATGGATGAGATATTGACCAAGAGACTCTTTACCAACGCGGAAATAATGTGGGTGCTACGGAGAATGGTGTACTTCTATGGGCGGCGGGATGCCTTGCTCAAGGTTACACCGCCGGAACGGCTGCTAATGAATATGAATAATTTGCTGCGGGCCTTTTACATCCTGTTCGATCTGGAAAGCCCGGAAATGGACGACAATATCCGCAGTTATATATCAGCGCGATTGACTGATGCCACTTGGGGAACAAGTAAGCGGACCCGCGAGTATTTGTATAAGATTAATTAACGTTTGGATGAACCTTGTTGATGACTATGCAGGTCTGGTTAGTCCGGGTTTTGTTATACAACGCCGCTTAACAGCGGTATTTTTTTTGGACCAAATATTGTTGGAGCTTGGTTGCAGAGATGGGTGATGATCGGATTGGATGTTAATCAACGGGAAAAGAATACCAAAGCCATAATCAAACTGGAGACCAGAATCGATAAGTGCAGCCGCTGCCCTGCCTTGTTGCGCTGTACCAGTAAACCGGTCACGGGTAAAGGAGACCTGGTGCCGGAAGCAGTCATTATATTCGAATGTGAAGGGGAGCGCACCAACGATATCGATTGGATCGTGGAGGTTCGCAATACCGTCCAGAAATACCTCCAGGTGGATGGGGTCTATCATACTTTTATGGTCCGATGCCAGCTTAAAGCCTGCCCATTGGCCGAGTCCATTCCCTGCCAGGTAAACAATCCGCTGCTGGACGCACACAACCTATGCCGGGTGACCAATCAAAGCTGTACCGGTATCCCTATCAAACCATCTGATGACGCGATCATCAACTGTCTTAATTATATAATTGAAGAACTAAAGATTTTTCAGCCTGAATACGTCATATTGTTCGGCCGCCGGGTAAGTGACTTTGTTCTAAAGGCTTACGGAATGCTGGATACGATTCAGGACCGCCTGGTCTATCATCATGAAGGCGCCACGTTCCTCAGTGTTCTGGATGACCAATCCTACCGGCCGGAGATATTTGCCGCCCTGGCCGCACTTGTTGATACCAACTGCTAGACAAAACCCGCCAACACCAACTCCATATCTGGTGGGACAGCCCGAACTGGCTGTCCTTTGGTCTTTTATTGCCTGATCGTGAATAAGATTGTCTGAGATAGGATTTCGGAGGCATAATGATGACCAAAGACTCTTGGTGGAGCCAGGATATCGACCAAATAGTGAGAGCGGTGGATACTGATCTGAATGCCGGTCTGTCCGACCGAGATGTCAATATCCGTCAGCAAAAGTACAGTAATGTGGTGGAGATGGGTAACCCCATTCAACCCTGGCGGATAATATTGAATCAGTTCACCGACACCATGGTTTTGGTTTTGTTGGGGGCGACCGTCATATCCGGAATTATAGGGGATATGGCCGACGCCCTAACCATCATGACTATTGTCATTATCAATGCCATACTGGGTTTCGTCCAGGAATATAAAGCCGAACGTTCCCTGGAGGAGATCAAAAAAATGGCCGCTCCGGAGGCCAGGGTGATCAGATATGGCCGGCGAATAACGATTCCGGCCGTCGACCTGGTTCCCGGTGATCTGGTCTTACTGGAGGCCGGTGATAAAGCGCCGGCCGATCTCAGACTGGTGTCGTCTTCAACCCTGGAGATAGACGAATCGGCCTTGACCGGTGAATCAGTGCCGGTCGAGAAACGAGCCGAGAAGGTCTGTTCGGCTGAATGCCCCCTGGCTGATAGAACCAACATGGCTTTTACGGGTACCTCGGTGACCCGGGGCCGGGGCCGGGGCATAGTGGTGGGAACCGGTATGAAAACGGTAATGGGTGAGATCGCCGGGCTGATGATGGAGACCGAAACCGAAATGACCCCTCTGCAGCTAAAGCTGGATGCACTGGGCAAGACATTGATCGTCATCTGCCTGGCGGTGTGTTTGGTGGTAACCTTATTGGGGATCGCCCGCGGGGAAGATATAATGACCATGCTAATGGCCGGGATCAGCCTGGCCGTGGCTGCCATTCCGGAAGGACTGCCGGCCATTGTCACTGTGGTTCTGGCTCTCGGAGTCCAAAGGATGGCCAGGAGGAATGCCATTGTCCGCAAACTGCCGGCGGTAGAAACGCTTGGGTGTACTACCGTGATCTGTTCCGATAAGACCGGCACCCTGACCCGCAATCAAATGACAGTAAAAAAAGCGGCTACCTTCAGCCA